>JALPWY010000049.1 GCA_023271875.1 Nitrospinaceae bacterium | reverse complement strand
TATTCAATCAGAAAAACTCGCCAGTAAGAACGAAGTCAAAGCTCTCAAAGGCACGGCAGCTTCTCTTAGAGATGAACTCGAAAAAAGCAGATTCGATATGGCTGAAGCTATTCAATCAGAAAAACTGGCTAGTACTGGTGAAATCAAAGTACTCAAGGGCACAGTTGCTTCTCTTCGAGCAAAACTTGAAAAAAAATAATTTAAAAAAATAAAAAAAATATGCGATGTTATCGGATGTCCAGCAAGTGTAACTAAATATATTTACTTAGAGTGGATTTGATTCTTAATAACTAGGCAAAATACTCCCCATGGCAAAAACCAAAAAAGAAACTCCCCAAAACAAGGCCTCAGGCAACAAGAAACAAGACAACTTTATTGATGCAATTTCCACAAGTCAGAAGAATGGAGGTAAAGGACAGAACGTCACCATTGAACATGGCAAATTATTAAAACTAAACAAACGTCTTGAGCAGGCGGAGTTTCTTCTTGAAATGACTCGTGAGATAGCTGGTTTTGAATCCCTAAGTGAAGTTCTAAACAGATTAATTGAGATTACTGCTGAGGAATTGGACTGTGAAAGAAGCACATTATTTCTAAACGATGAACAAACAGGAGAGCTTTACTCTCGTGTTGCTTTAGGCGATCTAGAAAGAGAGATTAGAGTTTTAAATGACCAGGGTGTTGCTGGATATGTTTTTACTCATGCAGAAAGTCTCACCATACATGATGCTAAAGCTGATCCAAGGCATGATCAGTCAATCGACGAAGAAACAGGATTTGACACAAAAAATATTCTTTCCGTTCCGGTTCGAACTATGGCAGGGCAAGTTATAGGAGTATTACAGGCGCTAAATAAAAACAAAGGTCGATTCACAAAGGAAGACTTAAACCTCCTAGAGACATTGTCGAGTCAGGCTTCAGTCACTTTGGCCGGCACCCAGCAAGTAGAACGAATTCGGAAAAAACGCGCTCAAGAAATGGAGTTTCTAGATACTGTCGCAACGATCACGGCAGAAGTTGATCTTAATAGATTACTCCAGAATGTTGTCGGTGAGATTACCCGAATGTTAGATGCTGATAGATCGACTATATTCATCAATGACCCAAAAACTAATGAACTTTTTTCCAGAGTTGCTGGAGGTGATGGTGTCGGAGAGATTCGATTACCAAATCATGTTGGAATCGCTGGAACGGTTTTTACCTCAGGAGAAACTCTTAATATCCCTCACGCCTATGCTGATCTTCGTTTTAATCCAGGCTTTGATAAAAAGATAGGATATTTTACACAGTCAGTCCTTTGCTGCCCAATAACCACAAAAGAAGGCGAAATCATCGGAGTCTCCCAGGTTCTTAATAAAAAGGGCGGGCCTTTCACGGATGAGGATGAATCGCGACTAAGAGCTTTTACAACCCAAGTAGCTATCTCGCTAGAAAATTCCAAGCTATTTGATGATGTCCAGAATATGAAAAATTATTCTGATGGGATGCTGCAGAGTATGTCTAATGGAGTAATAACATTGGACGATGAAGGAGAAATAGTTACTTGTAACGCCGCTGGATTGAAAATCATGTCTGTAACCGAGGAGGAAATTATCGGACTGACAGGTAAGGAACATTTTGTGGATAAAAATTGTTGGATTATGGATCAGGTGGAAGAGGTATTAAAAACACAAGAGCCAGAAATAACAGTGGATGCGGAAATGGTTTTTGGAGATGAAAAACTATCAGTAAACACCTCCATACTCCCCCTTACTGATCCAGAAGGCAAAAATTTAGGCACCCTGATAATGATAGAAGACATCAGTTCCGAAAAACGAATGAAATCAACCATGTCTAGATACATGGACCCTGGAGTGGCTGACCAGCTTTTGGCAGGTGGCGATGATGTGCTTGGTGGCCAAGACTTGGTGGCTACGCTTCTTTTTTCAGACATACGAGGTTTTACAACTTTAACAGAAGCTCTAGGGGCCCAGGGAACGGTTTCTTTATTAAATGACTATTTCACAATCATGGTGGATTGTATTAGTAAGGAAGAAGGGATGCTAGATAAGTTTATTGGCGATGCAATTATGGCCGCCTTTGGAGTCCCTATCTCGCATGATGATGATGAAGATAGGGCCATGCGGGCAGCTATTTCCATGCTCACACGTTTGGAAGATTGGAATACTGGACGAAAAAAACAGGGCCAGTTGCCTGTTTATATGGGCGTCGGCCTAAATACAGATAAAATAGTTTCAGGAAATATCGGATCGCCTAAAAGAATGGATTTCACAATGATAGGGGATGGCGTAAACTTAGCCGCGAGGTTAGAGAGCGCATGCAAAGCGTATTCAGCCAAATTGTTGATAAGTGAATACACAGTTGCAAAACTTAAAGGGACCTATCAAATACGTGACGTTGATAATATTATTGTAAAAGGGAAAACTGAACCTGTTGGAGTGTACGAAGTTCTTGACTACCATACTGATGATTCATTCCCGAATTTAATGGAATCTGTGAATCACTTTAAAGAAGCACGAAAACACTACAGCGGCGGGAGTTGGGATAAATCTATAAAATCATTTAAAGAATGTCTCAAGCTAAATCCCAATGATGCCCTCTCACAAACATACATAGATCGCGTTGAAGGATTGAAAAAGAACCCCCCTAAAAATTGGGATGGTGTTTTAACCATGACGTCAAAGTGACTTCTTTAAGAACCTCACAAAATATTTATAAAATAATTTAAAGTTTTTCTATATTTGACATTGTTTAAATCGGCATACAATGATCAAAAAAGATTTCAATGTCAGCAATGGCCATCTTTATAGCCTCCTAGAAACTAAAGACTATGGTGAAATAGTTTTTGGTTGCCCCCCGGGAATAGTAAAAGAGTTTTTAAGGCTAAAAAAACCACTCCCGTCAAAATATGTTATTTCATCCCAAACATTTTGCGACAACTTAAACAATTTTGATTTTGAATTTATCGTTTACAGCTATTTATTTACAAGAGCTGCTGGTTCTGCTGTTTCTGCGTATTGCCTACCCGAGCAAGAAAAAAGGTTTCGCGACATCCTAAATGAGACTCTTTTTGGGCCAAAGTTTCACCAGTTATTAGAATCTCAAAGTAATAAATTGTTAAATGAAAAGTGTTTGGACGCAAAGGGTAGAAAAAATCTTCAAATTTTCTTAAGAAAAAACGTTGCCAAAAATAAAAGTATTTCTATTTTATTCGACAATCTTTTAAGAGAACACCACAGCGAACTACAAATCAGTAAACAGCTCAAGCAGTTCATCGAAGACAAGGTTCTTTCGAAAAACCAATCGATTCTCAACAGTGGCATTAAGAATCTCTCCAAAAAACTAACTAAAATCTACCTTCAGTGCGCCCAACTTCAAAAAGAAATTGATTTATTTTCACTAGCCAAAGAGAGAGATCGAAATAGTTTTATTTCAAAAACAGTCAAGTTTTATCACATTGGGAAGTCTAATATTTGCATTCTTGATGGATTAAAAAATAAGGGCAAAAAATTAAAAATTCAGGAAGTCGAACCGGGGGTCTTTAAAGTTTTAGAGAAAAAAATAGAACGTTGCACCGTCAATCTTAATTCTATTGCTTTAAAGATCAAAAAAAAGAAGGAACCAAAACCAATTCAAGCTCCTTTTTTTGGAGTAACTTTCGTAGGGGTAGGATCCGGATTTTCACACGACAAGCAAAATAGTTCAGTAATCGTCTGGGCTGAAGGCAAGGGAATCCTGATTGATGTTGTAGCCGAAAACAATTCGATTCTATCGAATTATGGAATTAACAAAAATGATGTGCGTCACGTCTTTTTAACGCATGTACACTCCGACCATGATGCCGGTGTTTTGGAAAATCTGCTGGAAAAAAGGAAAACAAACCTTATATCTTCTCGCATTATCTATGAAAGTTTTTTGCGAAAATCACAAGCCCTCACCTCTTTATCAAAAAGCTCTATCGAAAAGTACGTGAAATTTATTGAGGTGGAACCCAACAAAAAAATCAGGATTCCAGGCTTTAAGAATACTTTCTTTGAGTTTGACTATTCGTTACATTCAATTCCCTCAGGGCGCTGTACGATTACGTTTGAAAAAGGAAAAACGACAAAATCGATCGCCCACTCTGGTGATACAAAGTATGATATCTCTAAAATAAATACGTGGTACGAAAAAGGTACCTTCACCCAGACTCGAAAAAATGGAGTTCTTGGGTTTATATGGAATTCAGACCTAATCATTCATGATGTGGGCAGTGGAAACCTTCACACCGATTATGAATCATTAATTCATTTCAACACAAAAATTAAGCAAAAAATTCTTCTTGTCCATCAAAATGGTAAACCTCACCCGAAAAGTCAATTGCGCTATGCGACCGACGGTGAAACTATTGCTTTAATAAAATAGTTGCTTGCCGCCACCTCAACAAGTATTTATGTAAAATCTAGGTAACCTTTCTTAAATTAGTATTTTTATTAATTTAATTATTATCTCTTGACCCTCAATCAAACAAGTCCATAATATAGGAATATTCCTATGAGCAAGGAAGAATTGTTATGATTTCTAAAAATGAAAGTACTTTAGAAAGAGTTTTTAGATTAGCTTTAGGCTTAGGCCTCGTTTCGTGGGGTGTGTGGACTTCGGGGAATTACTGGTTGAGTTATACAACACCCGCCTACCAAATTCCTTGCTGGGAGTGGAGCAATTTCATAGCTCATGCCTGCCTTGTAGAAAGAGGTTTCATTATTGCGGTTGTGGGGATAATCTTTACCCTCACTGGGATCATGGGATGGTGCCCATTAAAATCCATATTTAGGATAAAATTAAAATAAAAAGAAATTCCTAAAAAAGTCTGTAACGCGATAACACCTCTTTATTCAAAAAGATATTTGCATTCTTCATTAAAAATCTGTAAGATTTTAATGTTTTTTCAATCTTACAGAGGAATCTGTCTATGCCATCAGAAATCCAATATGGGCAGTTTGTTCGGGAGTCCACTTTAAAGCAAAGGTCCGTATCCTACAATGACCTAATTCCAAAGCTTGAAGTAGATGGCCAAGGCCAACCGATTCCCTATCATCCCCCAAAACTTAAACTACAATCAGCAGATATTTACAATTTATTAGCACCCTATTTAAATGTCCGGTTAATAGAACAGGTAAAGGCTGTATTCCCACTTGCAATATACTTGGTTTTATTTCAAATCTTAATTTTGCGTCAACCGGTCCAAGAAGCAGTTCTTATTACTGGTGGGTTGGGTGCAGTAATCTTAGGCCTTATGGTTTTCATGGAAGGTCTGAAACTTGGACTCATGCCCTTTGGCGAAGTGATTGGAACTAATCTACCAAAAAAATCGCCCCTCCCCGTAGTTCTCCTAATTGCATTTCTTTTAGGAATTGGGGTAACGTTTGCGGAGCCAGCTATTGGGGCACTACAAGCTGTCGGTTCCATAGTTAATGTTGAAAAAGCACCTTTTTTACGTACTTTGTTGGGTGAATGGGCTGGGACACTAGTTCTTGTTGTTGGCATGGGGGTTGGCTTGGCAGCTGTCCTCGGAACGGCTCGGTTCCTTTATAACTGGAGCTTAAAGCCAATGATATATATGGCTCTCATTCCCACTATTGGTCTGACTGTATATTGCATGGGAAATCCAGATCTAGCCAAAATCCTTGGTCTTGCTTGGGACTGTGGAGCTGTTACGACAGGTCCAGTAACAGTTCCTCTTGTACTTGCACTCGGAATAGGCATTGCTGCCTCGGGCGGTAAAGGCGAATCATCGCTTTCCGGATTTGGGATTGTCACCCTTGCATCCCTATTTCCTATTATTGCCGTGTTGTGTCTTGCGGTCTACGTTTCTACGGTAACCACGCCGGAGGCAATAATCGCCGCTGCTAAGGCCTCCACAGCAATTGCATCTGTTCCCCTTTGGCACGAGTTAACCCCATGGGCAGAAATAAAAGGAGGTGCTCAAGCGATCATTCCATTGGTTATATTTCTATTTTTAGTACTTAAGCTTGTCTTAAGAGAGAAAGTGCAAGAGGCAGGTATTCTCACATATGGTCTAGTACTTTGTGTAACGGGTATGATGATTTTTAATGTGGGGCTAAGTTACGGTCTAGCCAAGTTAGGAGAACAGTCAGGCAGTATGGTTCCAGCCGCATTTAATGCAATTCCTGCAGTTGCCGGATCCCCTTTATACACATATGCCCTGGGCATATTTATCGCTGGTATGTTTGCCTGGTTGTTGGGATTTGGAGCTACCTTAGCTGAGCCTGCGTTGAACGCGCTAGGACAAACGGTTGAAACTTTAACCAACGGGTCCTTCAAAAAAAACACACTAATGTATGCTGTTTCCATCGGTGTCGGATTTGGATTGACCTTAGGTGTAATGAAAATAATATTTGAATGGCCTATAGCCTACATGGTTATTATTGGATACACGGTTGGAATAGTATTAACTGCTCTTTCCTCTGAAGAGTTTGTAAATGTTGCCTGGGATAGCGCAGGTGTTACAACCGGACCAATTACAGTGCCTCTAGTTTTGGCAATGGGATTGGGTTTTGGGAACGCCGTAGAAGCAGTTGAGGGATTCGGTATTCTTTCCATGGCCTCCATATGCCCGATCGTATCGGTTTTAATCACCGGACTATGGGTTCAGAGAGGATCAAAAAATAAATCAGCTGCTTAATATAAATAGGGGGTAAAAAAAGATGGCCCAAAGGGATATCACCGTACTCAAGGATGTAGCTTTGATAACCTGTGTCGTTCAACGTGGAGCAGCAGAACCAATTATAAGAGCTGCGCGTGAAGCAGGAGCTCAAGGGGCAACAGTTAACTATGGCAAAGGAATGGGAATACGAGAGCGACTCGGAATATTGGGAGTTGCTGTCGAAGTAGAAAAAGAAGTAATACAGATCTTGGTTTCCTCTGAACAAGTAGATAGAGTTTTTGAGAGAATGTACCTTGCCGGGAAATTGGATACTCCTGGAATGGGAATCGCGTATATTACTCGGTTGGATAAAGCGGCCACCTATATTCCACCTGAAGTGCTAGCAAAAGTTTCAGCAGGGTAACTGAATAAAGCCATCACGAAGACAAATATCTGGAGCGTCAAACCATGGATCCAAGTAAAAATTCGAAACTAATTACAAGTTTTCTTCCCAATGGGACAGGAGTTCCCATAATTAAGCTTTTGAAACAAGAAACTGGTATTTGCACCGGAAATGTAAGCAATAGCCGTGGAACAGGAAGTTCAGCAGGCGCAAGCGATTTTGATAACTGGGTAGAGGTAGATGTGCTTGATGTGGTTGTCAACGCAGATCGTGCTGACGAAATTTTCAACTTCATCTATGAAAAAGCTGGTATTGGAGAAGGTAATCACGGCTTCATGATTCAACAAAGCCTAGTACAATCTACAAAGTTTTCACTTCCTGATCTACCGGAAGAAGGGTAGAACGGTTTTCTACAGCTAGTCTTCTTTCTCAGCCTGCAATGCGTAGATCTGAGCCAAAAGGGAGAATGTCGACTTTGATACCAAGTCAGAATCGTTTATATAGAACCAGTGATCTCTATAAAAAATCAGTAGACTTACATCTACTGGTGTATTCGGACTGTTGTGGATCTGAAGTAGTTCTCCCGTAATCTCTGCCCAATCGAACACCTGACCGTCATCTGTTTTAGTTACAGTAACCCTCCCCTCCACAATATCCTGCTCAGGGACTTGAACAGCCTCTGATAAATAAAACATGACTCCTAATAAAGACCGAGTAACGATATCAATGGATAGTTTGTCTTTTACACTGGGGGCTCCAAAGACATAACTTGTTTGTCCAATAGTCGCATTGATTGATCGGGCGAACTGATTTGCAGGTTGTGAATTTTTAATTGCCTCTGAAATATGAATTACCAGTTGGGGTTCTCCATCAGACACTCGGTACACAAGGTCAAGTCCTCCATGTACCTGCAGTTTCTGCAAATATTTCACTGCTTGAAAAAATTTCTTGGTCTTTGGAGCAATTTTGGGGGTGGGACCTGAAGCACTTGGTGCATTTTTAAGTTTATCGATACGCTGCAAGCACACCTTGAATATCCGCTCAATACTCCAACCTGAATGAAATAAAAGTGCAATGGTCTTCAATGAAACTGCTGTCAGGACACTCTGGACGAATTTCTCCCCATGTAGTGGAGAATAACTGATGGTTGGGCTTTCTTCCACAAAGGTACTAGCATCTGGAGTAAAAATCCCCTTGGCCCCTGCCTGTAGTTGGGTGCTTATACCCATATCCTTCTGAAGCGTGAACTGGGAGGCAATGTTATGTACTTCCATAAAAAGAGGGGTGTCGTGGTACTTCAAACGAACCAAATTAAGAAGAAGTTGCTCGTCATTGGTTTTCTGAATGGCCTGGTTGTATTGGCTTCTTTCGCTTTGTAAAAACACAGGCCCATACTTGGTGCACCCAAAAAAAATACAACTTGAAATGACCAGCAACAGCCCGGCTAAATATTTAAATTGTAATAATTTTGTAAGAGAGGCCATAGATTGAGAAAATTAGTTCTGTAAGTCCAAAAACTATCTTTCAAAGGTCAGTAAATACTTGACTGCAATAGATTTTGCCATCTAGGAACCCACTCCAATTGTCAGAACTGGATCCGTGCTCTTAATTGCTCCTGATTGCAATGCATATATTTGTGTTAAAAGTGAAAACGTGGACTTGGAATTCAAGTCTGAATCGTCAATATAAAACCAAGAGTTCCTGTAGTATATGCGAACCATGGACCGCAGCGGCTCTTCGTTGGAAGACCGGATCGTTAGTAAATCACCGGTAACATCGGACCAATCAAAACTTTCGCCGGTGAGGGTTTTTGTCAGGGTAACCTTACCCTTGAGAACATCTCTCTTAGGAATTTCGATCGATTGAGAAAGGTAGAACATAATACCGAGGAAAGACCTTGGAACAACCCTTAGGTGGTCTACCTGCTCAGAAGTTGGAAAATGATTTAAGACATACATGCTTTTTCCAGGGACAGCATTTACAGTACGAGCAAACTCTAAGGCAGATTTAGAGTTTTTAGATTCGTTTAAAATCTGTAACACCATCTGTGGTTGCCCATTCACTTCTTGATAGTTTATGCGCAGGGCATCGCGGTCATCTATTTCCTGCAAATATTGTACAGCCTTTAGAAATTCTTTATATTGTGGGGCAAGCTTAGGAGTAGGTCCCGAAGCGCCTGGAGCGTTTTCAAGTCCACCTAGTAATTGACAGGAAACTCTAAATACTCTTTCAATGCTCCAACCGGAATGAAACAAAAGTGTTATCGTTTTAAGAGGCAAAGTTGATAAAATATTTTTCACGAAATCATCGCCGTGTAATGGCGTATAGCTAACAGTAGGACTCTCTTCGTAGGAGGTACTTGCTCCTAAATTAAAGATGTCCTTAACCATGCTCTCAAGCTGTGCTGTAATACTTGCCTTGTTTTTCAATTTAAACTGCGATGCCACACTACCAACCTCTAAGAAAAAAGGGGTATCGCGATATTTTAGTCTTACAAGGTTTAATAAAAGCTGCTCATCATTTGTCTTTTGAATGGCTAGATTATATTTACTTCTCTCGCTTTTTAATGATATCGGACCGTAATTCAAACATCCAATCGGCCCAAGTGCTAAAAGCGCAAGCAAAAGAAAATAAGTAACTCTCAATTGGACTAAAAAAATTAAATTGGCCATTATCTGGTAAGTATTGATTAACAGGTAAGGAGGTTCTTAGGATTCGTTATCGATATTTCTAAATAATTCACCGTCAGCCATATGAACGGTTGAGGTTGGAAAAGCGCATTCTGCACCCTGCCCCTCTATAATATCTAAAACCTTCAATAAAACATCTTGTTTGATTTGATGATAATCCACCCAGTTAGTGGTTTTCGTAAAAGTATAGATAAAAAAGTCCAGCGATGAAGAAGCGAATGCGTTGAAGTTAACTATTAAAGTTTTACTAGTATCAATATCCGAATGAGCCAAGAGCATCTCTTTAGTAAGTTCAATTATTTTAGCCATCTTTCCAGCATCGTCGTATCGAATTCCTATTGTTTCTTTAATACGCCGGTTGGACATTCGAGAAGGGTTTTCCACAGCAATCTGAGAAAATATAGCATTCGGTACATATAGAGGACGTTTATCAAAGGTCCTAATTTGAGTAACTCTCCAACCAATTTTCTCTACAGTACCCTCAATATTACGGTCTGGAGAGCGAACCCAATCTCCGACTGAAAAAGGTCGATCCGTATAAAGAAACAGTCCTCCGAAAAAGTTAGATAATAAATCTTGAGCAGCAAAACCTACCGCGATTCCACCCATACCACCAAAGGCCATGAGACCGGAAATACTTAGGCCTAAAGTCTGCAATAAGGTTAATCCTCCCGCAATGGAAACCACCATGTAACCAAGCTTAGCCAAAGCATGGACGGTTGTCTGATCAGGAACCTCCGAATGAATTAGAATATTTTGTTCTGCCTTATTGATTAATCCAATAGCAAAGACAACTAAACATAAAATTATTCCTATTTCCCTCGCCGGATCAAAAAGCTCATAAAAAAGCATCTTTTGCGTAGCCC
Organism: Nitrospinaceae bacterium; assembly: GCA_023271875.1. Classification (GTDB taxonomy): domain Bacteria; phylum Nitrospinota; class Nitrospinia; order Nitrospinales; family VA-1; genus Nitromaritima. The sequence goes on along the minus strand of JALPWY010000049.1, from coordinate 2,759 downwards.
GTTGAATGATATCGGCAACGTAAGAAAAACTAGATATCCAAATGATTATGCTGATAGGTTTGGGCAGAGCACCCAGCACCACATCGTCCCATATCGTTTTCGTGCGTTTAGCCTTTTCTTTAAGTGCAAATAACGTTTTTCGTTGGAATAAATCCAACAAGAAAGCAACGAAAAGAACCAGGCTAGATTCGACAACATAAAAAGATTCTGCTCGAGAAACATAATTCAAAAAATCAGTGAAAAGGTTTTGTATGAATTCAATCATAGGTGGGGCACCTCAAACCATGGGAAGAAAATTCAAATTTAAAAAAATAATAAAATTAAAACACGCGCATAATAACACGATTTATACCAATCCTTTGATTTATATAATTTTACTTGATAGATTTAATAATTTCTTTAGAATACCCTGATTTGCTTCAAGCTCAAATATAGGTAACTAGAAATAGATCGTTCGGTACCATTAATTTAAATCGTAACCGTTATTAGCAACCATAAATAAGGCACTTAAATGACCTCTAACGAAACGCTTAGTAAAGACAATTATCAAAAGTACGAAGATTTTAGTGTCTTTCCTACCGACCAGCTAGTCCGTTTTTTTACATCCATTCCAAAGATAAAAACTTTAAACATTTTAAGAGGGTTTGAACAAGATTTTATTTTAAATTTTTTGGATGATTGTCCCGACCACCTATCTGAGCAATGGAAAATGAGTTTAAAGTTTAAACCCGGTAGTGTGGGTGAATTAATGCATCCATCTCCCTTGGTTTTAAATGAAAACAAGACAATTGAAGACGCAATCATCGAGCTTAAAAAAATTCACAAAGACAAAAATTTCACATACGGAATAATTGTCGATGACGCCAACAGAGTGACAGGCGTTTTGGTTTTTAAAGATGCTTTTTATCATGAACCAAATGTTGTATTAAAAAATGTTTGTCTTAAAAATCCCATTCTCTTAAAAGCTGACGATGATGTTCTTGAAACTTTTATCAAAGTTGCAGGCAAGCAGATACCAGAGTTTCCTGTCGTTGACGATGAGGGAAAACTAATAGGAACCCTAAGAGGAAGTCATGTCAACGATGCGCATGGCTTAAAAATAAATGCACAAAGCAGCCTAATGGTTGGTGCTTCTCCCGAGGAAGGACTGGATTCATCAGTGGCTAAATGTGTTAAGTTACGGGGTCCCTGGCTACTAGTAAACCTCGTTACTGCATTTGTAGCTGGTGCGGTTGTTGGGCTTTTCCAGGATACCATTGATCAAATTGTTTTGCTTGCCATGTTTCTCCCCATACTCGCAGGTCAATCGGGAAACACGGGAGCTCAGTCACTAGCTGTCTTAATACGGGAAATGACCTTGGGTGACGTTAGTGCCAAAATATCAAAACAACTTGTGAAAGAATCAATCCTTGGAGTGGTTCATGGTCTTGTGACTGGAGCTATTTGCGCCTTAGTGATGTATATGCTCGCTACTCAGCAAAACAACCCACATGCCATGGTTCTAGCTTTAATAATTTTAATTTCTATGATAGCAAGTTGCATCGTTAGTGGATTGATGGGAGCATTTGTACCCGTATTCCTTAAGAGGTGTGGGGCCGATCCCGCTGCTGCATCAAGCATTTTTCTTACCACTGGCACCGATGTTGTGAGCATGGGGGTAATGCTTTTTCTTGCAACTAAATTCATAATAAATGTTTGAATATAATTATCTAATAAATCGATAAATGTATACATCTACGATCATCAATCTATAATGTCCAAATAGTAGACGGAAATACCACCTAGTGATTCATCACTAGCCGGTATGGTCACTCATTGTTTCAATTTTTTTTAAAATTAAATAACAATAAATGGCTTCCTCCCTCAGATTAATTCTTTCACCAATACTTTTCCTTTCATTAAGTGCATCAATCACATCTGGACACGCAAAAACTTCAACCGAAAACCTGATTGTCAATAAGTCAGATATTCTGGAAGCAGAAAAATCTACTGGGATTGAAGAAGGCAATTTCTTTGAGGATATCCAGATAAATTCAGATGAATATGTCTGGCTAGTTAACCTTAAAAAGGGTCCATTCCCTAACAAAGAAAAAGCAAACCAAGCAGCGCTTGAATTAAAAAAAACACTAGGCATCACCCTACCTAAACTTCCAAAAAAAATATTAATTCTTCAAAAATCAAAATCAGCTAATAACAAAAATTTAAACCAGGCCAAGTTTTCATGGATGATCAACCTTAGCCTTGGCGTTTACGACTCCAAAGGCAAAGCCCTTCAAATAGCTCAAGAGCTTAAAGTGATTCAAAAGGTTCCCGAAAATGTATTCCTCACACGCGAAACAAAGGACATAAAAACATCGAAATTTGCAGAAAATATTACACCGGAGATCTCTGGACAAATTTTCCTATCTCGTGAAGCAAAACCAATCAAGGACAAAACTAAGTATTTTATTTTAGTTACCACCAAAAGCAATTCTTTAAATGTTCGCAAAAATCCATCCTCCTCAAGCCCCGTGGTTGCCAGATTGCTTAGAGGATCAAAAGTTCCACACATCAAAAACAGTACTCTTAAAAATCGTGGTAGCAGTTGGTTTTATATTGAATATTCCAAAGGAAAATTTGGATGGGTTTCCAGTAGTTACAGCAAGGAAATTATAGATTCAGTCAGTAGGACTACCCAGCAAGCAATCCTTAAAACAGTAAAACCTAAGAATATTAAAACAAGCGAAGCACTAAGAACCAGTAAGTTCCGCGAACTCAAA
>JALPWY010000048.1 GCA_023271875.1 Nitrospinaceae bacterium | reverse complement strand
GTTAATCTAGGAGCATCAGATGAGCAGTTAGATTTTTCCACGATATACACGTCTGCCAAACAGGGTTTTTGTCGAGTCGAGTGATTTTTTTAATACAAACCGTGTCTGCGGCATAGGACCTTCATAGGCATCAACTATTAGCAAGACTCCATTTACCATTTTAAGAATACGCTCAACTTCTCCTCCAAAATCGGCATGACCTGGGGTATCAACAATATTAATTTTATAATCCTTATGTTGAATGGAAGCATTTTTTGAAAAAATGGTGATACCTCGTTCTTTTTCTAAATCATTGCTGTCCATGATGCATGACCCTGCCAATTCATTAACTCTAAACATGCCACTTTGCCGCAGTAGACAATCAACAAGCGTTGTTTTCCCATGATCTACATGGGCAATAATTCCAATATTTCTAATATGTTCGTTATTCATAATGTTACGAATATTCTTTCTCTAAAGTTAAATTCTAAAAAAAGATCATTTGGCTAGTACAACCGCCGAACCATTAATTATATTCATTTTTTATAAAAATCTAAAGTAAATACTAGATTCAGAACTAATTAAATATCAATTATTAAGCTGGTCTGATATAGATTTTGCAGGTATTTGGCATCTCACCTCATCTACAAATAGGTGTACTGAGAAAAAAGATCGATGATTTTAGAAAAATTTATGGGCCTATCGGTTCACTTTAAATTAATTGATGGTGTGTTTAACAATTCCTTAAACCATGTACGGCCGGTCGCTAACCCATCTAAATAGCCATCTGTTATCAATTCTTCAAGACAGATTAATCGAATAACAACGGAGTTACACAAATTTTTGCTATTTTTTTAAAAATCCTTTCTCTTTCCCCCTATGTGGGTGTAAATTGAGTTTCTTATTCCTATTATTTGATCGCAAAGGAAATTTATTATGGCTGATAATGAACGTCGATTTTCATTAGACCCAATCAAGGTTGATCCCTCATTGCAAAATCGTATTTTCTCGGCAGATGGAGATGAACAAGTTGGTGAATGGAACGGTGAAGATATAAATGATCTAGTAAAAGAACTAGATCGAATAGAAGAACGCATTGATGCAAATTACAATAGTCTGCCACACTCAGGCAATATACCAGAGGACCTTAGGGGAGCCATTGAAAAAGATTGTTCAATATGGACTTGTGATATTAAGGGAAACTGTTTGACAGGAGAGCAAGGAACGGACGTAGAATCAGCAGATCAAATTCGAGAAAAATATATTTTAAAATATGGAAGTCTGGAAGCCTTTAAAGAAAAAATTAGGCTCGAGCGAGAAAAGTTTATAGCGGACGTAAACTCAAGATCAAAGTATTCATAATTTACCCTGTCAACCATGTAGGAAACGTTTAACGTAGAAAATCCAGTAGCGATGGTTGAATAATCCTTGCTGTTGAGCTTAAAGACGCTTGGAGCGCAGCTTCCATTGCCGCAAATTCCGATGCCGCTTCAACCATATCTGCCCCTTCGATCTTCGATATTTGATCTTTCTGGTTAACAATATTCTGTTGGTGAGTCGTTTCAGTAGATATTATTCTTCTGGCAACGGCTCCATAAATTGCCCTAGACTCATTAATAGTTTCCAACCCGGAGTCTAAATTAGCAAGAGACCCTAAAATAGCAAACGTGTCATCATATTCCATGGCTTGCTTGAGTTTAAAAAGGGTGTTGATCACATTTCTCCCACCACCAATTCCAAGCTCTTCAGCAGTTGTGTCAGTGCCAACATTGCTAACCACGGCGATTGTAGAACTGCTATTTGAAATAACTTGAAGAGAACTTCCCGCACTGTCAATTGATGCCGTTACATTATTGCCTGAATTATTAATTAAACTGATAACTTCAGCTATTGTCGTCGCAGAGCTTAGGCTTACCGCACCAGAAGCCGCCCCGTTAATAATGTTGATATCCCCAAGAGTCAGGCCTTCCCCGCCATTTAATTCTGAAATAAGAGTACTTGTGGATAAAGCAGCATTCAGGTCCATTCCCTCAATATTTCCATCTTTCGTACCAACAATCCCTAAACTTAATGCAGTTATACCTCCGTCTACTTCACTGACTGTTAACGAATTTTTTATTACAGAACTCGTATCCGTAATGGTAATGCCATTCCCAGAACTATTTATAGAAGCGGTTAAATTGGAGGATACATTTTCTATAGCTGTAATCACATTTGCTAGTGTCATCGATGACGTAATAGTGAACGTACCACTGATTCCTGCTCTATCAGTAATTGAAATAGCCCCTGACGCAATGCCAGATCCGCCATTTAATTTAGAAACTTTGGTGGAAGTATTTAAATTGGGATCTAAGTCTGTCCCCAAAACCTCCGAACCCGCTATATTTACCTTAACATTGATATCCTCTTCGATTTGAATCATCAAGTTATCTGAATTTCCATTATATATGCACACAGCACCTGAGGCACTTAATTCAAATGGAGTTGTGTTGACATCTGTTCCAGAAAAAATATACATATTTTTTACTTTTGTGTTCGCCTCCTGGAGAACTTTGGAAATTATATTATCTAATTCTGTCTTTGCATATCCTCTTGTTTCTGAGGTTGACATACCGCCAAGCTCCACCATTGACAGTTCCTTTGCCCGGGACATGCTCACGCCAATAGAATCAAGTGCTGATTCCCCACGGCTTAAAAACAATTGATTACTATTAATATTACGATCAAATTGTTTTATTTGTTTGATATTTGTCCGTAATACCAACGTATCTCGCATTCCGGATGGATCATCAGATGGTTTTTGGATTTTCTTTCCCGATGTAATTTCTTTTTGAGCATTGAACATAGCTTCCGTAATACGAAAAATATTATTCAATGCATTTCGTTGTTGGGTTTGACTGGTTACTCGCATTACCATGTCGGTTCTCCGGTCTACGATTCTAGTTTAATGAAAGTTACATTCGGTTCAATGCATCGAGCATTTCATCCACCACTGAAATCATCCGTGCCGATGCGTTATAGGCCTGCTGAAATTTGATCATCTTTATCATTTCTTCGTCAATCGAAACACCCGAAATACTTTCCCTTCTACTATTCAGTTGGAGCATGATCCCTTCTTGCTGACGAAGTGTCGCTTGAGCGGAAAATGATTCAATGCCTATTGTACTGACCACGGCATTATAATATTCATCAAAAGTGTATGAACCCAAACCCGAACTCCAAGTCACGCTATTAAAAGCTAGTTTATTTTGTAAACCAGCCATTAGTAAAGCATTACCACCGTCTCCATTAGTCGTAGTCCCTGCCGCTATTTTATTTGTATTAGCGGTGATAGTACTTGAAACAGACATTCCGCTTGCCGCGTCTTCAGATACTGAAAATGTAACTTTATCGCCCGCATGCGCAAGTCCGGAAATTGTAACCGCAAAACCATCTTTAATATTAAAAGTGCTTCCTGTGTTAAAGGTAAATGTTCCTGAGCTCGCATTTGTTGTCAGGTTATTCAAGGTAAATGATTTAACGCCTAATGCATTGTCACCAGTAAAAGCAATTTCAAACTCATCCACCGAAACCGTGGTTGGGCTTGCGTTTGTCATGCTCACCACAGCTGTGCCGGTATTGTCTACGTCATGATCAACCGTAACATCAAGGCCCGAAAAAAAGTCCAGACCAGAGCTTCCGTCAATACCAAAACCTGCTCTGTGAATACCATTAAATTCTTGAATGAAAGATGCACTCAAGATATTCATTTTATCGAGGATTGATTCTACTTCTGTATCCCGCATATCCAGATAACCACGTAATTCACCACCCGTAATGGTAGACGTTATATCCTTTGTAGCTGACCCACTATCAATATATACGTCATAAAAAGATTCATTATTTGCGTTGATGGATGTACTTAAATCAAAAACTTGATCTTTAAGGACCAATGCGGTTCCATCCTTCAGTGTTAAACTAATTTGATTATCTGATTCCTCGATCAGTTGTATATCAATTTTTTTGGAAAGCTCTTTGACTAATCTGTCTCGGTTATCTCGAAGGTCATTTGCTTTATATTGTGATGCTGGTTCGTTAGCATGTATGCTCTCATTCAATTTCCCAATTTGCGTTGTAAGCGAATTGATCTCTGCAACTTCGGCCTCTATCGTTGAGTCTATATTTCTTTGGATTGTATATAACTGTTTTCCAGTCTGATTAAAAGTAGAGGCCAGATGTTCTGCCTTTGAAACTAGATCAGCGCGCTCTGACAATCCTCTCGCGTTAGTTGCCAAATCGTGGACTGACGCAAAGAATGAACTTAGAGCATCATTTAAACTACGCCCTGATCCTTCGTTGAATAATACTTCCAGTTGTTCAAAAATCTCTTTCTTTACTTCTGTGCTTCCTGTCAGGTCTCCTTCGTCCATTATCTGCTCAAATAGAAACTGGTCGTGAGCTCGCTCAATACCAGCAACCCGGACTCCTGTTCCGATTTGATGCATCGAACCATATTTAATAGCATGTCTTGGCGTATTTGCTTCAAAGGTTACATCCTGTCGAGAGTAACCTTCCGTTTCTACATTGGCTATATTCTGACCTGTTACCTCTATTGCCAACTGTTGTGCCAACAGACCCAACTTTGCCGAACTCAATGCACTAAAAATATTTGTTGTCATTTTTTAATTGTTTGTTCAAGCATCTACACTTAGCATGCTGCTATATTTTTTTGCTTTTTGAATTTTTCCGTTTGCGTGATAGGGAGAAGATGCGATCTCCCCCTCTGAATGAAGGTGAACCAGAGACTTTCTAAAAGATGTGGACGATTTGTTCATCAGATCACGAATGGAATAATTTAAACGGTTTATCAATTGTATTTTGTTTAATAAATTTTTTCGGCTCTTGGCTAACCTGGGGTTGAGAGAGCTTTTTTGAATATTTAATAAATTTTTCATCGTCAGGTTTGCGTGAGAAACCCTTAACCCCTTCGCAACCTTTTTCATAATTCTGGTTCGGTCTGATTCCAAACTTTGCAATTGATGCACCAGTTCATCTTTTTTAAGGATTATTGAATCAAGCGCTTCAATAGAATAATCGGCAATGCTGTCCCATTCTGCCTGTAAAAGCGAAATAAACTTTCCGTAAAGAACAACCTTTTTTTCCATTGTGTTTAAAAGGTGCTTTAATAATGAATTCATTTTATTATTTTCCTAACCCTGTATATTTATTGCTGGATTCAGGTTCTGAGTAGCCCTTCCACCTCCTGGTTGTCCTTTCTTGGTTTTTTCTTCCAAGCGAGCCAAGTCTCTATAAATTACCTCCGCTAAACCAATACCTTTTTTCTCAGTCATTAAATTAGCCATTTCCTCATCATGTAAAGACTCATACATTTGTGTCGCGTGACTATCAAACAAACCGGATTTCTGAACTGTAGAACGCATTGACTTTAATAGTTGGTGAACAAAAATAGATTCAAACTGATGTGACAAAGCCTTTAATTGCTTATTGTTTTTACTTCTGCCCGGATTAGCCAATTCAGTCAACTGTGATATGCGACCCTGCTCCATTTGAGGTAGAATGGAAGTCTGAGAACTGATACTAGAAGGAATAAACATAAATATTTATTAAATAATTGTTGATCTTTTGCCCCAGTCGGAGGTCTAATCTGATTGGGGGATACCCACTAGTTACTAAATTTGCAAAGGCCATACCAAATCACTCGCCCCCCGCGCATAAACAATTAAATCATTTAAAAACAAATAGTTAAAAGACTCTTTTGTGATGTTAAATCCACAAAAAAAGCGGTAGTAAGGAAAATATTTCCTTCTACCGCTTACATATTTTACGTTTTGAGTTAGATGATATCTAGGTCCGCATGAAGAGCACCAGCAGCTTTGATCGATTGCAAAATTGCAATCAGGTCGCGTGGTGTTACTCCAATCGCATTGAGTCCATTCACAATATCACCGAGTGACGCACCTTTATTCATTACAAGTAGCTTATCTTCTCCCTCCTCGGCAGGAACGGGTGTTCTTACCGGGTTTACAGCCTCTGGTTCCGCAACGGGCGGAGGAGCATCCGCCGCCGCAGGTTCCCCCTTAATTTGAATAAATAACGCGCCGTGAGCAACTGCCACGGTTGAGATACGAACATTCTCTCCCATCACTACCGTTCCGGTTCGTTCGTCTACGATGACACGTGCAACTATATCCGGCTCTACATCCAATTTTTCGATACGAGAAATCAATTCCGATGTGTTATTAATATAAAACTTTGGGACTTCTACTTTTATCGTTCGGCCATCTATCACAAATGCAGATTGATCTTTTAATTCATTATTGATCGCCTGAGAAATTCTTCGTGCAGTCGTAAAATCCGTTTTCTTTAAGGCAAAAACCAGTTCCCCTTTTGCATTAAATTCGTGAGGCAGTTCTTTTTCAACCAAAGCCCCATTCACTACTCTGCCTACCGTTAGGTGGTTTTTCTGTGTACCGGCTCCCCCACCTGCAACCTCAAAACCGCCTATAGATAAAGGACCTTGTGCCACCCCGTACGTGTTGGAGTCAGGGCCCTTGAGGGGTGTCATTAAAAGAGTGCCGCCTTGTAGGCTTTTTGAATCACCTACTGATGAAACAGTCACATCGATACGATCTCCCTGGCGTGCAAATGAAGGGAGTTCTGCAGTCACCATGACCGTTGCCACGTTTTTAAACTTTAACGAGTCTACCTCTCCCGATGGAATAGTAACTCCCATTTTTTTAAGCATGTTAAATAATGCCTGAATCGAGAAGAAAACGTTTGTCGCACTATCCCCTGTTCCCGCAAGTCCAATTACTAATCCAAACCCTATCAGCTGATTGGTTCGAACCCCCTTTATACTGGATAAATCCTTGATACGAGCAGCCGAAGCTGTATCTGTAAACATCAATACCATTAAAACTATTGGAAAAAATCTTTTTATAATTTGTTTCAAGATTTTAATCTCCTCGTCATTTTACGTTACGGGATACCCAATGTAAGTTTAGCCGTAGCATAATCCCCATTAATCGAATCTGTAATTGTGACAGTAAACTGCTCAGTACCCGAGGATGGAACAGCAGAACCGGTAGCTGTACAGACAGCAGCAGCAATTTCAACTGTCGGCATAGTTGTTGTACCGGATGGATCATCCCGAGAAATGCTACACGTAGCCAGACCTGAACCTGATAAAAGCGTAGCAGTATAGGCCACAGTGTCTGCAGCTGCAGTAATGAGCCCGCTACCTGGAGTTACTATTAAGATTGTGGGCAGTACGGTTAAAGTTGTTGTTCCTGAAACCCCTGTCGAATCTACAGCGGTTACCGTAGCAGTACCTGCTGGGGCTGAAGCCAGAGCCTGAACACCAGTGAACACACCTGTTACTGGAACAATTGTACCTACGTCTGTATTGCTTAAAAAATAAGTATATGGCGTAACTCCGCCTGTAGCAGTAAACGTTTGCGTTCCTGCTTTAAGTATTTGTGGATTTTGCGGAATAATCGTAATCCCAAAGGATGGACTTACTAATGCATGTCCATCATTCTCCAAGTCACCCGTACAAGCTAGAATCAGGGTTGCTGATAAAAGACTGAACAACCATGTTTCCCATCGATTGATGGGTAAATAGCTTTGTTTTATTTTTTTATTTAAACTCATGATTCGTAATTTATTTATGATTTTAGAAACTTAATATTGGAACCATTGTTGTCGCCGTTGCGTTTTCAACTGTTGCTGTGATGTATGATGTTCCTGCAGTAGCTGCAGCTGTCAGTGTTGTCGTTATAACTCCATTCACCGTCGTTAGAGTTGCGGCACCCAGCGTGCCCAATGTTGCTGACATCGTAGCAACTGCTCCATTAACCGGAACTCCAGCTGCAGTCACTACCTCGACTCGAATAGTTGCTGTCCCTGTACCTTTTACTATTCCTACACCGCCGTAGTGAGCTGTAACTCCCACTGTATATCCCGAGTAACTCGGTCCTACAAGATTTTCTATATCTTGAGTACAGGATAAGATCATTATTACTGCAAAAGTTGCAATGAACCATGCTTTTAATCCGTACATGCATGAGGAGTTTTTCACTTTTTTTTGATTTGTATTCACAATTTTTAACTCAGTTTTAATTTGATTCATGCGATACCTATACATCTATGATTCCTAATATTTAAAATGACCCGTTTTACTCTTCATTCTAAAAATCTGTGCACTTAAAATGGCCATACATAGCTCAACGCACGCATAAGCCAGCCTACGCGTTGTTCCTCTGCGATCACGCCGTCTCCGGTATAAGTGATTGACGCGTCTGCGATCAGGGAAGAGTTGATCGTATTATCGTAGTTGATATCCGATGGACGAATAATTCCGGTCAAAATCATTAACTGTTCTTCAAAATTTATAGTTACCGAACGCGATCCTTCTATTTCAAAATTTCCATTTTCGTTGATAGCTTTAATGGTCGCTGATACAGTACCCGTCAGACTTCCACTTCGAGTCGTTGTTCCGCTTCCTTTATTGGCTCTTTCGTTCGTCGCTCCAACCGTAGGATCAAATCCGTTACCCAGTCCAAGAAAATTTTTAACTCCCATATCGCTAGGCAAACCCATAAGTGCTGTTGTTGCGAGCGCTGTGCTGCTTGATTTTGAAGTGTCTGTCGTCGCTGATTGGGTTGATGTTGCTGTCTCATCTAAATGTACGGTTAAGATGTCCCCTATTTCTCTTGCTTTTGTATCCTCAAAAAGAAGATTTTTTGCAGTATCGCCGGGCCATATTCCTCCATCGTTGTACTTTACGGGTTTTGCCTTATAGATTTTTTGTGGAATGACTGCCGATTTTGAATCTATTGCCTTATGCGTATTTGCGCAGGCGGTGATACCCACTAAGGCCAATATCAGTACTGCCATCTTGAAAATATTTCCTGGTAGAAAAAAATTTTTATTTTCCATCTAGAATCTAACCTCGACAGTATTTGAATTAATTACCTCAGCGTAAATAGTCTTTTTAGTCTCGAGGTTTACTACTTGAACAATTTTGTTTTTAAAACCATCCTCACGTGCCGTTCCGGGTGCCGTAATTTTCATAGATCCTTTTCTTGCTAAAATAATTACCCTGGACCCTCGCTTGATGGTGGGAACTTGTTTTAAATCTCTAAATTTTACTGTGTTTCCCGGTTGTAAATTTCTGCTTGCCGCCTGACCAATTACTCTATCTAGCGTAGTTGGAATATCTCTTAATATGCGCTCGGTTCGTATTCGTTCCATAACTACGTCCGATTCCCCGATTACATTTCCTCGTTGCAATGAATTTATGGTTTTTACTACATCTTGGTAGACCACAACCTTCGCGTTTATCCGAAGTCTTTTGATAAATTTATCGTCTATTTTTACCAATACGGTTAGAGGAATTCGTCCTATTCCCCTAGGGTTATTTATCCTTCCAAAATCAAGAAGAAGTGTTCCTTCCGGCACTACCAGGTCCCTTGCCTGATAATTGATTTCGATATCCATTGATTCAGGATTCCAGTCCAAATGATTGATCAAGTAATTTTCAGCGCTATCCCTGATTTCTTGTGAGGTTATGGTTCTTGTATCTTCCGAGTTTGCCCATGCATTGGCTCCGGCCATTAACAAAAAGCCAATTCCCAATAGCATCCCGCTCCATTTTTTTTTATATTTTTTAATCATGTTTTAATGCCCCGTTTCTTATCGTTTCATATTATTTGCGGTCTGCAGCATTTCATCAGCGGTCTGTACTGTTCTAGAATTTGTTTCATAAGCTCTTTGAGCCGAAATCAAATTCACCATTTCCTCGACCACGCTCACATTGGACATCTCAAGAAATCCCTGCTGGGTTTTCCCCCGGTCATCAGAATTAGGGTTACCAATGGTTGGAGCTCCTGATGCATCCGTCTGTTTAAATGCATTGTTTCCGACCGCCTGGAGACCCGCTCGATTTTGAAACGTTGCCAATTGAATCGTTCCCAATACTGTTGGAGCTGTAGCTCCTGGCTGGGTAACTGAAACACTGCCGTTCTCATCAATTGAAATTTGTAGAGCATCCTGTGGAATCGTAATTGCTGGTTCAAGCGGTAATCCATCGGCCGTTACTACCTGTCCGGTATTATTCATCTTAAATGATCCCGCGCGTGTGTAAGCGATGGTTCCATCCGGGAGAGCAATTTGAAAAAATCCTTTTCCTGTGATTGCGGCGTCAAGTTGATTTTGCGTTTGAATGAAATCACCTTGGGTATATATTTTTGCTACGGACCCTAACTTTGTTCCCAAGCCCAACTGACTACCTGTCGGGATCTGATTACCATTTGGTGATAGAGTTCCGACCAATCTTAGGTTCTGGTAGAGAAGATCTTGAAACTCTGCACGGCTCTTTTTGTATCCGGTCGAGTTTACGTTAGCTATGTTATTGGAAATGGTTGCGACATTTATGTCCTGCGCATTCATTCCTGTGGCTGCCGTATACAAAGCTCGAATCATTTTTTTCCCTTTCTATTTCGATTTTTTCGTTTGATAACTATTTTTATACGACTCTTCCGATTGAGTTCACCGCCCGGTCATCAGCTTCATCTATACTTTGTATAACTTTTTGATAAGCTTCAAACCCCCGAATTGCCGTTATCATGTTTGTCATTTCTTCTATCGAATTTACGTTGGACCGTTCCAGTACTCCTTGTGCCACCTTAATTTTATCTGCTGCTAGTGGTTTTATTTTATTGTCCATAATTTTATATAGCCCGTTTCCTTCTTTGGCTAACGCCCTTGTATCTTCAAATTTGACTAAGCTCAACGTTCCTGCAGGTTGGTTTCCGAATCCATTACCCATTGAAATGGTTCCATCGGGACCAAAATCGATTTTCGCGCTGTTGTCTTCTATTTTTATTTTTTGTTTGTTTTTATCCAGTAAGAAGTTCCCATCTTGTGTGACTAAAAATTTTCCTGTGTCCAGACGAAAATTTCCGTTTCTTGTGTAACGAATACCTTGTGGTGTTTCGATTTCAAAAAACCCATCCCCCTCTAATGCCAAATCCAGGGGATTATCTGTTTTATGAAATATGCCCTGCGAGTGGTCTGTATAAAGGGTATCTACCGCAACGTATGCCACGTTTTCATTTGAATCATTTGGTGGGAGTAATGCATTTTTACTTGCGTCAGCACTGGAATCCTCATCAAAGGGAGGATATATTTCTCTAAATACCAATCCGTCTGACTTGAAACCTGCATTATTTAGATTGGCCAAATTGTTGGCCAAAACGTCCATTTTCAGTTGCTGTTTCACACCACCTGATGCGGCTATAATTAATCCTTCGTGCATTGCAAATCCTTGAAAAATTTGATTTATATCTCTATTGAGCAATACCTATACCAAATTTGGTTTTTATTTTTCTAGAGGTGGGTATAAATTTATTAACTCTAATTAAAATAATGGTTTATTTTATTTTTTATTTATTTTTAATTTATTTATTTTGGCCTTTTTTATTCTCAATACCGGTATTTTCTTCCCTTGTTTTTTTGATGCGGGCAAATTTTTCTATCAAAATAACTTCTTAACTTTAAGTTGCTTAGTGGATATTTCTAGTATTTTTTTTATTATTCTAATATGTAAGTTATTCTCATATTGATATGAATTATTTCTAATGGTGAGAATCAACTTCTATTTTTTTAATGCTATTTGAATCTTTTGATTGGGTGCTGTAATCTGACTGTTATATTTAGTATTACCCCCTATATTTTTGCTTTTTCTTACCTAAATACGGAGACACCATGGAACATATTTCTGCCGATGAATTACACAACCGTGCCGCTACCTTTAGTGCTGATGATTTAATTTTAGATGTTCGTTCGCCCTCGGAGTTTAATGAGGGACATATTGAAGGGGCGCAAAATACCCCGCATGAGGAAGTAACCAGTGAGGTTGAGACTCTTAAATCATATAAAACTGTTTATGTTCATTGTAAGATGGGAGGTCGAGCCAAAATGGCCGCGGAAGCGCTTCAGGGTGCTGGACTTGAAAATATTGTCTGTGTGAGTGACGGTGGGATGCAGCGCTGGACAGATATGGGTTGGCCTGTGGCTAAATAATTTTCATTTCACTACATAATTCTACATTTTCTTTTATAAAATACAAAAAAAACGGGGAAGAGTCGGCTCTCAGGCCGTCCCTTCCCCGATCAATACCTAACAGACTTTAGTCAGATTAGTGGTGGAGAGTATTCCACTGCGTAACTGCTTTCTGTCCGTTTCTTTCGTTGTTACCACCATTCCAGATCGCAATCGCCATCGGTGTCTTACCCCCACCGAATTGCGTGTCATTAGAGTCACTAGTTTTTAAGGCACGTTTGAATACAACCGACCAGCGGTTGTTTCTCCAGTTATCTTCCCCATCAACATCCTGATGAGCCTGGGTGATCAATGTGCTGAATCCTTCAGGATTCATGTTTGCGGTCGTATTGGAATCAGGTTTATGGTTATGCTAGTATTCGTGGATTGTTTTCACTATTCACATACATTTATCAATGAACGGACCTAGAATTCGGGTTCACTCGAGCTGATATCGCTATTAATTCATTTTTTAGTTTGTCGTAAAGTTTCATGCCAAAAAAACGTATAGCCATATACCCGGGAACGTTTGACCCTGTAACTAATGGACATGTTGATATTATTAACAGGGCCCTAAATATTTGCGATCACTTGATTGTTTCAGTCGCCCTGAACCCCGCAAAAAACCCGTTATTTCCCATCGAACAACGTGTTGATTTTATAAAAAAAGGAACCCAAGGTCTAAAAAATGTCAGTATCCTTCCTTTCGATAACTTGTTGACTGATTTCGCGCGAGAAAATGACGCCTCGGTGATCATTAAAGGGCTTCGGGCTGTGAGCGATTTTGAGTATGAACTTCAAATGGGACTAATGAACAGGAATCTAGACCAATCTATCGAAACTTTGTTCATGATTCCAAGTCAGGAATATTCTTTTTTAAGTTCCAACTTCATCAAGGAAATTGCAAAACACGGTGGGGATATTCATAAACTGGTTCCAAAAATCGTAGCTGAAAAACTATCAAGGATAGATCTGTGAAATTTTCTAGAAAGATTCAAAGAATTCAGCCTTCTATGACCTTGGCGGTTGATGCGAAAGCAAAGGAACTGCGTGCCAATGGTGTAGATATCATTGGCTTTGGGGCAGGAGAGCCAGACTTTGATACTCCCGATAAAATTAAGAAAGCCGGAATTGCGGCTATTGAAAAAAACATAACTCACTACACTCCTGTCGGGGGCATCGATGCACTCAAGCAAGCCATTGTTAACAAGTTTGAACGCGACAATAATCTTATTTATGAAAAAAATCAGATTCTGGTGTCATGTGGGGCTAAACATTCGCTTTTCAACATAGCCCAAGTGCTCTGGGAAGAGGGGGACGAAATAATCGTACCCGCTCCCTATTGGGTTTCCTACCCTGATATTATACGGTATGCGGGCGCCAAACCAGTAATAATTGATACTCTTAGCGCCAATGAATTCAAGATCACGCCCGATCAAATAAGCTCTGCGATGACGCCAAATACTCAGGCTATCATCATCAACAGTCCATCAAACCCGACTGGCTCAGCCTATAGTAAAAAAGAATTGGAAGGGATAGCAGAGTGTGCTCTAAGTAACCAACTATTGATCGTTTCGGATGAAATTTATGAAAAAGTTGTATTTGACGGATTTGAGCAACACAGCATTTGCTCTATCGGAAAAGAAGTGCAAAATAATTCTATCCTGATTAACGGAGTTTCTAAAAGTTACGCGATGACTGGTTGGCGTATAGGTTACCTTGCCGCCAATGAAGAAATTGTAAAACAAGCCGGGAAACTTCAAGGTCAGTCTACTTCCAACCCAACCTCCATTTCACAAATGGCAAGCATTACAGCACTTAATGATACAGATTCAGATGTAAGACAAATGGTCGATGAATTTC
>JALPWY010000047.1 GCA_023271875.1 Nitrospinaceae bacterium | reverse complement strand
ATTCTCCAATTGATGACAATGGTTTCTCCCCATTTGGCGAGGCTTAAAAAGGAAGGGGAGCAAGGGCAAAAAAAAATCACGCAGTACACGCGTTATGGGACCATTGTCCTGAGTATGATTCAAAGTTCAGGTATTGCTGTGGGGCTAGAAGCAATGAAAAGCCCATCAGGAAATCCGCTTGTTCCTATACCTGGCTGGTCGTTTCGCTTGATGACTGTCTTGACTTTGACCGCTGGGACAGCCTTTCTTATGTGGCTTGGTGAACAGATTACCGAGCGAGGAATTGGCAATGGAATTTCACTGATTATTTTCGCTGGTATTGTAGCAGGAACGCCAGCCGCAATTTTTCAGTCTATGGACTTGATGGGGACAGGGGAATTATCAGTATTGGTCATGTTATTTTTGTTGGTTTTCATGGCAGCTGTTGTAGGTGCTATCGTATTTACTGAAGGAGGCCAGAGGAGGATTTCTATTCAGTACGCTAAGCGTGTGGTAGGTAGAAAAATGTATGGAGGGCAAAGTACTCATTTACCTCTCAAAGTCAACACCTCGGGCGTCATACCGCCAATATTCGCGTCTTCTATTATTATGTTCCCGGCCACCATAGCTCAATTCACAACTCATCCGTGGATGCAAAATGTTTCAGCGATGCTGACACCGGGTACGATTGTTTATAGTTTAATCTTTATCGGGGCCATCTTTTTCTTTTGTTATTTCTATACGGCAGTTATTTTTAACCCTGTTGATGTTGCAGACAATATGAAGAAGCATGGAGGTTTCGTTCCGGGTATTCGGCCGGGGCCAAAGACCTCTGAATATATTGACGAAATTTTATCAAAGATCACTTTCTATGGTGCGATATATCTGTCGCTGGTCTGCATTTTGCCGGATTATTTGATCAAATATATAAATATTCCATTTTACTTCGGTGGGACCAGCCTTTTGATTATCGTAGGTGTGTCTTTGGATACAATGCAGCAGATAGAATCGCACATGGTCATGAGAAACTATGACGGATTTATGAAAAAAGGCCGGCTAAAAGGTCGCCGGAGCTGAATAATGAGGCTCATCCTGCTCGGTCCGCCGGGTGCTGGCAAAGGGACCCAAGCCAAAATGTTGGATGAGAAATTTAAGAGGCCCCAAATTTCAACAGGAAATATTCTGAGAAAATCGATTCAGAATGGTACCGAGCTTGGTAACCGAGCAAAGATATTTATGAATGCTGGAAAACTAGTTCAAGACGACGTTGTTATCGGTTTGATCAAAGAGCGAATTGTAGAGGAAGATTGCCAAGCAGGGTTTATTCTTGACGGTTTTCCTAGAACCATAGTACAGGCTGAAAGGCTAACAGAGACTTTGGATGAGATGGGTTTATCGATAGATGCAGTGGTTGACTTTGAGGTTGAAAGCGAAGAATTGGTAAACCGGCTTACCGGTCGGAGTACTTGTCTTGACTGTGGGGCTATGTTTCATAGAACATCATGTCCTCCTTTAAAGGTTGGTATCTGTGATAGTTGTAAAGGGGAACTCTATCAACGCGAAGATGATAAGGAAGACACGATCAAGAAACGGTTGGAGGTTTACGAACGTGAAACCGCTCCTCTCAAGGAGTATTACAGAAAACAAGGCAACTTGAAAACAGTTCAGGGTTCTGGCACGGTAGAGGAGATTTTTTCTAGAGTTTGCGCTGTGGTGTCCTAATATGACAAAGGAAGAATCGATAGAAGTCGAAGGTACGGTGCTAGAGCCCTTACCAAATGCAATGTTTAGGGTAGAACTTGATAATGGGCATAAAATTTTAGCCCATGTTTCAGGGAAAATGAGAATGCATTTTATTAGAATACTTGTGGGAGACAGGGTCAAAGTTCAACTTTCACCATATGACTTGACCCGCGGGCGCATCACTTATAGACACAAGTAGAAAGAGATTATGAAAGTAAGATCATCAGTAAAGCCGATTTGTAAAAAGTGTAAGGTTATTCGTCGACAGGGGGTCGTTCGCGTAATTTGTGAGAACCCTAAGCATAAACAAAAACAGGGGTAGGTTTTCCCCCTGTAGTTTCCAAAAGGAGAAATTGTGGGACGTATTTCGGGTGTAGATATTCCTAGAGATAAAAGAGCTGTCATTGCCCTTACCTATGTTTATGGAATCGGAAAGCCTTCCTCCATTAAGATTCTTGAGCAAGCTAAGGTCGATGGAAATACTCGCATAAAAGATCTTACTGAGGACGAAGTTTCTCGTATCCGATCGG
The DNA here is from genome assembly GCA_023271875.1 of Nitrospinaceae bacterium. Classification (GTDB taxonomy): domain Bacteria; phylum Nitrospinota; class Nitrospinia; order Nitrospinales; family VA-1; genus Nitromaritima. The sequence goes on along the minus strand of JALPWY010000047.1, from coordinate 11,738 downwards.
TCGTCGAAAAAGAATATGAGGTAGAAGGTGATCTTCGCCGTTCGGTTAATATGAATGTGAAGCGTTTGATGGATATAGGAGCATACCGTGGTATACGGCATCGTAAAGGGCTCCCGGTACGTGGTCAGCGAACGCATACCAATGCTCGAAGTCGGAAGGGACCAAAGAAAACCGTGGGCGCTCGAACTAAAAAATAAATAGAGGAAAGTTATTTATGGCAGCGGAAAAAGATAAAAAAAGCGTGAAAAAGAGAAACAAAAATGCTCCGGAGCTTGGAGTTGCCCATATACAGGCAACATTCAATAATACAATTGTGTCGATCACTGACTTATCCGGCAATGTTATTTCTTGGTCGAGTGCAGGAGCTCAGGGGTTTAAAGGCTCTAGAAAAAGCACTCCTTTTGCTGCCCAGGTTGCTGCAGAAAAGGCGGCAATCAAGGCACGAGATATGGGAATGAAAAAGCTCGAGGTTTGTGTTAAAGGACCAGGCCCCGGTCGGGAATCAGCCATTCGTTCACTATCAAATACAGGGCTGGAGGTTACGGTCATTCGAGACAAGACCCCAATGCCTCATAACGGTTGCCGACCACGAAAGCGGAGGCGAGTTTAATGTCAATCCTTAACATGGGAGACCAATAAATTGGCAAGATACACAGGTTCTGTTTGTCGTTTATGTCGTCGAGAGGGCATGAAATTATTTTTAAAAGGATATAGATGTGAGACCGCGAAGTGCGCGATTGAGAAGCGGGGGTACGCTCCTGGTCAGCACGGTCAAGGGCGCAAAAAGTTCTCTGAATATGGTATTCAGTTGCGAGAAAAGCAAAAAGTTAAAAGAATTTATGGGGTGTTGGAAAAGCCTTTCCGCTCCTACTTCGCTCGTGCTGAGCGGAAAAAGGGGGTTGCGGGCGAGAACCTTCTACAAACCCTTGAACTGCGTATGGATAATATAATTTATAGAATGGGGTTGGCTCCATCAAGAAATGCGGCTCGACAATTGGTTCGCCATAATCACTTCACTGTTAATGGAAGAAAAGTTAACATTCCTTCTTATATTCTAAGTAAAGGTGATGAGATAGCACCTGTTCAGAGAAAAATTGAGAAATTCCCTATCAAGACCGCGTTGCAAAATATCAAAGATAAGAATCAACCTCATTGGCTAGTGTTTGACGTGGAGACGAAGAAAGGGATTGTTCAGGATCTGCCTACAAGGGAAGATATTACAATTCCAATTCAGGAGCAATTAATAGTTGAACTTTATTCTCGATAACGGCTATCGCTATCCTAAAAATATTAAAAACATAGATTTAGTGCTAATTAACCAGGAACATTGGAGGCTATATGTTTAACGCGCAAGGAATCGTTAAACCCAAACGCTTAGAATTTGAAAAAGACGTAAAAAACGAAAACTATGGGAAGTTTTCAGTAGGTCCTTTTGAAAGAGGCTACGGAGTTACTACTGGTAACTCACTTAGAAGGATGCTCCTTTCCTCTATAGAGGGAGCTGCAATTGTTGCTGTTCAGATTGAAGGGGTTTTTCATGAATTTTCATCAATTCCCGGAGTTGTTGAAGATGTCACAGAAATTATCCTCAACCTCAAACAGGTTAATTTGATTTTAGCTGACGAAGCTGAGGAAAAAAGAATTTATATTAAGAAAAACACAGAAGGTAAGCTATACGCCAAGGATATGGTCGCCGACTCGCAGGTCACCATTCTGAACCCTGATCATCTGATTGCAACGATGGATAAAAAGAGTACTCTGAACATGGAAATGATAGTACGTAAAGGTCGAGGCTATGTCCCAGCAGAAAAACAAGAATTAGAAGGGGAATCTGTACAAATGATAGCAGTCGATTCGGTTTTTTCTCCAATTGAAAAAGTTTGTTATCACGTAGAGAACACACGGGTGGGCCAATCTACTGATTATGATTTGTTAGTCATGGAAATATGGACAAATGGAGGCATTGCTCCGGAAGATGCTGTAGCACACGGTGCGAAAATTGTTAAAGATCATATGCAGGTTTTTATAAACTTTGATGAAGAGCCCGAACCAGCTAAGCCAGAAGTTGACCAAGCAAAACAGAAAATGTGGGCTGATTTAGCGAAGAGTGTAGAAGAACTAGAACTCTCGGTTCGTTCATATAATTGTTTAAAAAATGCCAATATTCAAACTATTGCTGAGTTAGTTCAGAAAACAGACTCGGAAATGCTGAGAACAAGAAACTTTGGTCGTAAGTCTCTCAATGAGATTAAAGAAATCCTAGAAAATATGGAGTTGCATTTAGGAGTAAAACTTGACGCAGAAGATCTGAAACAGGTCACGCAGGTCAAAAAGAAAAAAGAAGTAGATGTTGAAGTTGATGTCGACCTATGACCTATTTTTAAGAGAATACTAACTAAGGATACTTCACGAGAATGCGGCATTTAAAAACGGGTAGAAAATTTGGGCGCACATCAGCACACCGAAAAGCACTATTTAGGAATATGGTGACCGCTCTAATTGATAAAGAACGGATTCGTACCACCTTAGCTAAAGCCAAAGAGTTGCGTGGTAAGGTAGAAAAAACCATTACGCTTGGGAAAAAAGGGACATTGCATGCCCGTCGCCACGCTTTAAAGCTGGTTGCCGATAAAGATTCTCTAAAAAAAATATTTGGCCCTCTTTCTGAAAGATATGCAAATCGGCCAGGTGGATATACTCGAGTTATTAAGTTAGGACACCGACTTGGGGACGATGCCCCTATGGCATTCATTGAGCTGGTAGACCGCGAGGGTGATACACCTGTAAAGGAGAAAAAAAAGGTAGAGGGAACTGCTAATAAAAAGAAAGCAGTTGATCAAAAAACAGATGATACCAAAAAGGATAAAAAGACTTCCACCAAGTCGCCTACTTCTAAAACGGCTGGTAAAAAACCTGATGGTGAGAAAAAAAAGGTAACCCCCGCAGCTAAAAAGAAAGCAGTTGATGAAAAAAGTGGGAGTGATACAAAAAAGAAGAGTAATCCCAAGGATTCAACGAAGAAAAAATAATAAAATATAAAATTTGAGTCCGTGGGAAACCTTCAGAAAGAAAAAATAACCCAGCCTAAAAACTTTCACACACAGTTTGGACGCACACCGGTAGGGTCTTGCTTAAACCGAAAATTGGTGTTCTCTTTGATATACTCAAGTAGGTCGTCATAACTCTTAAAGTGTTGGCTGAACCCATAATCATCACCTGTATATTCACAGTTTTCTACACTATGCTCTTTGCAAAGATACGGTCGAGTTTCGTAGATTCCACACTTATTATCAGGAGTCAAGAAATTACACCGAGCATGGATCATTATGTACCATTGGTTTCGGTAAACATAAATTGATGTCTTTTCGTGTGCAAGTTTCCACAATAGGCTTTCGTAGTCCTTGCGGTTTTCGGGTTCATCTATTCCAAAAGCAAAATAATTGCAGCAGAATGCAGGGAGGCATTTTTCGCATTGGTGAGTGTCATCCCGCGCATTGTTGTTGTTTGCCATAAATGTTTAATTAATTTATTGTAAAATAGTTTTTGCCACTTTTAAGGCTTTACGAGGTAGTAAGCTTTCAAACTGTGATCCCATTTGCTAGTTTTTTTATACTTTACAAGAATACGTTTTTATACTTTACAAGAATACGATTGAATATACCACGAAGTGCTTGATATGTTAAGAACTCAACGACAGTTTATGATAATGATCGAAAATTGCTAAACGTGTGATTCTGAACTGCGTGAAGTAGTTTCTGTCCGCCACCTCTATAGTTGAATACTTAGAACAGGTTGTCGTTTATAAATAAGCTTTAATGCTATTGATTTTCACAGCCGTTAAAACAAAATACTTTCAGTAGCAACGAGCAATTAAGTTATAAAAGAATGAAAAGCAAAAATGCAGGGGAAAGCAACATAGTATGTATATCCCATGTATATATCAGTTCCCGTTAAGGGCCAAATCATAAGCACATTATTTGTGGGGTAATGGGCGTCTAGGTTAAAATTGCTTAGGTGGTGAAAAATTTACTTGGAAAAAAACTATTGACAATTAAAGAACGAACCGATAAAGTTTATAGAACCTATAAATTTTATTCACATTTGGAAACTCCAGATCAAGTAAGAAGAGTTGACGCGCCTAAGTGCCCTCCTCTAGTTTTTTACCAATTAATTAAATTAACGAGCCTATTACAGGGAATAAGAGTGAATAAGTCCTCTTCAGGTTTTTTACTAGGATCGTGCGAGAACCCCTCATAGAACCTATCATCCAACCCATTAATTAACCCACCTACAAAAAAATAGTATGAATATTGAAGACCTAAAATCAAAGACTATTTCCGAACTTACCAATCTAGCAAAAGATCTTAAAATCCAAGGGCACAGTGGCCTGCGTAAACAGGATTTAATTTTCAAAATTCTTGAAGCTAAGACTGAAAAAGATGGTTTGATGTTTGGACAAGGAGTTTTGGAGATTTTACCTGATGGATTTGGTTTTCTGAGAGCGCCGACTTACAACTATTTACCAGGTCCGGATGATATTTATGTCTCGCCATCCCAGATTCGTAAATTCGATATGCGGACAGGAGACACGATTTCTGGGCAGATACGCCCACCGAAGGAAAGCGAGCGATATTTTGCGTTACTCAAAGTCGAGGCCATTAACTTTGAAAACCCAGTAAAAACAAAAGATAAGCTCTTATTTGATAATCTGACACCCCTTTATCCCTTAGAACGTTTGCGTTTAGAAACACCGAATGGTAAGGATTACAGTTCACGTATCATGGACTTGATGACGCCGATTGGCAAAGGTCAGCGTGGGTTGATTGTAGCGCCACCAAGGACTGGAAAGACTATGCTACTGCAATCGATTGCGAACAGTATCAGTACAAATTTTCCTGAAGTTGTTCTAATCGTTCTGCTTATTGACGAGAGACCTGAAGAGGTGACAGATATGAGCCGATCGGTTAAAGGTGAAGTTATCAGTTCCACCTTTGATGAACCGGCTCAAAGGCATGTGCAAGTCGCGGAAATGGTGCTTGAAAAAGCTAAGAGACTAGTTGAACACAAGCGAGATGTTGTGATTTTGCTAGATAGTATTACACGGCTAGCTAGGGCTTACAACGCTATCGTGCCGCCAAGTGGTAAAATTCTTTCGGGTGGTGTTGACTCTAACGCACTGCAACGTCCTAAACGATTTTTTGGGGCAGCCCGAAATCTAGAAGAGGGAGGAAGTTTGACCATTATCGCAACGGCTCTTGTCGACACTGGTAGTAGGATGGATGATGTTATTTTTGAAGAATTTAAGGGTACAGGTAATCTCGAAATCGTTCTTGATAGAAAACTGGCAGACAAAAGAACCTTCCCTTCGATTGATATTAATCGTTCTGGAACGCGTAAAGAAGAACTTCTTTTACCTCCAGAAGATTTACAGAGAATATGGCTTTTAAGAAAGGTTTTGCTGCCGATGGGTATTCATGATACCATGGATCTCCTCTTGCAAAAGATGAAGGAAACAGAAACGAATGCAGAGTTTATGTCAACTATGAATTCTTAAATGGTAAGAAAATTCTAAGATTATGAAGACAGATATACATCCAGATTACTTTGAAACGAAAGTCCGATGTGCATGTGGGAATGAGACTCAGGTTTATTCCACAGCAAAAGATATGCATATTGATATTTGCTCTAAATGTCACCCGTTTTATACGGGCAAGCAAAAGCTTATTGACACGGCGGGACGAATTGAAAAGTTCAACCGCAAGTATGGCAAGAGTAAGACTCAACAATCCGAAAAAGCAACTGCCCCCGAATAGCTTCCCTTTATTCGCTGTCCACACAGGTTTTTTTAGTCATTTGCCATCATTGGCAAGAAAAAAAGTTCCCTCCGACTTTTTTACAAATACTTTATTATGTTTGCAAAGCTAGAAGAAGTAGAAAAAAGATATGACTTTTTGAATGATCGAATGAGTGACCCCAAGATCATTGCTAGACAGCACGAGTTTCAGCAATATGCTCGCGAACAATCCGAATTAGCTCCAGTTATAGTCGAGTATCGTGCGTACAAAAAAAATCAAGCTGAACTGAAAGAAAATCAGAAAATTTTGGAGGAGGAGGCGGACGAGGAAATTTTAGTTATGGCACGCGAGGAAATTCTCGGTCTACAAACAAAGATGGCAGGACTGGAGCAAAAGATAAAAATAATGCTTTTGCCAAAGGACTCCAGAGATGAACGAAGTGTTATTATGGAGATTCGCGCTGGTACGGGGGGTGAGGAAGCTTCACTGTTCGCTCTGGACTTATTTCGCATGTATACACGTTATGCCGAAGCAAAGAAATGGAAATCTGAAATTCTGAGTCAGAGTGAAACGGGTAAAGGTGGATTTAAGGAAGTTATCTTCAATATTCAAGGTAAGGGAGTATATAGTAAATTAAAATATGAGGGAGGAACTCACCGAGTCCAGCGAGTTCCAGAAACAGAGACCCAAGGTAGAGTGCATACCTCGGCAGTAACGGTAGCTATTATGCCACAGGTTGATGATGTTGATATCAAGATCAATCCATCTGATTTGAAGATAGATGTGTTTCGATCCTCAGGTCCAGGAGGTCAAAGCGTCAATACTACTGACTCGGCAGTTCGTATTACCCACACGCCGAGTGATTTGACAGTTACTTGCCAAGATGAGAAGTCGCAACACAAAAATAAAGATAAAGCCATGAAGGTTCTTCGAGCACGGCTATATGATCTTGAACAAAGTAAACAACAAGATGAGCTCGCCCGTGAGAGAAAACAGCAGGTCGGGTCAGGGGACCGGAGTGGACGTATCCGAACTTATAATTTTTCTCAAGAGCGAATCACAGACCATCGCATAGGCTTGACTTTACATAAACTAACTCTAGTTCTTCAGGGTGAACTTGATGAAATTATTGATTCGCTTACAGTTTATTACCAAACGGAAGCTCTAAAGAAAGGTAATTAATCTTTCCTCTGAGTTAATTATACGTGATATAGGCTGAAGTAGATAATCAATGAAAGAATTCCTTAACTGGTCAATAGGCCGCCTAAATCAGGCAGGAATTGATTTCCCACGCATGGAGGCCGAAGTGCTTTTTGCCGGAGCCTTAAAAGTATGCCGTGAAGAAATTTATCGTAGGCCAGAGCGGGTTCTCACTGAATCTGAAAAAACTATTTTATGTAACTTTGTAGATCGCCGGGTTCTCCGGGAACCTGTAGCATATATTATAGAGCGAAAGGAGTTTTGGTCTTTAGATTTTAAAATCACATCTGACGTTCTAATCCCGCGACCAGAAACAGAAACTCTTGTTGAAACGCTACTTTTACTAAACAGTAAAAATCCAGATGAATTGCCGCTACGTTTGCTGGAGATCGGAACTGGGTCAGGAGCTATCGCCGTGGTCGCAGCTCAGGAAATTCCTAATTATCGAGTGACCGCAACCGACTATTTTTTAAAGGCGTTAACTGTGGCTAGGTTAAATGCTCAAAGCCACGGGGTCTCAGATAAGATTAATTTTGTTAAGAGCGATATGTTTTTAGAGCTACCGATAGTTCTTTATGATTGTATCGTGTCCAATCCACCTTATATACAAACCTCACGCTTAAATGACCTTATGACAGATGTGATTAATTTTGAACCACGGAGTGCCCTCGATGGGGGTAATGATGGGTTAAGTTTTTATAAGCGAATAATTCCAGAGGCACTGAGTTATCTAAAAAAAGGTGGTGCGATTGTTCTTGAAATTGGAGAAACACAAGCAAAGGCGGTAACTAGTTTGTTTTATCAGGAAGATCAGTACGAAGAAATTAAAGTTATTCAGGATTATAGTGGATATGACCGTGTCGTATCCGCGAGAAAAAAAATATATGGATAAAATAGTTGTAGAAGGAGGAGGACGTCTTAAAGGCGAGGTTGAGATTAGTGGAGCCAAGAATGCAGCTCTGCCGGTTATGGCGGCGATGATTTTAACGACAGGAAAAAATAAGCTTGATGGTGTCCCTCAAGTTCGTGATGTAAGCACTATGCTTCACCTGTTAAATGACTTGGGTGGTTGTACTGAAGAATTTAATGCGGGTCGTATCTTATTTGATGCAACCGATATAAATAATTTTGAGGCCCCCTATGAGCTCGTTTCTACAATGCGTGCATCTTGTCTTGTGTTGGGTCCGCTTCTAGCGAGGTTGGGTCGAGCTAAAGTATCGCTTCCAGGAGGGTGTGCTATAGGAGCACGACCACTAGACCTTCACATAAGAGGTTTGGAAGGTATGGGAGCAAAGATACGTTTGGAACAGGGGTATATTTATGGGGAAGCTAAGCGTCTTCGTGGGATAAGATATTATTTCGATACAGTTACAGTAACAGGAACTGCTAATTTGATAATGGCCGCGACTTTGGCTGATGGAGAAACAGTTCTTGAAAATGTTGCTAAAGAGCCTGAAGTAGTGTTTCTCGCAGATGCATTGAATCAAAGTGGGGCAAAAATAAAAGGTCACGGAACAGACCTTGTTACAATTCAAGGGGTTCAGTCGCTAAAACCAATTGATTGCAATATTTTCCCGGATAGAATAGAAACGGGTACCTACATGATTGCTTCTGCGATCACGAGGGGTGATGTCAAGATTACCAACTGTATACCAAAACAAGTAGAATCCTTAACTTTAAAACTCAGGCAGTCTGGATTGATCGTAGAAGAAGGTGAGACAAGTCTTCGCGTAATTTGCGATGGCCAATTGAACGGAGTTAATATGAAGACACAGCCTCATCCAGGTTTTGCGACAGATTTGCAGGCTCAATTCATGGCTTTAATGACACTTGCGCAAGGGAAGAGCATTATTCTGGAAACAGTGTTTGAAAACAGGTTTATGCATGTGGCTGAACTGAAGCGTATGGGGGCAGATATAACTATACAAGGCCGAACAGCCGTTGTGAGTGGAGTCAAAGAATTAAGTGGGGCACCGCTCATGGCGACTGACTTGCGGGCAAGCGCTTCTCTCGTGTTAGCTGCATTGGCAGCTAAAGGAGAGTCTGTCATATCTCGTGTCTACCATATTGACCGAGGGTATTCTGATATAGAACAAAAACTTTATAGATTGGGTGCAAAAATTCGTCGGGAAAAATAAGGAATTTGATTTATAAAAACTTAAGAATTCATGCAAGACAAAGCTATATCGAATAAAGAAGAAATCTTCCATATTGCAGTGTGGATGCCTAGTTGGATTGGTGATGTGGTGCTAGCTCTTCCAGCACTGCAGGTTTTACGTGAGATTTATCCAAATACCAGAATCACTGCCATAATAAAATATCCTACTGGTCAATTATTATCTAGCCACAAGGAGATAGTAGATACCGTTTTACAGTTTCCGAAAAACAAAGCAGATGGTTACATCAAGCAATATAGTTACGCACTCGGATTTAGAAAATACAAATTTGATCTTGGAATTATTTTCCCTAATTCGTTTCATGCTGCATTTATGTTGATGCTCATGGGAGCAAGAGTTCGTATTGGATATCGAACAGATGGGCGCCAATTTTTGCTAACTCACTCTATTCCTGTTACTCAAGAAGAAAAAAAAACGCTATATCGTGTTAATTATTTTCATAAAATTCTTTCTCCATTAAACTCAGAATTAACCCCCGATCGCTACGATTCTAAATGGACTAGCAGTAGTGTGACTTTGAATAAAGCTCTCCAAGCAGCGGGGGTGGATAGAAAAAAATTTTTAATAACTATTCACCCAGGGGCATCAAAAATTGAACGTGCTTGGCATGCTGAGCGCTTCGGTATACTTTGCCAAAACCTCATCAAAGCTTACCCAGTAAAAATTATCCTTCTAGGTACATATGATGAGAAGTTATTACTTGAAAAGATTAGTTCATTTTGTTCTCCAGAAAATATGACGATCGTTGTAAAACTTGATCTTGCTGAGATCACTCAATTGCTTAAGGTAAGTCAGCTATTCATTGGTAATGATAGTGGGTTATTACACGTGGCTTCGCTTGCGGGCATACCAGTAGTGGGTATTTTTGGCCCAGGACAGGCAGCCACTACAGGGCCTTTTATCGATATTAAAAAACAGGAAATAGTGACTCGAAATTATTCATGCTCTCCTTGCAAGCAACGCTTTTTTGAGGAATGTGAAGCTTCTCTGCACCATAAACCAGAATGCCTTGAGAGCATAAGTGTAAAAGAGGTTTCCGAAGCTATCGAAAAAATAGTTAAGCGTTTGGGATTATTTAAGAAATAGGGAAATTCAGAATGTAAAACTTCAAGGTGTATTTATGACACTTCATGTCTAAATGGAGGGAAAACGCAGTTGTTTTTGTGAAATTTAGTTGTTTAAACGAATTCCCTCTCCATCAGTTTTTTAGCGATGAAATTTCCAATAATCCCTGTAAGAAAACCTGCAATAAGGGTGAGAGTAAAAAAAACTGGTAAAAGGTTTAAAATAAATTCTTGCTGAATCCAGAAAAAATATACGCATACAACAGTTGTTAGAGTATGCGTATATGCGGCACAAATGCTTACTCCAACAAAACTGAACGGACTTTTACCATGGTAATATGCCCAAGACATTACAAAGACCGATGTTATTCCTCCAGACAGACTCAAAAAAAATGTCGGGCTTAGAAATGTTCCACCAATAATAGAGCCCAGCATTACCCTTAAAAGTGTAACAGTTACCGCTTCGCGGAGACCAAAAAATATAAGTGTAACGAGAGTCATTACATTAGCGAGTCCTAGTTTAATCCATGGAGCAGGTAGGGGGATGAGTATTTCTAAGCGGTGTAGAACCACCCCAAGAGCAACTATTAAGGAAAGAATAGCTATCCTGCGATTAATTTGCTTTTTTTTAATCAGGGTCATGATTTTTTGGTGGAGATGAAGATTTAAACAAAATTCCGTATCGATCGGTTCTATATTTAAAGTTTAATTAATCATGAGGGTGAAACAGGCGTCTACTCTCCCAGTATATTTTTGGGGCTTCTCCATCACGATCCAGTTAGCAAAGCGTTAACATGTTCAAAAACCGAATCAGCTAAGGCTTTATGATTGTAACCTCCCTCCAACATAGAAAATAATCTCCCATCGCAAACTTCCTCAGCAACTTTTAAAAGCATCAAGGTCATTTTACGATAACAATCGGATGAAATTTTCATTTGAGCAAGGGGATCATCTTTGTGAGCATCGAATCCGGCAGAAATAATTATTAGGTCGGGTTTGAAATTTTGAATTACAGGTATAAGCTTATTTTCAACAATGTCCAAATAGACTAAATCTCCGGAAAAAGCTTCGAGGGGGAAATTGAGAGTTGTTCCTAAACCATCTCCGGTACCGGTTTCAATTTTGTCACCCGTTCCTGGGTAAAACGGATATTGGTGGATGCTACTATAATGGACAGACGGATCGGAATAAAAAGAGTGTTGTGTCCCATTCCCATGGTGAACATCCCAATCAAAAATACATACTCGATTTAGGTTGTATTTTTTTATCGCGTATCGAGCTGCGATAGCAACATTGTTAAATAAACAAAATCCCATTGAACGATCTTTTTCTGCATGATGACCTGGTGGGCGTATGGCGGCGAAAGCGTTGTCTAGTTGACCTGATATAATTTGATCGACAGCTGTTAGTCCGGCTCCTGCACTCAAAATAGCCGCGTCCCAAGATTCTGTGCAAATAACGGTGTCTCCATCCAGGTTTTGTTCGCCATTCCGGCAACTGTT
>JALPWY010000046.1:7500-13991 GCA_023271875.1 Nitrospinaceae bacterium | reverse complement strand
AGCGAAAGGGTCACACCCGTTCCCATTTCGAACACGGAAGTTAAGACTTTCTGCGCCGATGGTACTGCATGCGAGAGCGTGTGGGAGAGTAGGACGAGGCCGGATCATTTATTAACCCCGTCTAGTTAGCTAGACGGGGTTTTTTATTGTAAAACCCGAAAACTCTTGCGTGTCTGCTGATTAATCATGCCTCTATTATTTTTTATTTAAGGAGCAATGCCAACTGCTCCTTCCCCTTCATTATCTACCCGAAAACCTCTCTATTTAAAACGATTTTTCATTGACAATACCCACATGCTTAGATACTATCGCCGCTCTGTTTATGTGGGTTTTAAAGGGTTCCATAGGTATTAAAATGTTCTTAAAAAGTCCTTTTTTTAATTACATTTTCTTAACTCAAAAATCATTGATTGAGCTTTATTTTATGACATCTCCTCGCAGACTCAAGTAAGGAGCAAAACCATGCTAGACAGTTATCTCGGTGCGGGAATTATGCTCCTCATGGCCATTGGCATTGCTGTGGGCATGGTAGTAATGACATCTATACTTGGGCCAAAACGTGAGTTTGCTGACAAGATGGAGCCTTTCGAGTGCGGTGAATCCCAACTCGTTTCCCCTCACCAACGGTTTTCAGTAAAATTCTATTTGGTTGCAGTTCTATTCGTTCTTTTCGATATCGAAGCCGTTTTCTTTTTTCCTTGGGCAATCCTCTTTAAGCAGCTAGGTTTATTTGGTTTCATTGAAATGCTTGTGTTCATCTTGATTCTTGGCGTAGGCCTTCTTTACGTCTGGGTGCGGGGTGGCTTAGACTGGGAGTAGCCCAAAATTTTTATCTTTAACTTGCAGTAAATTATATTAAAGGAAGATATGGATTCGGATCAAATCGACAAGATAAATTCTAAATATAAAGGAGCCATCCTTGACTCACATGATTTTCGTGGTGATCAGACCATCACGGTACAAAAAAATGTCCTGATAGAGCTTTTTAAATTTCTTCGCGATGACCCTGAACTTAACTTTAAGTTTCTTATGGATTTAACAGCTGTCGACTATCTAAACCGTAAAGATAGTCGTTTCGAAGTGGTCTACCACTTCTACTCATTACAACATAATGACCGTCTTCGAGTAAAAGTTCCGATCAGTGAAGATGACTGCACGATTGATTCAGTTTCATCTTTATGGAAAACCGCCAATTGGTATGAACGCGAGGTGTGGGATCTTTATGGAATAAAGTTCAACGGTCACCCGGATATGAGGCGCATTTTGCTCTACGAAGAGTTTAAAGGCCATCCATTAAGGAAGGACTATCCTATCAACAAACGGCAACCCTTGATCGGCCCTTTGAATTAGGCCTCATAGAAATGATTCTTGAGCTGACAATTACACTGGTTAAAATTTTTTTCATTATCGGACTAACTGTAGGTTTTTTCGCCCCCGTTTTGACATGGGTGGAAAGAAAACAAAGTGCGATTATGCAGGATCGAGTTGGAGCCAACCGAGCAGATATCATGGGGTTCACAGCCTTAGGGCTTTTTCATGCTATCGCAGATGCTATCAAGATGTTTACTAAAGAAGATTTTGTACCTCAAGGTGCAAATCGTTTTCTCCACACCCTCAGTCCGATAATTGCGGTCATCCCCGCTATCCTTACTTTCGCAGTTGTCCCTTTTGGTGGTCAATATGAACTTTGGGGAACCAACGTTAATTTGGTGATTTCTGATTTAGACGTTGGGTTATTATTTGTCTTTGCTATCGCTTCGATAGCTACATATGGTTATGTAATAGCTGGCTGGGCTTCCAATAATAATTGGTCTCTTCTCGGTTCAATGCGGACAGCCTCTCAAATGATTTCCTATGAAGTGACAATGGGGCTGACGATTATTGGAGTGCTGATGGTTTATGGATCCATGAAGCTAACTGAAATAGGCGCTGCTCAGGAAGATTTTTTGAGTTGGGGATTTTTTATGCAGCCGCTTGGACTCTTTATGTTTCTTGCGGCATCTATTGCGGAAAATAAGCGTATTCCTTTTGATGCACCTGAAGCAGAGTCGGAATTAGTTGCAGGTTATTTTACCGAGTATAGCGGACTTAAGTTTGGCATGTTTTTCATGGCCGAGTTTATTGAGATGGTGACCATCGGGGCCATCGTCACTATTTTATTTTTCGGTGCGTGGCACATACCATTTCTTTCAGCGGCCACCATCCTTTCTTGGTTAGATTTTTTAGGAGCTAATGGTGCGAACCTTGTTCTTATGCTCATTCACATAGCAGTATTTTTTGCCAAGGTAATTTTCTTTATCTGGTTTCAAATGACTATCCGTTGGACCCTCCCAAGATTTCGCTACGATCAAATTATGAAACTTGGGTGGAAAATTCTTTTACCACTTTCTCTAGCAAATATTCTTGTTACTGGGCTTGTGATTCTGGCCATCCAATAATATTGAGGGCTTAACATATGGCTTATTTTGTTGATCGTACTGTTAAAATGACGTGGTGGGAACGCTCGTATCTACCTGCGATTATAAAGGGAATGTACATCACATCGCGCCATTTCTTCATCAACTTATTTGGTTTCGTGCCGTTTTTTTTAGGCCAAAAAAAAGAACGTGAAATTTTCACCCTTTATTACCCTGAAGAAATGGCCCCTATTCCGGTGGCGTATCGAGGGCGGCCCGTGCTTGCCATTAATGAAAACAATTTACCTAACTGCGTGGCCTGCGGATTATGCGAGGCTGCCTGCCCAGCTTACTGCATTGACATTATTCCAGGTGAAAACTCAGGCAAACAAAACGAAGTGGAACGCTGGCCCAAGGAGTTTACTATCGATTATGCGGTGTGTATTTTTTGCGGAAACTGCGAAGAGGCTTGTCCTGAAGAAGCTATTTTTATGAGCGATGATTATGAAATACCAATGCTCGATCGTAAAGAAATGAAATTTAACCTTGAACAACTATCCGTGCCAATAGAAAAACTCAAGGACCGGGTCGAATTCACCAGGAAAATGTACGGGAAATGGAATTATTAATTTTTTATCCTCTTGCTGGTCTTTGCGTCTTATTTGCGCTTGGAGTGGTTGTAAGCAATAGCCCGATTAATTCTGCTATATCTCTAATCGGCATGATGCTTGGTCTAGCCGGTGTGTTTGTCCTCCTACAGGCGCATTTCATCGCTATTTTACAGATCATTATATACGCTGGCGCAATCATGGTTCTATTCATGTTTGTCATCATGCTTCTTAATCTAAAAGGTAAGGGAGAAGATGATAAGTGGCGAAGCAGAGATAAAAATCTACTATTGACTGTGCTCAGCGGACTTCTGGCCACAGGAGTTTTATACAAGATCATTGATATTATCAATGCGGGTGATTTCAACTCCCCTGCTCTACCACCTGAAACTTTCGGAACGGTCAGAGAAGTGGGGACAATTTTATTTACTGAATTTGTTTTACCCTTTGAAGTTGCTTCTATCCTGCTGTTGGTTGCCATGATTGGCGCGGTAGTTTTGGCTAAAAGCAAAGTAGATTAAATATGGATATGGGAATGGTTCCTTTAACTCATTATTTGTTTCTAAGCGCTACTTTGTTCGTCATTGGAGTAGCTGGTGTGTTGGTTCGAAGAAACGTGATCGTGGTGTTTATGTCCATTGAAATCATGCTCAATGCTGTCAATATTTCTTTGATCGCTTTTGACCGCTATATGAATCTTCACGATGGACAGGTTTTCAGTTTCATGGTCATGTGCGTTGCCGCAGCTGAGGTTTCAGTAGGACTTGCAATCATTATCTCCTTGTTTCGCAACAAACCCACGACGAATCTGGACGAATTTAACATCATGAAATCCTAAGGGAAAACTTATGCTACTCAAATTAACCGGGCTAGTGCCTCTATACCCGTTGATCGGTTGCATCATTAATGGATTTTTTGGATTGCGCATTGGCAAAAATGCAGTGGGCTTGATTGCGGCTGGGTCTGTCGGCTTATCATTCCTAACCACCTTAATTATATTCATTGGCCTGGTTATGACTCCCGCCGAGGAACGTGTTTTTGAACAAGTGCTCTTTACCTGGATGGCAGCTGGCGACTTCACAGCAGAGTTTGGATTCCAAGTTGACCCACTGTCAATAACGATGATGCTTTTTGTAACCGGAGTCGGTTTTCTCATACATGTATATTCCATAGGATATATGCATGAGGAATATAGTTTCTACCGGTTCTTTGCTTACATGAATTTGTTCATGTGCTCAATGTTGCTATTAGTCATGGGGAACAATTTCCTTTTGATGTTTATAGGCTGGGAAGGTGTTGGTTGTTGTTCCTATTTTTTAATTGGCTACTATTTTGAGAAAAAATCAGCCTGTGATGCGGGAACAAAGGCCTTCGTCATGAATCGCGTGGGGGATTTCGCCTTTCTACTTGCGGTAATGTACATTTTTTATATATTTGGCTCCATCGACTTTACAACTGTATTCCATGCAGCCCCTGAAAAGCTTATCTACAATAGTGAAGCAGTAACTACCATAACAATGCTTCTATTTATTGGTGCATGTGGTAAATCTGCCCAAATTCCTCTTTATACCTGGCTACCAGATGCGATGGAAGGCCCAACACCGGTGTCTGCTCTAATTCACGCAGCGACTATGGTTACAGCAGGTGTATATATGGTCGTTCGATGCAATGCAATTTTTGCTTTAGCCCCTATTACCATGTCGACGGTCGCTTTTGTTGGTGCTGGTACAGCCATATTTGCCGCTACGATAGGGATGACACAATTTGATATTAAACGCGTACTCGCATACTCAACAGTAAGTCAAATCGGTTATATGTTTCTGGCTGTTGGAGTTGGTGCATATACCGCAGCTATCTTTCATATGGTCACACATGCATTTTTTAAAGCCTGCCTTTTTCTGGGATCTGGAAGTGTAATTCACGGCCTGCATGGCGAACAGGATATGAGGAAGATGGGCGCATTAAAGAATCATATGCCTATAACATTTGTAACCTTTTTTGTTTCCACTCTCGCTATAGCAGGAATTTTTCCATTATCAGGTTTCTTCAGTAAGGATGAAATTCTTTACTATGCCCTAATGGACGGCAATATGATTCTTTGGGGTATGGGCATCACGGGGGCACTGCTTACTGCTTTTTATATGTTTCGTCTTGTTTTTATGACATTTTTTGGTGAGTCAAAAGTTGACCCTCATGTTCACCCGCACGAATCCCCAAAAATTATGACAATGCCATTAGTTATTTTGGCGGGACTTGCTTTCTTCGGTGGGGCATTGGGAATTCCCCTTTTTCACGGTTGGCATGTTCTTCACAACTGGCTTGAACCTGTATTTCATTTTGACATGGCTTCTGCTCTTGAACACTCAGCACATATGCTTCACGAGCAGGGGAAACACGCACCACCTTGGTCTCATTTATTAGCGCCTGAAGAAAGTCATAATGTATGGATAGAGATAGCATTAATGCTACTGTCCTTGAGCATAGCGGTTGCTGGTATTTTCGGGGCATACGTTTGCTACATCAAGAAACCAGAACTCCCGGACTCATTGATCGAAGGCCAGTGGGGATACGATTTAGTAAAAAACAAATATGAGGTGGATGAACTTTACGACGATTACATCGTTAAGCCAACAGTTGAAAGTTCACGTCTTCTTTGGAATGAATGTGATGCTAAAGGAATAGACGGAGCTGTTAATGGCACAGCCAAAATCCTAGGATGGATTAGTAAACAAGCGCTAAATTTTCAATCTGGTTTTGTTCGGAATTACGCTTTATTCATGGTTGTTGGTTTTATAGGATTATTGATTTTCTCAATCTAGAATTGAAATATGTTTCTAACGTTTTTGACATTTTTACCTCTCGTAGGCGCAATCCTCTTAACACTTATTCCTCGAGATGAAGAAGGAGCCATAAAGCAGACCGCTCTCGCATTTGCAGTCGCCGGCTTCGTTTTATCGATTTTCCTGTGGACAAATTTTGATTCAACAACCCACGAAATGCAATTTGAATACAGTGTTCCTTGGATATCATCTTGGGGAATCAGTTACCATGTGGGTTTGGACGGAATCTCTCTCCTACTATACATAATGACGACATTTCTGACTATGATCTCCATCATAGCCTCCTGGGGAATTACGAAAAACATACGCGAGTACATGATGGCTTTTCTTGCTTTATCTACTGGAATGCTAGGCGTCTTTATCTCCCTTGATATGTTTCTTTTCTATTTTTTCTGGGAGTTTCAATTAGTCCCAATGTACATCATCATTGGTGTATGGGGCGGTCCTCGAAGAGTATACGCCGCGGTTAAGTTTTTCCTTTATACAGCGGTAGGGTCACTACTTATGCTGGTTGCAATCATATGGATTTATATAGCCATTGAAGAGCAGACGGGCGTTGCCACGACCGATATAATATTTATAACCGAAAACTTGGAATTACCATTAGCCCCTCAAAAATGGCTATTCCTGGCATTTTTTCTTGCTTT
>JALPWY010000045.1 GCA_023271875.1 Nitrospinaceae bacterium | reverse complement strand
AGGTAGTTGAAGAGTCTGCCGAAAAGGATAAGAATGGAGAAGAAGGTGGTGAAGAAGGCGGAGAAGGTGCGGATGGTGAAAATACAGAAGAATTCCCTCCGGGTGTTGGGGTGATGTTTACTATGGATCCGTTCGTTGTTAACCTTGCTGGTAGTAACGGGAAAAGATTTTTGAAAGTAACCGCAAGTTTGGAGTTGAGTTCGCCTGAGGTTAATCCAGAATTTGAGGAAAACCTACAAAAGATTACTGATTCTATTCTCGTTTTATTGAGTAGTAAGAGCTTTGAGGATGTCTATTCAGTTCAAGGTAAGTTTAAATTAAAAGATGAAATTACTACTCGGGTCAACCGGTTTTTAGTAGTCGGTCATGTGAAGGATGCATACTTTAGCGAGTTTATAGTCCAGTAATGCTTCGCGAAGTAATTGTTGGTTGATATTTTATTATCTGTTTAAACAGTTTATATTTTTTAGAATCAACTTAGGAAAGTCAAATGGGTCAAGTTTTATCAGAGGGAGAGGTCGACGCGTTATTAAAAGGCGTTGGTGAAGGGGAAGTTCAGGTCGAAACGGATCAAGTAGATAATGTCACCGGTGTTACTACATATGACCTGACCAGTCAGGAAAAAATTATTGCGGGCCGGCTTCCCACTCTTGATATAATCAATCAAATGTTTTCCCGGTTATTTCGCCAAACGTTTTCGGGCATGTTACGAAAAGCAGTGGAAGTCAACGCTGTATCCACTGACACGGTCAAGTTTGGCGAATTCCTACGTTCGTTACCTTCTCCCTCCAGTCTCCATATTTTCAGGATGGAACCCCTACGTGGGCACGGACTGATGATCGTTGAGAGTAAGCTGGTATCCGCTATTGTGGATACTTTTTTCGGTGGGTCCAGTGGCAAGGAATCAACCATCGCAGATCGCGATTTCAGTTCTATTGAGTTAAGAATGACTAGAAACGTGGTGCTTGGGGCATTGGAGGACTTACAAAAGGCATGGAAACCGGTTCATGAGGTAAACACAAATTACGTGCGTACTGAAGTTAACCCTCAGTTTGCAGCAATCGTTCCCCCAACTGATATCGTGCTGGTCATTGTTTTTGAAATTGATCTTGAGTTTACCTCAGGTTCAGTCACCATAAGTATTCCATATTCAGCAATTGAGCCGATTATGCCGAAACTAAAAGCCACGTTCCAAGCGGAAGAGCAGGAAGTCGACCGCGTCTGGGTTAGTCGTGTGCGCGAAGAGATGTTGAGTACAGAAGTGGAGGTGGTCGCTGAATTGGGTGTGACAGATATCACCCCGGAACGATTTCGTGAATGGAATGTGGGGGACACAATTATGCTTGGGAATGATGTTACGGATCCCCTGGTTGTAAAGGTACAAGGAATGCCCAAAGTTAAAGGATTCCCCGGTGTTTCGAGGGGACTCAAAGCTATCCAAGTAACAGAAATCATACAAAGGGAAGGGTAAACCAATGGCAGAAGATACAAATCAAGAAGAGGAGCCAGTAAAAGACGAGGATGCCGGTGAAGGGGCAGGTGAAACCGCCGTCGAAGAGGAAGAGAAGGTTATTGAAGAGGAAGGGAGTGAGACTGCTGGCGAGAAGAGAGGGGAATCCGCTAGCCTTGACCTTATTCTCGATATTCCTCTATCAGTAACTGTTGAATTGGGTCGTAGTAAAATGTTGATTAACGATTTGCTTCAGTTGGGACAAGGCTCGGTCATCGAACTGACCAAGCTCGTGGGGGACCCACTTGAAGTTCTGGTAAACGATAAACTTGTAGCGCGTGGAGAAGTTGTGGTTGTGAACGAAAAGTTTGGTGTGCGTCTTACGGATATCGTTACCCCAATGGAAAGAGTGAAATCGCTTGCAACTTGACGCATTGCAGGTTTTTTCACCCTCTCGGGAGAATTAATCCTGTAATCAGTCCGCTCCTGGCCACAATCATACTTTAATCAGGTAGTTTTTTTATAAAGGGCTTTCTTTCCTTTCTTGATTTCCCGTATTTATTCATTTTCTCCTTAATAATTTACCTGCTTAGTCAGCTCTTTAACCATTTCTTAAAATTCTGTTTTCGGTACGACGTTTCCTATTGACCTCAAAATATTGCCTTAGTTTGTTTGTGTCGCAAACTGTGCCAGGCTAATATTCGACCTGTCTCTTTTTATGTTTCATTCCGGTTTAGAACTTGCATTTTTCATTTCACATAGCGTCTGAATCACCTGTTATATAGCGGGAATGTGGGATCTCAGCTTTTTCTTTATCTGCCAGCACGAGATACGGCTTGGTCCTGAGAAATTTTTCGATATCACTGATAAGAACTTTTGATTCGGTCAGAATTGTTTCAGATTCTATTTCACCGATTTTTTTGGATAACTCTACGAAACGCTTTGCAAAGGGTTGGGATGCCGTAATCGTTTTAGATATCTGATCAAATTCCAGTTTACGGTTGAGGTTGCTCTCCGCGAATCTGGCGTATGTGACCAGTTTTTCCGCCTCCTCCTCAAAGTGCCCTAAATTTATAAGATCTTCTATGACTGCCTTTTCCCCTTCAGCTTT
This sequence comes from Nitrospinaceae bacterium, assembly GCA_023271875.1. GTDB lineage: Bacteria > Nitrospinota > Nitrospinia > Nitrospinales > VA-1 > Nitromaritima. The sequence goes on along the minus strand of JALPWY010000045.1, from coordinate 11,735 downwards.
GAGTCTGGGGACAAGTATCTGTGCAATATCCTCTAAAGGCACCCCATTTTGTGTCGTACACAAATGATTCAAGCGGACAATCAGGACAGTGATTTTGGAATCCAGCTTGAGAGTTACGGTGGCATGGTTGCGCACTTTATAGTTTTTATCAAACATTCCCCAAATACCGCCCTGGCCTTTGATTTCTTCAACCTTGCTCTCCAGAGGATGAAGCAACGCAGCGCAAGGCGAGGCGTCCGCCGCACCCACTTCACTGCGTGAAATTAAAATGACAAAAAGTAACTGTATTAAAATAAGAAAAGGATTAAGAAAGTTCATCGATTGACCCTTTTGACAATTGATTTTAGTCATAGTTGTCTCACCTCATATAGTGTGAGTTCATAATTATACGCCCTTTTCAAAAAAATGACTTCTTGGAAATAGGACCTCAAACGATGGTATCGCCAAACAACAGGAGCATATGCGAAATAAAACTGTCATATGAGAACTGTATCATTTAATAGAGCCTAATTTTTGGGAAAGCCAAGGTTTTAATTAATTAGTTTATAAATATTAATCCTGTGCGGTACGAGGATTGCAATTTACCGTCTCTAATAGTTTTGTAGTCGGGAATTTGACACTTGTTATCAAATGCAAATTTTATAAGGAAGCGGATTATGAATTGGGAAAAGGGTTGGATATTTTTTGTTTCACTGTTTACTCTTTTAACCCCCCTCAGCCTTGAGGCTAAGGTCAATTTGAGTAATATGAATCGATTAGAAAATATCGAGACTCAATTTACAATAGATGAACTGACCATTAAATTTTATTTTAAAAAGCCTTTAGTTCATTTGCGGGACCCCCTTTTTTTTGAAAAATCAATTCAGGTTGATTTCCCTTTGGCATACTCTCAACCTGCTAAGCGGTTTCTAAAAACTGGCGATTCTCAGATTAGTCAAATATACGTATCTCAATTTAACTCTAGAACAATGCGTGTTCGTTTCATTTTGGGAAAAGATGAAGAGGGAGATTATAAAAATCGATTTCATATGGAAAAGGGCGGGGACTCTCTTGTTGTAAGAGTTAAACGAGGTGAGACTGATATTCTAGGTCAACTGTTGGCGCGAACAACAGAAAAATTTAATGAAAAAAAACAGAAAAATAAAATAAACAAGTTCAACGCTAATATGAATGAAGAAAAAAGAGAGGTTAAATCACAACCACTTTTTTTTGAAGTCAAAAAATCGATTTCTTCAAATTCCGACGATTTGAAGCTAGATTTGCCTAAAAAAATAAAAACCGCTTCGTATAATAAGAGTCCAAAATGGAAGACAGCTAAGAATAAAACAGGTGAATCTGCAAGTTTGATAAAAAAAACATCCTTTGGTTTACAACCGCCTGAAGATAAAAAAAAATCAGAACCAGTAAGCTTTCTTTCCTCCGGACTTAGAATGGTAACGACTCTATCGTTGGTTTTAGGGTTGATATTTCTCTTGTTTTTTGGGTTTAAAAAATATGTTTTAAAAAACACTGCTTTTGGTGGTGGGAAACTTGTTCAGGTTTTGAGTACAAATTTTCTGGCCCCCAAAAAAAATATTGCGCTTGTGGAGGTGGCTGGAGAAATTTTAGTGCTTGGAGTTTCTGATCAGAATATTGCACTCCTGACAAGTATTCGTGAACCAGATCGGATAGAAGAAATTAAAAACGCGCATGGCGATAATAGTCATGGCACAGACTGGAAACAAGGTGCTCCCATGAATGCCTCAGGAAAGACTTCGTTGGCTTCTTCCAATGCTGCCAATATGTTTTCTAAGTATCTCAAGCAGTTCTCCGGTCCTAGGTCTAGTAAACAAGATTCTGTTGATGCTGTTACGGAAAAAATAAGACGTAATATGGGGAAGCTGAGGGCTACGTGACATATAAATTGAAGAAAATTATTTTATGCGCGTGCGTCGTTTTCGGTTTGTTTTTAGTGACAGGTTTTGTTTCTGAGTCAGAAGCGATTCCACTTCCGAATATTACGTTTGGTGTTGAGAATGCAGATGATCCAGAAAAAGTTTCAAGTGCCTTGCAGATCCTGGTTTTACTGACCATTTTGACCCTTGCACCCGCGATTTTGATTATGACGACTTCTTTCGCAAGAATAATTATTGTTCTTTCGTTTTTGCGACAGGCAATGGGTACTCAGCAAACGCCTCCTACTCAAATTCTTATTGGGCTTGCCCTGTTCTTGACTATGTTTGTCATGGGACCTGTTTGGAGTGAAATAAATGAGGGCGCGTTAAAACCTTACATGGAGGAAGAACTAGGCCAGTTTGAGGCTTTAAAGCTAGCTGAAATACCTATTAAAAGGTTCATGTTGAACCATACCCGCGAAAAGGATCTTTCATTATTTATTAACTTGTCTGAGAACAAGAACCCGGAAAGTGAAGAAGATCTCAGCATACAAACTGTAGTTCCAGCTTTTATCATTAGCGAGTTGAAGACAGCATTCCAGATAGGGTTTCTTATTTATATTCCATTTTTGATTCTCGATATGGTGGTTGCCAGTATCCTTCTGTCAATGGGTATGATGATGCTCCCTCCAGTTCTTATTTCTTTACCCTTTAAGTTGATGTTGTTTGTGATGGTTGATGGATGGTACTTGACCGTTGGTTCATTGATGAAAAGTTTCAGTTAGAGAGGGAATATGGATCAAGCTTTTATTGTAGATTTTGCTATGGACAGTATCAAGACGACCTTGTTATTGTCCGCGCCGATGCTAGGATTTGGTCTTGTTACAGGGTTGTTGGTATCTATTTTTCAGGCGGTTACTTCGATTCAAGAGTTGACGCTGACCTTTATTCCAAAGATTCTTGCTGTTTTCTTGTCGTTGATTATTTTCTTTCCGTGGCTTCTTGAGCTGATGGTTGGGTTTACCTCCAAGATACTGATCAACTTTCCTGAGTATATTCAGTGATGGGTATTTTTGACCTCAGCCCAATTGAATATCAGAACTTTTTATTTGTTTTACTACGTGTTGGCGCCATGATTATGTTTATTCCTATCCTGGGGAGTGCGCAGATTCCAGGTCGTATCAAGATTGGTTTTATTCTTTTTATTTCGATAGCTGTGTTTCCTATGGTGCGCGCTACGCCAATGCATGACCCTAAGGGGTTGTTTGATCTTGCTGTTAGTTTGTTTTCGGAAATTACAATTGGTTTAGCCATAGCTTATTCAGCAAGATTGCTGTTTACGGCCGTGCAGATTGCCGGAACTATTGTTGATTTTCAGATGGGATTTGGAGTGGTCAATGTTCTTGACCCACAAACCGAAACACAGGTTTCGGTCACTGCACAATTTCAGAATATAATTACTATTCTTCTGTTCCTGGCTCTCGATGCACACCATATTATTATTGGGGCAATTGTTGAAAGTTTTTTTTTGATAAATCCATCCCAGATAAATTTTTCTACATTCACGCCAGAAATTATATTGCTACTTTTTAAGGCTACGTTCGTAACTGCAGTTAAGATTGCAGCTCCTATTATGGCGATCTTGTTTTTTATCAGCGTGGGCCTGGGTTTAGTCGCGAGAACTGTGCCACAAATGAATGTATTTATCGTGGGTTTTCCATTGCAAATTGGAGTAGGTTTGCTCATGGTTGGTTTGTCGATGTCATTTTTCAGCATTGTTGTTCATGGACAAATAGAACAACTTCCCGAAAGGTTTTTGGGTATCATGCAATCTTTTAAATCATAACTCTACGCGAGTCTCATAATGGCTGAAGAAAATAAAGACCAAAAAACTGAGGAGGCAACGTCCAAAAAAATTACCGATACTCAGGAAAAAGGTAATTTTGCGCAGAGTCGAGAGATATCTTCATCATTTGTTTTGCTTGCTAGTATTATCGCGTTCTCTATTGTAGGAAGGCATGCTACCGAGACAGTCATTAAAACTTGGTATTCTAACCTAGCGGAGATGGGGACAATCAACCTGAATATTCATGAGCTTTTCCGTCTCATGAACTGGAACATGCAAAATCTTTTTTTTATTATTGGCCCCATACTAATTATTATTATGGTCGCTGGTGTACTTGCCAATGTTGTTCAAACGGGTGGTATGCAGTTTTCATTACATCCTTTAAAGCCCAAATGGAGCAAGCTCAACCCATTAAAAGGGTTCGGGCGTATTTTTTCCAAAAACTCCCTAATGGAATTATTTAAATCGTTATTTAAGATTTCCATAGTTGCTTTAATCGCCTATCAGACCATTAACAGTCATTGGGATGAGATACCGCTGCTCATGGGTTATGGGGTAGGGCAAGTACTTGTTTTTATGGGAGAGGTTATGGTTGAGATCATGGTCAAGGTGCTTCTTGTCATGATTTTTTTATCGGCATTAGACTTTTCCTTCCAAAAATATACTTATCTGGAAAATCTTCGTATGACAAAACAGGAAGTAAAGGATGAGCGTAAGGATTTGGAAGGTAACCCACAACTCAAACAACGAATTCGAAGTGTTCAGATGGAGATGATGCGCCGCAGAATGATGGCTGCGGTACCGGAAGCGGATGTAGTTGTCACAAACCCAACGCACTTTTCGGTTGCCATTAAATATGATACGAAAATTGATGCAGCACCTGTTGTGGTTGCGAAAGGCCAAAATGAAATAGCGCTTAGGATTCGTGAAGTTGCGAAGGAAAGCAATATCCCATTGGTAGAGGACAAACCCCTGGCACGTACGTTATACAAGACCGTAGATGTTGGACAACTCATTCCTGCCAGTTTGTATAAGGCTGTGGCTGAAATTTTGGCTTATGTTTTTAAATTAAAAGGAAAAACATCGCTGTAACAAGATAAATCCTCGCCCTAAACCACAAGCATACATTCAGTTACTGCCTAAAATTTAAAATAATCAAATACTTTCAAATCGGTATAGACCTTGCATTATTACTTAATATCGTGGGTTAAGCTTGGTTTCGTTTCGGGGTAAACCCACTGATTAGCTTATAATTCTTTTGATTATAATGACTTGTGAACCTTTTTCTGTTTTAGTTCGTGCGTCAAAATTTTGAGTGAAATGGTGTGTCCATGGAACAACAAGCTTCCTTATTAAAGTCACTGATTAAAAGGCCACAGGAGTATTTGGTTGGTTTTGGAGTGGTTATGGTTTTGGCAGTTATGGTGATGCCTATCCCTCCATTTTTGTTGGATCTTCTTCTTTCTTTCAGTATTACTTTTGCGTTGATTATATTATTGGTTTCCGTCTTCATGCGGGGCCCCTTGGACTTTTCAGTATTCCCGTCACTTTTACTCATTGTTACATTAATAAGATTATCTCTGAACGTGGCATCAACGCGTATCATTCTTTTGCATGGTAACGAAGGAACCGGCGCAGCAGGCCAGGTGATTGAATCTTTCGGATCGTTTGTCGTCGGAGGAAACTTCGTAGTGGGAACTGTGATTTTTATCATTCTTGTCATGATAAATTTTATTGTTATAACCAAAGGTTCGGTAAGGACATCGGAGGTGGCCGCGCGTTTTACTTTGGATGCTATTCCAGGAAAACAGATGAGTATTGATGCGGACCTAAATGCTGGCTTGATTAATGAGAAGGAGGCCCGTAATAGAAGGCAAATGCTTGAACAGGAGGCTGATTTTTATGGCTCAATGGATGGTGCCATCCGCTTTGTAAGAGGTGACGCTATTGCTGGAATCCTGATTACAATTATAAATATTCTTGGTGGGTTTGGTATCGGGGTATTTCAGCAGGACATGCAGGTAGGTGAAGCGGCGCAGGTTTATACCTTGCTAACGATTGGCGATGGATTAGTTTCACAGCTGCCGGCATTGGTTGTATCTACCGCAGCAGGTCTTGTTGTGACCCGTGCAGTTGCAGATAAAAATCTACCAGAGCAACTTATTAGCCAGTTGCTCAACCAACCCTATGCTTTTATCATCGCTTCGTTAGTATTATTCTTTTTTGGAATGATTCCCGGTTTACCGCATTTTCCATTTTTTGTAATGTCAATTCTTGCAGGAATAATCGGGTTTAATAAATTCAAAGACACGAATAAAAAAGCTCTCATTGAGAATCGTAAGAAAGAAGATGAGGCAAAAGCACCTACTCCTGAACGCGTAGAATCGATCTTACCACTTGACATAATGGAATTGGAAGTCGGTTATGAACTGATCCCCTTGGTTGATGCAGATAGCAATGGAGAATTGCTTGATAGAATTAAATCTGTTCGACGGCAGTTTGCTTTAGAGATGGGATTTATTGTTCCTCCACTTCATATCCGCGATAACCTGCAATTAAAGTCCAATGAGTATGGAATTCTTATTAAAGGAGTGGAAGTATCCCGAGGATCAATTATGGCTGGTCGTTTGCTTGCTATGAATCCAGGAACAATTGAAACAGAGATCGATGGTATTCAGACAAAAGAACCGACATTTGGTCTTCCCGCAGTGTGGATTTCAACTTCAGACAAGCAGAAGGCTCAGATGGCTGGTTATACCGTGGTGGATTCTTCGACAGTTATTACTACTCATATTAAAGAAACTATTAAACGACATGCATCAGAGCTTTTGGGTAGGCAGGAAACTCAGTCTCTTATTGATAAGTTTAAAGAGAGCAATCCAAAGGTGATCGAGGAGTTGATTCCCGATGTGTTGTCCCTTGGAAAAGTACAAAAGGTTTTACAAAATCTATTAAAGGAACAAATTTCCATCCGTGATTTACGTACGATCCTTGAGCAGTTGGCCGATTATGGCCCAACCACTAAAGATACAGATATTTTGACTGAATATGTGCGCCAGGCCCTGGCTCGTCCTATTACCAAGCAATTCCAATCAACTGACGGTTCTTTATCTGTTGTGACTCTGAATCGTGAAGTAGAAGAGCTTATCCAAAGTTCTATTCAAAAAACAGAACTTGCTTCGTTTTTGGCATTGGAGCCAACGGTAGCAGAGAATTTACTCATTAAATTACAAGAAGCCGTTGAGGCAATAACCCCTCAAATGGAGACATCTCCTGTATTGCTAGCATCACCGGGGATTCGGCACCATTTGCGCAAGTTTGTGGAGCGTTTTATACCCGATTTAGCAGTGTTGTCACATAGCGAGATTATTCCATCGGTGCAAATCAAAACATTGAAAGTGGTGGACCTAAATGCAAATTAAAAAATATATTGCAGGTAATTATAGCGAGGCTCTGGCTTCTATAAAACGGGAGATGGGAAGAGATGCTCTTATTTTAACAACACGCTCTATCCGTGATCATTCGAAGTGGAATGGAGGAGGGGCGTCTAAAGTGGAAATCACAGCTGCCATCGATCCTGCAACAAGCACTATTGAAAGCGGGACAAAAGTAATGGATCCAGAAACTACTTTAGAGTTTTCCAGTTTCAATAATGCTGAGGTCGAGCCAGACGTAAAGTCATTGATGTATTCACTGCTTAGTCAAACTGAGCGTGCACAGTCTTTAGGTATAAAGAACCACCAGCTTGATCTATTTTCTCAGTTAGCGAAAAATGGGTTGAACGAAAAAATCATCGCCAAAGTTTTCTCAAAAAAAACTTTTTCAGGTGAAGGTGGTAATACTGTTTCTTTAAAGGATAAATTTATAAAAACCATGAATCGAGTGATTGTATGTAAAGGTGGTGTTGAAACTTCCAACGGCACTCCACCTAAAAAAGTGGTTCTTGTCGGTCCAACTGGAGCCGGGAAGACGACCACGATTTCTAAGATTGCTGCTGACCTAATTTATCGACAAAAAAAGAAAGTTGCACTTGTGTCGTTAGATACGTTTCGTGTTGGCGGTATAGAACAACTGCAAATTTACGGGGATATTATGGGTATTCCTGTGGAGACTGCTCAGGACCGCCTTGGTCTGAAAGAGTGTATGAAACGCCATTCCGATAAGGATGTTGTTTTGATTGATACGATGGGTCGGTGCCATCGGGATCATAACTATTCGGCTCAATTATCTAAAGTATTTGAAGGGTTGGGTGAGATGGAGACGCACCTTGTTTTGAGTGTAGTGTCGAATGAAAAACAATTCATGGAATCCTACAAACAGTTTTCTCCACTAGGGATCAACTGTGTGTTATTTACTAAGATAGACGAAGGTTTGAATTTTGGCTCTATGGTAAATTTTTCTTTACGGACTCGCCTCCCGTTGTCATATTTGACCACGGGTCAACGAGTTCCGGAAGATATTGAAGTTGCTGTTCAAGATAGGGTAATTCGTTTGATTTTTAACTGAAATAGGGATAAATTGAGGGCAATATAGTGGTTATTGGAAACCAAGCAAGGACCTTAAAAAATATAGTTTCAAATAAAATGAAATCTTCTTCCCTAAGAGTATTGGCCGTGAGTAGCGGTAAGGGCGGCGTTGGTAAAACAAATATCGTTGCTAACCTAGCATACGTGCTCTCCAAGCAGGATAAAAAAGTTCTTGTGGTAGATGCAGACTTGGGCCTGAATAATATAGATATTCTTTTGGGACTTAATCCAAAGTTTCATATAGGACATGTATTGTCTGGGGAGAAAAATGTTCAGAATATTATCACCGAGGGTCCGGCAGGTATCCACTTGCTCCCAGCTGGAGGCGGATTACAAGAACTAACCCAACTCGATGACGAAAAAAAAGTAGTACTCATGGAGGAATTGGATCAGGTTAGCAGTGAGTACGATTTCTTAATATTTGATACAGGTGCAGGGATATCTACAAACGTTACCTACTTTTGTAGTGCTGCGCATGAGATTCTACTAGTTGCTACAACTGAACCCACTTCCCTGACAGATGTTTATGCCCTTATCAAAACACTACATACGAAACATGCACAAAAATATTTTCGCGTTATAATAAATTCGGTTGGTTCGGAAGCAGAGGCTCGACTAATATTTAGGAACCTCGCGGCAGTTACAGATAGATTTTTGCCAGAGGTTTCTGTTGAGTACCTTGGTTATATTTTATTGGATCCGGTTGTCACTAAAGCTGTTCGGCAACAAAAAGCATTTTCAGAATTGTACCCACACTCTAAAGTGACTCAGTGTATTAATCGATTAGTTCAAAAAATGGTGGGCGAAAAGAAGTCTGTGGTAGACGAAGAACAGCCCACTTTATTTTGGCGTACGGCGTTTACAGCCCAATGAATGGTATTATTGTCAATAAATGGGCCATGGGGTTGGCTGTTTTTTCATTTGGTTTTTTGAGTATTGGTAGTTTTTTGTTTGGTGCGACGGCTACTACTTCGGTCTTGAGAGGTTTGGGTGGTGGAGTTCTTTTCGGTTCATCATTATGGCTAGCAGGGCTATTGGTTAATGAAGAAAAAGATGTAATAGAAGGTGACCCTGAGGGGGAAGTTAATGCTGAGGTTGAATCAACTCAAGAGTCAACTGAAGAATCAGTTGAACTTGAATAGAAGGCTAAGAGAGAAAAAGAAGAAAAATCTAATCAAGAGGCGACTCCTTTCTAACCGAATATTTAACGGACCTTCGGAGTGACTAAATTAAATGGCCATTAAACAACAAGCACCAGAAGAAATCGAGATCACTACTGAAAATCGAGAAGAGGTGATTAAGCGCTATAGTCCGATGATCAAGTATGTTGCGAATCGTATTGCGATGCGTCTTCCTCCTCATATAGAGGTGGATGATTTGATTAGTGTGGGTGTTTTGGGGTTAATGGATGCAATTTCAAAATATGATTCAAGTCGTGGTGCTAAGTTTAAAACGTACGCAGAGTTTAGAGTACGCGGTGCTATTCTCGATGAATTGCGTGCTATGGATTGGGTTCCGAGGTCTATTAGGCAAAAAGCATCCAATGTCGATAAAGTGGTGCAAGGACTTCAAGCGAAACTAAGTCGTACGCCCGAAGATGAAGAAGTTGCTAAAGAAATGGGCCTTAGCCTCGATCAATTTCATGACACTCTCAATGAAACGAAAAGTATACCGATTTTTAGCCTTGAAGATCTTGGTATAGCTAAGGAGTCAGGCGAGCAGCAAAGTCTTCTTGATTGTTTGGCAGGAAAAGCCGATGCGGATCCACAGACTCAGATCCGTCTTGTTGAGCTTAAGGGAATTATTGCAAAAGCAATTGATGCCTTGCCAGAAAAAGAGAGGTTAATGGTTTCTCTCTACTATTACGAAGAATTGACGATGAAAGAAATCGGTGCCGTACTAGAGATAACAGAGTCCCGTGTCTCCCAAATTCACTCCAAAGCGGTATATCGTTTGCGCACAAAACTCAAAGCTATCATTGCGGAAGAATTATAAATCCAATTAAGGCTCTTCAATAAATTTTTGTTCCTTGTTCTTCGGAAGGGCGTGTCTTCCATCTCTTGTGTGCCCATGTCCATGGGTTCGGCGTGTCGTGTATCGTTTTTTCAATGAGCTTTTCGAATGATTGAGTCCAGGTAACAATATCTTGTTCCTTATGCCCCGTCTTTTTTAGTATAAGTTCAGGTCCGTACTTTACATGATAAGTCCCATTTCTAGTGGGATAACAAAAAAAAGGAATAATAGGAGTTCCGGTTCGATAGCTTAGTCGAGCTAGTGCCCGGGCTGTTGCCGCTTTTCTTCCAAAAAAATCCACAAAAACTCCTCCCTTTGCTGTGTTCTGGTCCATCATGATTGCGATAGCTTCATTATTTTTTAATGCACGCACGATTTGTAGTAGAGATTCGTCTCTGTAAAAAGTCCCGTTGCCTGAAACAGTTCTGAGTTTTAAGGCCACTTCATTAAGGTAAGGATTGTCAAGTCGACGAATAATAGAATGGAGTTTGCATATTCCTCTGAATCCATGATCGATTCCCATGATCTCCCAATTTCCATAATGCGCGGTCAGAAAGAAAATACCTTTTCGACGCAAAAGACACTTCTTAATCAGATCAAGACCACTCGGGGCCCCTTCTATTAATTGATTTACTCTACTGGGATGCTTTAAAACCCATAAAGACTGTAGTGCTGATAATGCAACCTGAATAAAAGAATTTTTAATAATTTTCTTTTTTTCTTTATTTGACTTCTTATTTCCAAAAGCAATACTCAGATTAATAAGTGCAATCTTTCTTCTTTTTGTTGCGAAACTGTATGATAAATGGCCTAAGATACGTCCTAGTCGAAATATTGATTTTGCCGATAGATTTTTTAAGAAAAATATGAAAAATAGGACTACGAAATATTCAAGGCGGTGTCTAACGTTGGTCATGATTCTATTTTCGCTCATAGGGAGGGTGGCACATCGTAACAGTGAGAAAATATTTTAATGAAAGAGGATGGTATGGGTTGATATGGGTTTATTTTTCAGCAATAGCATGTGCCGCAGCATAAGTTTTATCATGGGTAATAGAGACATGGATGTGCTTTAGGTTCAGTTGGTTGAATAATTTTTTTCCATTTCCATGAAGGTTTAAAAAGGGTTGACCTGAATTCAACTTATCTACCTCGATATCTTTCCACAATATACCGCCAGTCATACCTGTTCCAAAGCATTTTAAGACAGCTTCTTTGACAGTAAAGCGAGCGGCAAAATGTTTTGCTGGGTCGGCTTGGGAATGGCAGTAATCAATTTCTTTTTGAGTAAAAATTTTTTTTTTAAAGCGATCTGAATACTTTTGAATAGAATTTTTGATTCGGTCTATTTCTATAATATCAATGCCAGTTCCAAATATCATAGCTCTTATCTTTTTCTAAATTAACAATTTGAATTGTAGTAAGTTAAGGTGTTCTTATTTTTTAAGCAAGAATCTATTTCCTGTTGCGTGATAG
>JALPWY010000044.1 GCA_023271875.1 Nitrospinaceae bacterium | reverse complement strand
TCCTTCAACGATCTAAGTGCTAAAATCTAAAGATTCCCAGAGAACATCACGGGTTTACTGGCATGATAGAGTTAGGCTAATGCACAGGACATGCCAATAAATTAAGATAATATCTATAAAAATTGGAAGGCATTTATTCATAATAGTATAGAAAAAATATCTTGTAGATAAATTACCTGAGAATAGAGTTATTCCCCAAGAATGATGATGGTTATACCAAATTGAAACCATACCTGTTCAGTAATGGTAACATTAAATCATATTGAGAATATAATTGTCCAAAAATGATAATATAAACTCATATTAAGAATATAACTGTCCAAAAATGATAATAATAATTTATATTGAGAATATAACTGTCTAATAATGATAATAATAATTCATATTGAGACTATTAGTATTCAATTTGATACTTCTTGATTTTTCTTATTTGATACTTCTTAATTTTTCTATAACAAGTGGTCCGGCTGATACCAAGTGATTGGGCTACCTGCTTAACATTGCCCCCAGAAATTTTTAGGGCTTCGATAAGAGCGTGTTTTTCCATTTCTTGAATGGTTGCGGGAGTTGTTGCTAGAGTTTGAGAATCCGGACTGTCAAAAACAGTGGTACTTCCAGAAGGGGTGGGTTGATTTAAACTACGGTCTTTAATAAGAGAACCATGATCCGTATGTTTTTGTATCTCGGTGGACAAGTTTTCTATTTCTATGGTTTCGCTTCGGGTTGCCGCCATAGCCTGATAGATTACATTCAAGCTCCCACTCCTATTGTCCCCGATATTTTTTTGTAAAGCTTCCACCAAGGCAAGGGTGGATCTAAGACGTCTCACCAGAACTTTGAAAATGGGTAAGAGAGATTCAGGGTTGTGATGGGCTAAATTATTGAAGGTTTCTTTGGAACAGACACTTAAAACACAATTTTCCATAGCTGTAACAGTTGCACAGCGAGGTAGTCCGTCTATCAGTCCCATTTCACCAAAAATCTCACTCTTCTCTAAAACACCTAAAACCTGCTTTTCCCCATGCGGAGTTAATTTGGATACTTCAACAGACCCTTGCTCAACGATGTAGGCGCAATCACCAAGAGTTCCTTCCTCAATGATGTCCTCGCCTTTTTTGAAAGTAATTGTATCCACGGAAAATTCTTACTCCATTGTTGTACTCAAAAACTAATAGGGGCTGAATGCTCTTTATATCTTATAAAGACTTAGATTTAAAAGAAAAATTTATTGATAGATCAAATTTATGAAAGGTTTGAAGTACAACCCACCCTTATCAAAGTTGACCACAAACGTGCAACCAATACTTTGAGAATTGGTATCAGTGCGTAGTGGCAAAACTTACAGGTGCTGGTCACTAAATAAAATATCTACCATTTGCTGATGGATTTTTCCGTTGGTAACCAGAATATGGTTTCTGGAAATGCTAAAAGGTCCTCCATTGAAGGCCTTAACGGTTACACTTATCTTCTTTAAATCAAATTCTTAGATTAGAGTATGTGATAGTTTATATTTGACCAAACACCCATAAAAGTTATAAAAGGAAGGGGATATGTTACAAAAATTCCACATTACGATGTGTGCAATCATTGTCGGGTTGTTTTCAGTACTCTTTTCACCTTACACTGCCGTTGCAAACGATGCCAAGTGCAACAATATAAAGCTACTAAACAAAGCATGGCAACAATGGTGTCGGTCGCAAGGATGGGGGATGGACGCTGAGGGCCGCTGGGTAAAGGTGAAGGGGGAAAATCAATTGAAAACCCCGGGAGTCGTCGATGATGCGAAAAAAAAAGTTCCTGAACAAAAAATATACTGGACGGAAGGTAAGAGAATTCGTCCGGACCACGTAGGTCATTTGCCAAAAGGGGGATGGAGATGACAAGACATCAAGTTCATGTTACACGAAAGTTGATAACGTAACGAGGATCAAGTTTGTATTGATACATTAGGTTAGCTTTAAATCTCCACCCCAGTGTTCACCCATCTTAACTAGTTCCTGACGTATTTCCCGATGAGACATTAGTGATTTTATCTAACTAACTCGATTGTTCACGAAGCCCCTTAAAAAAATTCCTTATAAGTCAATAATTGCTTTTAACTATTGATTCTTTTAAGATTTTTCAGTATTTTCTTTAGTGACCTAGTCTCCTGACAGGTGAGGCCATACATTGCACTCTCTAATAAAAAAGTTAGCTTTTGTAATAACTCTTACGGTCCTTAGCGGGTGTGCTACGCTTGAAAATACGCCGTCCTCTAAAACAGCGCCACAGGAACCTGAAAAAATAACTCAGCCTGAAAAAACAATCAAGTCGCTTCCTCCCCTGCTTTCAGGTGGAACAAAGCCACTATTACCTGAAGAGCTAAATGGGAAAGTCGATTTTCCACCAGACCCAAAAGATGATGTACCCCCTTGTATTGACCCAAAAACACGTAAAGAAAAAAACTTTTTGCTAGCTGATCTACAAAGCGAACTAATTCCTCTTTCATATAGCGATATGGATCAGATTCTCTCTTCGCTACAAGTGATGGGGCTGAAAACAATAGAGGCAACAGGTCCAGTAGCTAATCCCTATACAGTTAACAAACGTGGTCAAGCAACAATGCTCCCCAAACCAAAGCTCACACACGACAAAATAGGATATGCCTGTTCGGATCTCCCTGTTTTTTACAAACCTAAATTGGCTCCGGTTAAATCACTAACCGATGTAATGGCAGGGCCTCACCAGAGTCAAACTGGCTCAAGATTTTCTATGGTAAACTTGAACCCAACGAATTTTGGGTTGAACGAAAGCATGATTGTTTTTTACCACCCATCTGGCAAGAAACGTCTCGATACCATCAGAAAGATTATTGATAAAACACTTGATGCCGCTCCCCTCCAAATCTATATCGAGAGTATGGTTTTGGAGGTTAATGAGTCTGGGCTCGAAGAACTCGGCGTGCTGTATAAAGCTAATGTACCTGGCGGTGTAAATCAGACATTTGAAGCCGGGAGAGTAACAGCTAGCTCACCCAGTTCAACAGGAAACAAACTCTTTAACATTGCTCTACAAAAAGGGGCAGGTGCTGCCAGTGTATCGCAATTACTTTCTGTTTCGATTGAGGCTATGATTGCAAAGGGTTCTGCAGAGGTCCTATCACGCCCTAGTGTTATCACCTTAAATAATCGTCCTGCCGTGATTGAAGTTACTGAGCAAAAACAGTTTCCCATTGTAGGTGGGTACAAGGACCGTAGCGGTAATGTTCAGAATACCTACACTTTTGAGGAAGTGACCCCAGGTATTATATTACAAATTAGACCAAGAGTTTCCGAAAGTAAAAATGAAGTTGCAATGGAAATTGATGTGCAGGTAAAGGCACTGGTTACCGCAAATGATGGTACAGCCGTCGATGCGGATACTCAAAAAACTATATCCACTAAACCAGGTTCATCGACCAGACGAGTACATACCTTTGCCATGGTGCCGAACAAGACACCCATGATCATTGGTGGGCTGGTTTCAAAGGAGCGTGAAGATACTACGAACAAAGTTCCATTTCTTGCTGATATTCCTTACTTAGGACGTCTGTTTGGAGCAGAATCTAATTCGAATTCAAAGAAAGAGGTAATCGTAGTGATTACTCCCCACATTATTCGTAACAATAATGAGATCGGAATTCAATCGCCTAAAGACACGGCCATGTTTGATGACACAGATATGGATCTCTTCCGAGACTCCTATAGAGTTCGTTCTGAGGATGTGTTTGATCTAGGCTTTGTATATCAATCCAAACAATTTAAAAACTATCGTAATTATGTGGTTAATCGTTCAGCAAGAGATAAAGAGTTTGCAAAAACTCCACTAGGACAAAATTATTCAGGAGCACACTTTCCTGGAGGGGATGCACTAGTTACGCGAATGATTTACGACATAGTCGGGAAACGTGATTTAGCAGATCCAGTTTCTGGAGACAGAATAATTATGACGGAGCATGCTGGAGATGGAAACTTTAAGGGAGTTACTTTTCTTGCAAAGGAATGGCAGAAGGCTCAATCAAAAAAAGACTACGGTCTTGAATTGATATTTTCAGGACAAGAAGACGGTTCTTCCGTGCAGCCTCATGTGGCTTTAAGGGTGCTACCGCTGGTAGAAATCGAGCTCCTCACAGAGACAAACGAAAACAAGAAAGACTCTAGTCGGATCTTTATTGCTAGTGAGAAAGATCTGAAGAAGATTCGTAGGGCGATAGTAGTGCGAGAGATTCAAAAGCTAAATAGAAGTAAACACATTTTTGGGCACCTTAATGAATTTGGCAACGGTACGAAGTTGACATTACCTGTTATTAAAAAGACACGCCACTTCCTCTTAGACGCCGAGGTTGCGACGGTTTACCATCAGATTAAATTTTATTACCAAATACTGGAAGAATCCTTGAAGGAATCCTTTATTCTTGTTGAGAATGAAATTAAAAAGGTTGAATTAACCGAACAGTTAAAAAAAACTGAACAGTTAAAAAAAACCATACAGTTACAAAAGGCTGAACAGTTAAGAAAAGCCGAACAGTTAAGAAAAGCCGAACAGTTAAGAAAAGCCGAACAGTTAAGAAAAGCCGAACAGTTAAGACGAGCCCAACAACTTAAAACACAAACTCAACCACGAACCAAGGCGACCCCTCCAGCACAACCCGCAAGACCACCGACTAGTGGAAGATAAGGATTGTCCCAATAGATTAGGAGGCTATTTCCTTTAATCTCCCTTCCATCAAAGTTTATTAGTTAAGTCGAAGTCTCACTTCTAAAGTAATACTCCGAATACCCCAGCAATACATTTTGTGGTATAAGATAAGGTATTGAAAAATAAAGATGGGCTGTCATCTTAATTGGCAGAGCAACTGACCCTTAATCCGATTATTTTTTGGTCTAATTATTCATGATAAAAAAAATCTTTCAGGCCGCTTTTTTACCCACCCTTATTACTGCTTTTTTCTTAGTAATACTATTTGTATCAAAGGAGTCGGGAGGTATATTTTTTCACGACGAATGGATTCATAAAGGAATACTGATTTTCCTTGAAATACTGGTCTGGCTCTCTGGGGGATGGCTTTTCAATCGACTGCTTGGCCTGTTTTTTTGGGACCTATTAGTCGGAATGTACACAGAGCATCACCCTCCTAAAATGCTAGTTCAAATCTCTGGTATTTTTGTTTTTTTCCTCACGCTATCTTTCATAGCTCATTTTGTGTTTGATGAGCCACTCACATCGATCTTAGTAACTGGGGGAGGTTTGACCATTGCTCTGGGGTTTGGAATTCAGGGACTGATTAATGACCTTTTTTCTAGTTTGGCTATCCAATTGGACCCCCCTTTCAAGGTGGGTGATTTTATTAACGTTCATCATCGGTATTTAGCTGCTGAGGGGCTAATCGGAAGAGTTGAGGAGACCAACTGGCGAACCACAAGAATGTGGACAACGGATAGGAACTATATCATTGTTCCCAATAGCTATATAACCACTCAAATATTGACCAATTACTCTATGCCAAAGTCGCTCTCCCGCTTTGAAATAAATTATACTTTAGACTTTACTATACCCTCTGATAGAGCCATAAGAATTTTTAACGCCGCGCTTCTAGACTCCGTAGGGCCAAAGGGGCCAGTGGCCTCTCCTCACCCAACAACTATTTTAACTGGAATTAACAGCGATGGGGCCGTCTATAAGCTGAAATATTTTTTAGAGCCTGCACAAGTTTCTCCTCCAAAAGCAAGAAACACTATCAATGCCAACGTTCTTCATCACCTTGCCAATGCCGGAATGAGCCCCTCGTACGATAAGCAGGATATATTTATTGGCAAGATGCCAAAACGCCAGAAGTCCTGGAGTAACAAGGAAGACCGAATGGATCTACTGTCTAACATTACTTTGTTCCAAGATTTTTCGGTTGAACTGCTAGAGGCTATCACCAACAGTTTTCATTTGAAAGAACTTAAGCCGGAAGAGGTTTTGTTCAATCAAGGTGATGATGGTGAAAGTCTCTTTGTTCTCGTTGAAGGTTTATTAGAAGTCCGTTCGCAGGTAGAAGGCGAGAAGAGACACCTGAGTTTTTTGAGACCGGGTTCTTTCCTTGGTGAAATGGCTCTTCTGACGGGTGAAAAACGTTCAGCAGATGTTATCAGCTCTACTGAATCACTGGTTGGCGAGTTGACCAAAGAGTCCATCATGTCGTTAGCCACAGAAAACCCTGAGATATTGAATAAAATGACAGCAGTTGTAGCGAAGCGTCGTTTGAAAAATAAAGAAATGTGGGCCACGAGCGCTAAAGCTCATGATGAGGCAGTCGAAAAAGAGGAGAAGAGCCTTATGGCTCGTGTCATAAACTTCTTTTTTGGCAACAAATAGCTGAGTCTATCAAGTGGGTGCTTTAGATATCGGGATCAAAAATGGGTGTTTTGAGTCTAGATTGCTTCATCACTACAAACGGAGGGAGGTTGATTCAGCACATTTCCCCAGTAAAGTATGAACCCTGAAAGTTACCAAGACTCTTTAAGGTCAGATGTGGCTAATAACAAAAAGTGTTTGCATGTTTAGACTTTTCGCCGTGATAGATGATGAATTGCAAGTGTTCCACCAAACGGCTCCTTAAATCTGTTTATTTTTTTGTCTAATTATTTATGGGAAAAAAAATCTTTCAGGCCGCTTTGTTGCCCGCCCTCGCTATTGCTTTTTTCTCAGCAATGCTATTTATATCAAATGTATCGGGAGAACTATTCTTTTCCGCATGGGCTCACCAAGGTGTACTGGTTTTTCTTGAAATACTGATCTGGGTTTCCGGAGGATGGCTTTTCAATCGAATGCTTTCCCTGCTTTTTTGGGACACATTAGTCGCAAAGATTGCACATACCCCACCTCCCCTATTGCTGGTTCAACTCTCTGGCATTTTTGTTTTAATCCTCACGCTGTCTTGCATAGCTCATTTTGTTTATGATGAGCCGCTCACGACGATCATAGCAGCTGCCGGAGGACTGGGCTTTGTTTTGGGCTTTGCAATTCAAGGGCTGATTTTGGATCTTTTTTCGGGTTTGGCCATCCAAATGGACCGCCCTTTCAAGGTCGGTGATTTTATTAATTGTCATAACCGGTTCGGTGAGACCTTTATCGGAAGAGTTGAGGAGACCAGCTGGCGAACCACCAGATTGTGGACCACGGAAAGAAACTTGGTCATTGTGCCCAATAGCTATATAACAAGTACAATAGTGACCAATTACTCTTTACCTGAGTCGGTCGCCCGCTTTGAACTGGATTATACTTTGGATTTTTCTGTGCCCTCGGACAGAGCCATAAGAATTTTTAACGCCGCACTTCTCGACTCGGTAGGCCCAAAGGGGCCCGTAGCCTCTCCTAAACCAAAAACCATTTTGACAGGGGTTAACAGCGATGGGGTAATCTATAAGCTGAGATACTTTTTAGAGCCTGCGCAAGTTTCTCCCACCAAAGCAAGAAACACGATCAATGCCAACGTTATTTATCACCTTGCCAATGCCGGAATGAGTCACTCGTATTCTAAGCAGGATATATTTCTTGGAAAGATGCCAAAACGTCAGAAGTCCTGGAGTAACAAGGAGGACAGAATGGATCTATTGGCTAACATTGCTTTGTTCCAAGATTTTTCGGGCGAACTGCTAGAGGCTATAACAAACAGTTTTCATTTAAAAGAGCTTAAGCCTGAAGAGGTTTTGATGAAGCAAGGTGATGATGGTGAAAGTCTCTTTGTTCTCGTCGAAGGTTTATTAGAAGTCAGTTTGCAGGTAGAAGGCGAGAAGAGACACTTGACTTTTTTGAGACCGGGTTCTTTCCTTGGTGAAATGGCTCTTCTGACAGGTGAAAAACGTTCAGCAGATATTACCAGCTCTACCGAATCACTAGTTGGCGAGTTGACAAAAGATTCCATCATGACGTTGGCCACAGAAAACCCTGAGGTATTGAATAAAATGACAGCGGTTGTAGCAAAACGTCGTTTGAAAAATGAAGAAATAGCATCCACGAGTGGTAAAGATCGTGATAAAGCAATCCAAAAAGAGGAGAAGAACCTTATGTCTCGTGTCACAAATTTCTTTTTTGGTAAAAATAAATGAAGATAGCTGCGATAATTCTTTAGTGGAGAGCTTTGTTAATACTTTACAGGTGGTTCATAGGCGGAAAAACTTACAACTCACCAGGGAATGAAGATAGGTGTTTTTGAGAGTATTGAAGTGTTTTAGAACGCACAATGTCACCATTCTTACCTTAGTCTGATGGGCTTTGAAAAAAAGAATGGGGGGTTCTTATTAACTGTTTATTTGAAGGACCAACTGCGGGAGGAATAATAGTGAAGGCAGACGAATCAGAGAGTGACGCAACATTGTGGGACAAACAATTTGAAGAGGACGTCAAATCCGGAAGATTTTTTGGCCTCACCAATAAATCGGTTGTCGATTTTAAGAAAGGTCATTTTGAAGAGTTTTGGGCACTTTATGAAAAACTGCCAAAGGATATTCAAGGGTTGGCGGACAAGAACTTTGCCCTTCTAAAGGAAAACCCAGAACACTCATCATTACATCTTAAGACGGTTGGCCGATACTGGTCTATACGAATTGGCGAAAAAAATCGTGCCTTAGGGGTAGAAGTTGACGATCAAGGACTATTATGGTGCTGGATCGGATCTCATGCTGAATACGACAGTTTTTGCGAGAAATTGGGAACGGCGGAGTAAAAGTGTACTACTAGATGGTAGAGAAGATTAGTTATGGCAGCAAAGGCTAGGACGCTAGGGCCTCTCACGCCAGAAACAAAGGGGCTAAAACTGTTAACAATGGAGAGATAAGTTCAATTAACATAACAGCTTGGCTTGCACCAGGCTTTTTGAGAATGAAGACAAAAGGGCTGCCATTGGGTTGCCCTTTTTTATTTCTCTAGAGAAGTTCGATTCTCTTAGAACCTATTTGAATCATAATTTACAGCTATCGCCAATAGGATCTACCCATAAAATGGGAGGTCAAGTCTCTGGATTTATTAGACGTTAAGCAAATCAAATAGAACCTTAACCAGTTTGCAAGATCTAATGCCTACCAGATAGGATTGCAATTAAATTTAAAGTTTAAATTTCCGTGACAAAAATATATCCAGCTTTAGTGTTATTGATCATTAGCATCGTATTGACAGGTGATGCTTATGGAAATACTCACCTCAAGAGACCTTTTGGACAAAAGGGTCAGACTTTCAAAAATATAGGTGCTTACAGCTACGGTAAAAAAGTAGCCAAAGTTTTTCGTCCTTCCACTAAAAAAAAGAAAAAACGAGGCAAATGGGCCCGCAAAAAATCAAAAAATAATTTTCCAATAATGTTAGGGGGACTAGGTGCTGTGAAGCCAGAATATGAAGGTTCTAACAAGTATGAATTTAGTGGAATTCCTTTTATAGATATGAAGTATAAGAAGATTTTTTTTCTTAATTACCTCGACGGTTTAGGAGTGAATGTTCTTTATGCCCCTAACTTTCGATTTGGGATCGCATTAAACTATTACGAAAGTAGGGATTTTATTCACGGCTACTCAGACTCGATTTCCTTGGGTTTGGACACCGGTGTCTTTGGTTCCATTTCATTCGGGAGATTGTCTGCAAAATTGAAATTTCGCCAAGACATCTCTGGTGTTCACAACGGCCAATTAGTTTCGGGGCGATTGAGTTATAGGGTTCCTTCGAGCAAAAAGCTGAGAGTAAATCTCAATGTAAATTTAACCCATGCGGATGATGAGTATATGGAAACCTATTTCTTGCATGATGGAGGTGGAGTCAAAGATATGGGTGGAGGAGCAATTTTCATGTATCTCTTAGACAAAAATTGGACATTTATCACAATTGCAAATTACACTCGGTTATTAAACGATGCTGCAAAAAGTCCATTAGTGGAATATGCTGGTTCAAAAAACCCGTTCTGGCTAGGTCTTGGATTTGCATATAGGTTTTGAATTTAAGCGAGCGCAGACTAAGGAATTATAAATGTAGATGACCTAGTAAGAAAGTTTTCTTCCTCAAAATTTGTCTAACGTATAATAAAAATCTTCTGCTTTAGCGGCAAACCTAAAAGACTCGTTAATAATTTTCAGGGAAATCTCATAATGCTATCATCAAACGAAAACTAAGATATTATGATCCGCTTGATTTTAGTATTAAAAAAAATTAGGAAAGAGGTTTTTTTGGCTTTGGTAACAATTTTTTTGACTAGTTTCTTTGGTCTAGTCATTATTGAAAGTTACTATTGGAGTTCTTCTTCAGTATGTGAAATATGCCGATTTCATCCTGAACTGGGTTGGGAAACCATACCTACTAAAATTGTAACAAACGGGAAAGTCACTTATGCTACCAACTCAATTGGCATGCGTTCAGAGGAAGTCGATCCAACGAGAGGGAATATATTAATACTAGGAGATTCTGTTGCCTTTGGCCTAGGGGTCAATAATAATGAAACTATCTCTCACTACCTAGAACAAGATAAAAGAATAGCTGGGTTAGGATATCAAGTTCTGAATATGGGAGTTCCTGGCTACGGAATAGGACAATATTATTTAAATCTTAAGAGAAATATCGACCAATTAAATCCAAAGTTAATCGTGTTAATTGTATATACTACGAACGATCTGCAAGAAACTCGACAAGATAACCGCTTTGGAATAAGTAAACCCCTCCTTATTTACCGAAATGACAATCTTATAAATTTAAACCCAAATATTTCCAGGTTTTCTTGCCTCAACCTTCGTAGTCATTTAAGGTTTACAAAATTTCTAATTGGAACCTGCCAAGCAAATGAAATAGAAACTAACAAAGCAAGCATAAGCATCAGCTTTATAATCGATAAAATAAGGGAATTGGGTATACAAAAGAATATTCCTACTCTGGTGGTTTTATCACCTGCTCAAACAAATGTTGAAATGCTTCACTGTATACAAACCAAGCCTCTGGATACTTGCCTCGAATACGATGATTTTTTTGATGTTTTATATAGATATTTTCATAAAATTATGGAATCAAATAAAATTCCTTACATTGATTTTTTAACACACTTAGTGGAATACAGCAAAGAACAACCCATCAGTTCTCTATACGGAAAAGGAGATATCCATCATTATTCCCCTAAGGGAAACTATATTCTTGCCCAAACTATCGCTAAGCGTTTGGCAACTGACTTTGATCTGAATAAACTTACACCGTTCTCTCGCAGATCAATGTGAAAAGGTCACGTTTCGGATGCCCTTTCATTGTAGCTAGCGCAGTTTATCCAAAACAACTTTTGACTAAAGAAGGTAGAAATAGATAATTTAAATGAAATTTGTGAATTTATGAGAAAATGTTAAGAAGGTGGGACATTCTTTTCCGGCGGTAATGGTGAGAAAGATACGCTTGATGATCCTGGTATTTGAATTCTTGAAAAACCTAATAGATAGAATGAAAAAAACTTTTTTGAAAAAATTCTCCTGTTTGCTTTAGCAAGTGCTACGCCTTCGACATAATTTTGTCTTTCGAATAATTTTTCAGCAATAACGGTATGTTTAATTGCACCAAAACCATCATTGACCTCCTCGTTTCCAAGAACCTCCCCAAGAGCAAGATGCGCCTCTGCCGATTTCGGTCTGATCCGTATTGCTTCCTCTAAATAACGAATTGCTGACTGAAAAAAAACATTTTTCCAATTAGTGGAGGGAATTGAAAACCTTTCCCCCCTCTTTACGTAGGCAATTCCAAGATCATAGTTTGCATCATAATCATTAGGATTCTTCAGAATTTCACTCTTAAGAGCTCTTTTTTTAAATGACCAGTGGCCATTGCTCTTTATCCAAGCGCAGCTCGAACAAAAAAGTGTGAAAAGCAAGAGCGCTATAAGAAACCACCTGAACTTTATGTTCCCAGACATAAGTTCCTCTATTAATGAAAGGATCATGCTATTTTATGTTAGTTCATTTGGATAGGCAAGGTGGTGGCAGGTAGAGGATGTTAAAATAGGAGGTTCTCGCAGTTTGCCCTCATTTGGTAAACATAATAAAAAATGGGCTACAGCATGAAAACTACGCCAGGTTTGAAAAACAAGTTTATTACAGCCAACCGAGTTAAAAACCACCGGACAACGCAGATATAATATAAGTGCTTGATTTATATTTAGTTATATGCCACAATAATGGTGTTTTTAGGCAGTATTCTTGGAAGTCCATTGAAGGCATTCCCCCTTTCAATGATTTCTGAAAGCTGGTTTTCCTCTCTTTTTCGAACTTTCCTTTAATGGACTTCCACCTCCCTAATTTCTAAGGAGAAAAAAATGAGAGACATGAGCACAAGTATGGGAGCACCTTGGTGGCATTATGTGGGAGCAATGTTAATAGGTTGGGCGATGGCTGCTTTGATGTATACCTATTAGTGTATCAGAAAACAAACTCCCGGTTTTGCGGAAGTCCATTGATTGAATGTACTTTCCATCTCACAAATTTCTCACTGCTGTAGATTCACTCCTTGTTTCCGCATATTCTTTCAATGGACTTCCTCCACTACGTCAAAAACCTAACTACTTTTACCACCCACCACTCCCACACAAGCAACAATATACCTTTCTAAAGCCTGTTTTCTAAAATGTTTAACAAGTTACCTAAAGGTTTTTAGAAAATACTTCGATCTAAAGGCATATAGATTGCATTATTTCCAATAAACGTTTGAAATTATAAATTGGAGAATTCTATGTTCCACGAATCAACATTCGACGCTGGGTCCGTATTTGGGTCTGGTTTGTTTGTAGAAGATTTCTTACCCGTTCTTTCGGTAATAGTATTCGGACACATTGTGTCCTGCTTGGCATTTGTATTTTTAAATTAAACTTAATACCTCCGTGGCATTTCTAATTATCTTTTGGCTTTGTCTCCTCCAGACAGTTGGGTTCGCCACGGTGGTATTTTCTATTTAGGAGAAAATTATGTTTAGCACATTTGTAAGTATCTATTTATTGGTAGTTGGATATTTATCATACAGAGTCTTTTTTGAGCATAAAACAAAGAAACAGCATGCCAACAAATAACCTATTATCTTTGTGAACAACTCATATACATTTCTCATGAAATCAATTATGGCGTCCGCTCTTGGTGCATCTATCCCTCTGCATTACTAATGAAGTTGCCGAAACAACTGTACAGTTTTGTTGATGGATTTAAATAAAAGGAGAGCCCGTGTAAAAAATAACTTTCAGCGGTTATTCTTTTTCTGACTCTTCGGTTTTATTTTTTTCTGGTGGAAAACTTTCTTCCCAAACTTTATTTGCCGAATCAATTGTATTCTCTTCTTCTTGCTGATCACCAAGGATGGTCGTAAGTGGACAGAATGAAAATGCGGGACATTTTTCGCAACCAACCACCAAGGCGATGGGACAGATTGTCATGTTGTTCACCCCCCTTCAATGATGAATTAGAGAGCATGCCTGTTAAAGTTATTATAAGGGAATTTCGTTTGTCTTGTCGTATTTTACTATTAACTTTACTAGGTGTGGTAGGGGTATGGTTAGGGGCAACTAATCCGTAAATAAATGTGGTTTTTAAGTCATGTTCATGCTTCGCACGACACTAGCGCCGAAAATCATATTTTTCATAACCGCACTCTTGATCCGCTTAAGGTTAAACTTTTTTCTCCAACAGAGCCTGCTTTAAAAGATTCTTTCTTAAAGTTTGCCTCTCAAGCACCACAAATTAACCACTTTGAATTAAAGCATCAGCAAGCATACCAGCCATCCCCGATCCCAATTTCATTTGTGATGAAATGCCTGCTTTATTTTCCATTTTTTCTTCGTGATCCGTATTTTTGATTTTGTGATAACATTTTATTTCTGGCTAAGTCGACCTTATGAGCGTCCGATTCATTTTTCATCTTTTCCTCGTGATCCGTATCCTCCAATGACAAGGGGACCGTTCCCGTAAAGCCATCCTTCACCAGCGTGGTAAGTTTTTTAAACAACGTGCTCACTTAGCATCTCCTCTAAAATGAGTTTTTGCAATTGAAAAAAAACACACCCATAAGGTGTACTTCTATAATTATCAAATGAACCCGAAGTAAGCATTAGGCGCAACGCTGAACCGAAAAAAACAATCGTAATGATAATTAACCATAAGTACAGATCCTCCGGGGAAAAACTGACAAGCAGCACACGGATTTCCATGCGCAACATTCGATCAAACCTTCGAGAAACTTATTGTATTGATTAGTTTAAACTTATAGCTTTACTTTTAGATAATGTCAATTTAAAAATATCTTTCACGGACTAGTTATAAATAAACAGAGGAAGAAAATAGATGTTATACAACCAATTAATTCGAGGGCTCCCACTTGACGGTAAATAAGGGAAGTTTCCACAATAAAGAACAAGAAAGGTAATCAGTGCAGAATATAGCTTCGAGCCTAAGGGGCTATCAATAGCCCCGAAGACTCTAGCAAACTTTCTTAAACGTGCAGCCAAGCTTTATGAGCAAGATGCA
>JALPWY010000043.1 GCA_023271875.1 Nitrospinaceae bacterium | reverse complement strand
TTTTCACTTACATATTTAATGACATTGTCACGCTTGGTCATGCAGAAGTCGATGTCGATATCAGGCATACTGACTCGTTCAGGATTTAAAAACCGTTCAAAAAGGAGGTCGTACCGAAGTGGGTCGATATCCGTTATACAAAGAGAATAGGCAACCAGACTTCCTGCAGCAGAACCGCGACCCGGACCTACCGGAATCTCACTTCTTCTAGCGTAATCTATAAAATCCCACACAATTAAGAAATACCCGGGATATCCCATCCGTTCAATAATATCAAGCTCCTCTTGCAATCTTTTTCTATAAAGCGATGGCTCGTAGGTTATGCCATATTTGGTCATCTCGCGAAATCGTTCATCCAACCCTTTATTTGTCTGCTCAGTTAAATAAGATTCAAGAGTATAGTTTTCTGGAACTGGGTAATCTGGGAAATTAAGCTTATCAAAATCTATTTTCAACTCACACCGTTCTGCGATCTTCAAAGTGTTTTCTATCGCTTGCGGAATTTCTCGAAACAACTCTGCCATTTCCTCAGGAGATTTAAAGTAGTATTCATCGGAGGGATAACGCATACGGTACTGGTCACTCATGGTCTTTCCAGTCTGGAGGCAGAGAAGAATCTCATGAGCATGAAAATCTTCACGATCCAAGTAATGACAATTGTTCGTTGCAACCAGAGGTAGGGAAAGCTGATCTCCTATCTTGACTAGTTCATTATTTATTTTTTCTTGATACTCCATTTTGTGGTTCTGGAGTTCGAGAAAAAAATTATTCTGCCCCATAATGTCCCTGTACTGACCCGCTATTTTAATGGCACGTGGAATATTTTCCTTATTGATGTTGTGGGCAATCTCGCCGCGCCCACATGAACTCAAAGCAATTAAACCCTCCGCATATTCTGCCAATAGTTCTTTGTCAATCCGTGGCTTGTAATAAAAACCCTCCAAATATCCAAACGTTACCAACTTAAGAAGGTTTTTGTATCCTTTTTCATTTTGGGCTAAAAGAATGAGATGATAAGAAGCGTCTCGGAGGTCGTATTTTCCTTTCTTGTCATGACGGCTTTCGGGGGCTACATACACCTCACAACCAATGATGGGTTTCAGTCCGTGCTTTTTTGCTCCGTTATAAAACTCAACTGCCCCAAACATATTGCCATGATCAGTCATTGCAACAGCAGGCATCTTGAACTCTGCCGCGCGCCTGAACATGGCATCCTGCCTCAGAGAAGAATCGAGCAAGCTAAAAGAAGTGTGCACATGCAGATGAACAAAGTTAGATAGCTTCATCGGTACTTTTAAAAGTGAGTTGAGTTACTGTATCAATTGAGAATTTTGTTTAAAGAAACATACTCCATATCAAGAGCATCTGCCACTGCAGGATGCGTTATGTGGCCGTTGAATACATTTAACCCTTTCGCCAGGGCTGGATTCTCTTGAAATGCATGATTAAACCCCTTACCAGCTAATTCTAAAGCATAAGGGAAAGTTGCGTTAGTCAACGCAAATGTTGAAGTACGCGCTACCGCTCCAGGCATGTTAGCTACGCAATAGTGCACAACATCATCCACTATGTATATGGGGTCGCTGTGTGTCGTGGGACGAGAGGTTTCTATCACCCCTCCCTGATCAATTCCCACATCAACAATTACCGAACCAGGCATCATCAATGAAAGCATTTCTCGGGTGATGAGCTTTGGCGCTCGTGCGCCAGGAATAAGGATTGCCCCAATAACCAAATCAGCGGTACGAAGTGATTCGGTAAGATTCACACGGTTTGACATCAGCGTTTTTAAACGTCCGCCATAGATATCGTCCAAGTAACGCAACCGACTCAAATTGACATCCAATAATGTCACAGAAGCTCCAGTGCCAATCGCCATTTTAGCAGCATTGGCACCAACAACCCCGCCTCCAATAATTACCACATGCCCGGGATCCACACCCGGGACCCCACCCAGGAGAATGCCTCGTCCCTTATTTTCTCTTTCAAGGTATTTTGAACCCTCGTGAATTGACATCCTCCCCGCGACCTCACTCATCGGAATCAATAGCGGAAGCGAATTATCTGGCAATTGAACAGTCTCATAAGCTATACCCGTCACCTTACGATCGAGAAGTGCACGAGCCAAATCAGGTGCAGGAGCTAAATGAAGGTACGTATAAAGAATTTGACCTTCTCTCAAAAAATCAAACTCCTCTGGTAAAGGCTCTTTGACCTTGATGATCATCTCTGAACGGGAAAAAATATCATTCCTCTCTGTAATGTGTGCTCCATGCTTTTCATACAACTGGTTTGGTAGCCCACTCCCCTCACCCGCCCCATCTTCCACGAGAACTGTATGTCCATCTATTGTCAGATCATGCACTCCTGCCGGGGTCAATGAGACACGGTACTCATCTTCTTTAATCTCTTTAGGAACTCCGATAATCATGAAATTCTCCAGAAAAACTCATTTCTTCTTCACAACAATACTTTTCTACCAATTCGACTTCCAATAATTTCATAAATAGAGAATATATATACAGCATCTGTCCTTTATACCTAATTTAACTCACCCTTACACGACAATAATTAGTATTAATATCCTCATAACACCGTTTGTAATTTATGTAAAAATTATATAGATTAGTAATTAAAACCTTATCTATTTGCCATCAAATAAAGAATTTTTTATTGAAAACAAAAGCCAAATCTAAGTTGGAGGAATGCATACTTGCTCATCTCACTCCAGAGGGTAACTTACTGGACCTAGAGAATAAAAGTGTTACCCCTGAGCATATGCGTCTTTTATGTCAGGCGGGAGACACACTAAACGGAGTTAAACAACTTTATCTAAGTAATAATGGATTAGGCGATGCGGAAATTGAATTTTTATCTAAAAGCCGTTGCTTTCCCAATCTGGAAAAATTATTTTTAAACCATAACAAGATAAGTAATGCCGGAGCAAAAGCACTAGCAGAGTCAAAGTTTGTTCAAAACATTAGTTATCTCGTGCTAGAGGCCAATCAAATAGGAGTGAATGGAGTTCAATCACTTGCCACTTCATTAAATTTAAAAAATCTAGAAACCCTATTTCTAGACTCAAATCCTATCGGACCTGAAGGAGCTGAGGCGTTAGCAAAATCGACATGTTTACCTTCTCTTTCCGCTCTTCACATGGATAGCACAGGATTAGGAAATCAGGGAGTCAAGGCGATTGCCACCTCGCAGACGTTATCCAAAATCGAAAAACTTTACCTGTGCTCCAATAAAATAGGTAACGAAGGAGCGATTGCGCTGTCTCAATCGCCCAATTTGAGTCATTTAACTTGTTTAAGTGTTTGGCGAAATGAAATAAGAGATGCGGGTGGCAAAGCCATCACAGAATCAAAGCATTTTTTAAAACTTGAACGGTTGTACATGAGCCTAAACCTAATAGAAAAGCCAACTCGTAAATTGATTCGCAGTTCAGATCTGGCTTCGAGACTAAAAACCTTGGTTATGGACTAAAAGTGGCCTGATTAACAGGAGATCGCTAGTGAAGTACAAATTTACTTACTCAAAACTTTTTAACGTGGTTTTTCATATAGGTGTAGTATTCAATGTCCTGCTGGTAATATGGCTATATCTTATATTTTTCAATGTAATCTAAGTAATCCCCACACACTTCAAAAAAATAGCTTCTCCTTTACCTTCGAGACGTCGACTTTTTCTTCAGAGTGGTCACCCTTTGCTTTAACCAAAAAGTCTGTATTTCGCCACAAAACATTTTTCTGGGGAACAAGATATTTCCCTTCAGCATTCCTAAAGGGTCGCCACGACTGATCGATATAAATCTCATTAGGCCGGAAATCACCCTTGTATTTAAGTGATTGATTTTCCCCTATATAATACCCAAGATAAAAAAACTTCACGCCCCGCTGTCGGCAAAATTCTAATTGTTTCAGAATACTGAATGTACCCAAACTGAGTTTAGAGTCACTAATATCGTAAAAAGTATAAATAGCGGAAAATGTATTTGAAGTATGATCCCCTAAGGCAATACCAACAAGCTTTTCGTCAAGGTAATACTCAAACTCGACTCCAAAATTCGTATTTACATAAAACGAAAGACGAAAATTCTGCTCATCTTCGACATCGTCCTGCAACGCGCAGAATTTTTTCTTATGTCTAATATATAGATCGAATTTTTCATCTGCGTATTGAGGCGCACCAATCTTAATCCTTACATTATCGCATGATTTTAAAGCTCGTTTCTGCCTTCTAGTTACCTTAAACTCTCCCGTCCTAACGCGAATAGGAATGCATTTGTAACAATCGAGGCAACGTGGACGAAAATAGTAGTCGCCAAAATGTCTCATCCCATGGGCCAACAAGTACTCGAATTCAACCTCTGACATATCCTCCAGCAGGTATTCTTCAAATAAAGATTTTTGATCTTTAAAATATCCACATTGAAACGGTTTTGACTCTATAAAATGTGCCAGCATAATTTAATGAAAAAGAGTGCCAATAAAATTCTTTAGATTATATATCATCTGAACCTTTAAGTGTAGAGAACAAACCGGATTATCATCATAATAACTTTGCAAAGCGTTGCAATCGATTAACAGTTATGATTAACTTGAACGTGAAGTTGGACATATCACGTCTCGCGATTCACCTTGCCAAGCTTTATCCTGCACAGAAATTTATTACACGGTAACTTGACATATTGAAAATATCTGTCGTCATTCCAACCCTTAACGAAACTTTGATCTTAGAAGATAATCTGTGCGCTATCTCTAACCTAAACCCACATGAAATTATTGTTGTAGATGGAGGAAGCACCGACTCGACTTTTTCAGTAGCGCGCCGCATGGCTACCCTGGCTATCACGAGCAAGTCTGGAAGAGCTCGCCAAATGAACGCAGGCGCAAAAAAAGCAACCGGAGATCTACTCCTATTCATGCATGCCGACAATAAATTTACCTTGGAAAGTTTTGAAAGAATGAAAAAAGTAATGACGACTGACGCGTCTGTTGGTGGCGCGTTCAGCCTGCAAATAGAATCTGAAAAAGCTTGCCTCCAGGCCATCTCTTTACTAGCTACCTGGCGGTCAAAATATCTCAACCTCGTATACGGTGACCAAGCCATCTTTGTCCGTGCCGATATATTTCAGAAAATGGGTGGATTTTCTCCACTTCCAATTTGTGAAGATCTCGACTTTTTTCGTCGTCTCAGCCGACAAGGTAAGGTCTTACTTCTTGAAGAAAAAACCCATACCTCAGCACGCAGATGGAATGCGGAAGGAATTTTCTATACAACACTACGCAATATCACTATCGGGGGACTATTTTTACTAGGATTTTCACCGCAAACTCTGAGCAAATGGTACTCCGCAATTCGTTAATTTTTAGCTTACGTAAAACCTCAATGCACTTGCACTTTCAGCCTTTCTAATACATGCTTCTTCGTATCATCATTATACTACCCATACCCCGCTCTCAACTTCTTCTTGTATTGGCTACCGGCACTCCATATAATCTAGATATCATTACATTATCAATGATCCCCTTCTGGTTCAGTTACAAAGTTTAAACTGGAGTTCTTGTGAGAAAAAAAAACAATAAAACAAAACGCAATCTAAGGCCTTTTATTTTTATCAGCATCATTGCATTGATCCTGAGTGTCGTATATTCAGCAACAAAAACAGTTGAATATGGAACTCCTATAGCTCCAGCAACGGGACAATTGATTGAAACCCGATCCGTTATGTCTTCAGCTTTTTATACAGGGAAAGTAGCAGAAGCATATCGCATTGCCGCCGAAATCCCGAAAGTCATCGACAGTCAATTTTGCTATTGTTACTGCAAAAAAAACCACCAGCACAAGACCTTACTTACATGTTTTACCAATGAACACGGTTCCAAGTGCGATACCTGCATTGATGAGGTTCTCTATTCTTATGAATTATACAAACAAGGAAAAACTCTGGACGAAATAATTGTTGCGGTCGATAAAAAGTTTTATCGCCCTTACAAACCGCAACGACTTTAAAAATAACTTATGAATGGAATTGTCGAACAAAAACCAACCAGCATCTATATCCCCTATGCCTTGCTGGTAACTGCCCTGCTTTCGTTTTATGTTGTGACCCTAAACAAGGTTGACCTCAGACCTGGAGAAGTAGAGTATCCAGCGGAGGCATTTCTAGCTCCCGAGTTTGAATTGCCGACCCTTCAAGGCGGAAAAATTAGGCTATCGGACTATCGAGGTAAGGTACTGTTCATCAACTTCTGGGCAACTTGGTGCTCCACCTGCAAAGTAGAAATGCCGTCCATGGAAAAGCTGTACCAGCGTTTCCGAGAATATGATTTTGAGATGCTAACGATCAGTGTCGATAAAGACCTGTCACTCATTAATCCATTCGTAAAAGAATACGGTTTAACTTTTCCTGTCCTACTTGATCCCGACAGCAAGTTGGCCAAACAAGATTACAAAACAACGGGCGTTCCGGAAACATTCGTTGTTGATAAAAATGGGATTATCGTGCACAAGGCCATCGGTCCCCGAGACTGGGCCACTGACGAAACGATGGAAGCATTTGCTCAACTTATTCAGCGAGGTTGATAGAATGAACGCTAAATTAATTCTTTTGTTATTTTTTTGTCTGCTAATAACTCCAAAGTTAATATTTGCTCATGGCGGAGGGCACAAAGAAGAAAAACACACAGCCCCACTGATTAAAGAAGACACCCCTCTTAATGATTCGATTTACTCTGTTGGTGGTCAAGAAGATACAGAACTCACTTCAATCGAAGGATCCCCGCTGGATTCTCCATTTTCGAGTATCAATAGTTTAGGTAGCGGTACTTTGTTAATTGACAATATGAGAGCTAGCGAGCCGATGGAACGTTTCAAAAAAAAAACAAACTCTCTAAAGCATGACCAACACAAAACACAACATGTAGAAGAATCATTGCACGAGTGGGTATCTCCTAATGCAAAAGGATACACCGTCGCCATAAGTATGACTATTCTTTCCGGACTGGCTTTTATGGTGTTAAGTTTTTTCCGGATTGGAGAAAAAAACTAGATAATCATCTAAAAAATTTTTACCGAGAAGACCTGTGAATAAACTTCAAAACCTCCTTAAACATCGATTGGGTCTAGATACTCTCGAATACGAAATCCCCGAACACTCGAACTCGATAAAATATTCCTTGGGCGGGATGACGATAACCTCATTCGGAGTTCTTGTCATAAGCGGGATCCTACTGGCTCAGTTCTTTAATCCGACCCCAGAAAGAGCTAACAGCAGCGTACACTTTCTTATGGACCAGGTATATCTTGGCTGGTTTCTTCGCGGTATTCATTTCTGGGCAGGGGAAATTCTCACAATCACAATTATCCTTCACATGATTCGAGTGTTTTATACCGCATCCTATAAAAATCCAAGGGAGGTCAACTGGTTAATCGGTGTCGGTCTACTAGGACTCATGATCACCTTGATGTTTACAGGAACTGTTCTCAAATGGGATCAGGAAGGCTATGAAGCATTAGATCACTTTCTCTGGGTTGCGGAAAAATTTGGTGTTTTAGGCGTACCATTGACAGAAAAATTTTCTCCAGGCGTGCCATTACTAAGCCGAATATATATGGCTCATATATCTTTTCTCCCTATAGTTACGATGGGCCTGCTCGGACTTCATGTGTTTTATATTAAGTATCACAAACTTTCCGCCAAGCCTGGCGAGACAGATGCTGGCCGAATGATCCCCTTCACTAATCATATGGCGTACCTTCGTCGGGCAGGTATCGGCATCTTTACTCTCATCTGTCTGCTAGCGTTAACTGTTGTTCCACCTCTAGGAAATGCACCTATCATGGGCCTTGAAGTCACTAAACCTCCATGGCAATTCGTTTGGATTTATGCCTTAGAAAACCTTTGGGTTCCGTCTTTAATTGTCGCCCCAATTTTGATTGCTTTATGTTTAATCAGCGTACCATTCATAGATCGAAGCACTGAGACCGACCCTAAAAAACGACCCATTGCAATGATTATTCTGTGGAGTACTATCGTACTGTTTGTATGTCTAACTCTCTGGGGTAAGTTCACTACGATGACCCATACCATGTAACCCACCAATTTTTCTCAACTATGCCTGCCACAATAGTTATAGAAATTCTAACAAAAAATGACTGCTGCCTCTGTGACGATATCAAAGAAATTGTAAACAGAATACTTCCAGACTACCCAGTAAAACTGGTGATAACCGACATTGAATCTGACCCAGCGTTGTACGAAAAATTTAAGGAACGAATACCTGCTTTGAAGATCAATGGAATAGAAAGTTTTGTGTATAAAGCAAATGAAACCACTTTGCGCCACAAACTGGATCGATTAAAACAAGAAGTTATATAGAATCGTCAGCAGTTTTTCTAACGCAATAAACTTAGGAGTGGAATAATGGTAGAAAAAAAATCATTAACCCAAGACGAGCTTCAGATAAAAATAAAAGAACTAGTGCCTGACTGGAAAGCTGGAGAAAATGAGCGCGGTGTTCCTTATATTGAGAGAGTCAAGCACGCTTCTACCTATATGGACGGAATTGATTTCGTAACTAAAGTAGCAGTGGCTGCAGAGGCGAACAACCACCACCCGGACATTCACATCAACTACAAACGTATATCGGTCAAGTACTGGACCCATTCATCAGGGGGTGTAACCCTAGCCGATATACAAATGGCTCAAAAAATCACACCCCTGTTCTAAAGATTGCATCAAATAGAAAGAACATTACTCATCCTCACTACAAAATTAACACTTCGAAAAACATGACATGACAAAATGACTCTGTGGATTTTGAATCAGGATCCAACAACCACTCCAAAGTTTCTAAAGAGAAATCTTTTTTCTTAATGGTCTCACTCTAATGTCGCAAACCTCATTGGAAAATAAATTCTGGGCTATTTCAGGTCTTGTCCTTTTATCGATAGCCCTAAGGCTACCTACTCTTGGGAGTCCGCTCATTGAGGATGAAGCTATTTCCTTTAATCGATATATCGATGTGCCTTGGAAAGACTTGGTTTTCTACTATCATGATACCAATCAACACACACTTTTTATTCTACTTTCAAAGTTTTCTATTTGGATTTTTGGTGAAAGTGAAATAATTTTTCGACTACCTTCTTTTCTGGCAGGTGTTTTGTCAATTCCTTTAATTTATCGGCTTGGATTGCTAATCAAGATTCCACGGTCCTCCGCTTTGATCTCTGCTTTATTGATGGGACTATCCTGGCCACACCTAAAATATTCTCTAGAGGGTCGGGGCTACACGCTAACAATATTTTTGGTACTTTTGGCGACATATTCAACGGTTCAGTATTTAAATAGTTCTCGCTGGCTGTGGGGAAGTGTTTTGATAGGTTCCGGTTTTGCCATGGCAATTACTCTTCCAAGTAATTTATTTTTTTTATGTGGGTTAGCTGTATTCATTGTCATTGCAGGATATCTAGAGTCGAAAGAAATTAAATCCTCCATTAAAAACATATCCAAGAGTTCTATTCCATTTTTGATAATGTTTGCCTTGGTTGGTGTTTATTTTCTAGTGATTTATGAGGGATTGAAAATCGGAAAACATTTTAATAATCAACTTCTGACTGAAGCTCAAATAGGAAATATTGCAGGGTTACTTGTTGCTCCATGGGGGTTTTGGATGTATCTATTTTTTGCATTAGGTATATGGCGATTTAGACTGGCAAAAGGAAAAATTCTTTTGTTATCTGTTGTTATAGTTCCCATTGTTCTCACATTGCTAACAGGTGTAGTGGGTTTTGCTCGAACCTATGTTTATTGGTTGCCATTTGTCCTTTTACTATCAGCTTACGGAATGACTGAAGTTTTTTTTGCGGTTCTAAAACAAACAAGGGGCTTATCTTATGGGTTAGGAGTGGGAGTTATTTTTCTCCTTATATTTTCTCCAGCAAAGAAGATCTCTAAACATTACGAAAATCGAAATAATGGCTCTCTAGTAGTGGGGGGACCCAACGCAACACTATCAGAGGCATCTCAAACGGCCGTTTGGGTGGAAGAAAATATTCCAGAGGATAATCTTATTGTCATTAGCACCGGTGGTCCTGAATCAAGTGTCTTAAATCGATATATAAAAAAAAACGTTTTAGCACGGATGACTCATTTTGCCCGTGGCGGAGAATTGAAAAAAATTGTTTTCATTGCTCATCAGGGTATACCTCCCGATAAGTACCCATTTGTTCCAATAGTTCAAGAGCGTAAACTCAAACTACCTGCGAGTAGGTTAAATAAGATCCACTCGCTGGGCAACCTTGGGGTGTATGAACTTGATTTAAAGGCTGAAAGGTTTATCCCCCCAGTCTTCGATCTGGATTATGAAGGAAAAATAGGAAATTTTAATATACCACACGTCAATGTTCGGCAAATCGAAAGACCGAGGGCAGTGGGTGCGCGAGCACTTCTAATTGAGAATCAATCTGGACTTCCGATGGATATGATTTCTCCTATAGTAAAAGGGGTAGATATTTTAAAAGACCACGCTTACCTTTTGTATATTTTTATTAAGCAACCCCATCGAAAAGTTGCTGTTTACCTTGGAGAAAAAGAAAACTGGCCGCCAAGTTTAGGGAAATTGAATCCAAGACTTGGTAGGTTTCGTGTTGGAAGTGGTAACGAGACTTGGCAGGTTAAATATAACTTGTCTCATTTGTCGAAAGGGAGACATTATTTTCAGGAACGTATAGGAATTCAAAAAGGCAATAATTACATTGACGGGTTACAAGCCTATCTTTTGACAGAGTAATCTCCAGAGTTCTTGTAACCCCGGTCATTCTAATAAAATATTTTTAAAAAGAAAGTATGAGGTTTTTTAGAGGGTGGTGATCATGATTATGGACTGTTATTTTGGTGGTCGCTTTAATCTCATAATCATTTCCAGAAATAACCTACAGGAAGCAGGTAAATAATTTTTTAAATTCGATCAACTTAAAAAGGCTAGCTCTTCATCAAGATCTATCTGTCTCCTCACGTAATATATCATCAAGGGTCTGTCTTCGTCGCGTAAGTTCGCATTGCCCCCCCTCTACCACGACTTCTGGAATAAGAGGCTGAGTATTGTAATTAGAAGACATGGAAAACCCGTAGGCACCAGCCCCGCCAACAACAATGACGTCACCCGCTTTTGGCATCGGAAGCCTTCTCGGAACCGGTTCTTCATCTTTCTGGGTCAACACATCACCAGACTCACAAACTGGACCAGCTACGATGATGTCCTGCTCGGGGCCCAAATCATCTCCTACAATCCATATAGGGTGAAACGCGCCATAGGCCATAGGCCTTAACAAATGACAAAAACCAATATTACCCAGCACGTAGTTGAGCCTTCTGCCATCTTTTTCGAAGGTGTGGTTCAGCGCCCGTACCTCGCCGATCAGATATCCACAACCAGCTACAAACCTGCGACCAGGTTCAATCTCGCATATTATTTTTCGATCAAAATGATTTTCTAGAACTTCCACTCGCTCAGTAAGTATAGATTTATATCTCGAAATATCTTCTTGTGGCAAGTCTGGGTCATACTGATAAGGTAATCCACCCCCAAAGTTGACTACCTCCAGATCATTAAATTCTTTAGCAAAATCCACCAACTTGCCAGTAATCCGTTTCAAATGATCCATATCACCGCCGGACCCAATATGGATGTGAACACCAGAAATTATCAAATTATATTTTTTTGCAATATCACGCGCCTCATTCAGATTTTCATACCATATGCCATGTTTACTGTAAGGACCACCTGTATTTGTCTTCTTAGAATGTCCTGCACCTTCTCCTGGGTTGATACGAATAGATACTTTCGTACTCCCTAGACCAATACTCTCAAACGCACAGCCATACTCTTCCAACATTCCAAGTGTTCCACAGTTGGTAAAGATGTTTTGTTCCAAACAGAAATGAACATCATCTGCATTGAAAAAAACATCGCTGGTAAAGCAAATATCTTCTGGTCTAAACCCCGCTTTGATCGCGCGCTTTACTTCATAAACACTAACCGCATCGATCTTTATACCGTGATCTAACATTTCTTTTAAAATGCGCGTATTAGAGCAGGCTTTCATTGCGTAGCGAGTTACCGGAGATAATTGCTTGATTTCCTCGATCGACCGACGAAGAGCCGTCATACTGTATGCATATACTGGCGTCCCAAACTCCTCAGAAATTTTCCGAACATCTACACCTTCTATCTTCATCCCAACTCCTTTAAATATCTTTCACAGACGGTCTGAATATATATCATAAATGAACCCATGGCCATATTGCTTTCCCTCTTATTTTTAAAAATTTAGGCATTATAAATGGATTGACTTTTCAAAGTGATAATATAACTTTAGGCTAATCTTTTTAGTTACTGCACAAATCACTTGAGACGCTTACTTTCGCCTTAAGTGGTTCGTGTTTTTTATTTTAACGTTCGATTGAAGCTAGCTTGAATTTTTCAAGTCGGGCAGTTTAGATCAAAAGGTACAGGGTAATGGCGAAATGGACTATTGAGGATTCTCGTAATCTATACAACATTCGTGGTTGGGGTTCGGAGTATTTTGATATCAATAGTAAGGGGAATGTCATTATCCAACCACAAAACGGTAGCAATCATTCCATCGATTTAAAAGAACTGGTCGAAGACATTCAGGCCAAGGGCTATTCCCTTCCGGCACTCATTCGCTTCTCTGATATTCTCAAAGCTAGTATTTCAAAATTAGCCAACGCCTTTGATAAGTCCATTAAGGAATATGAGTATAAAGGTGCCTACCATGGCGTTTATCCTATTAAAGTCAACCAGCAACGTCAGGTAGTCGAAGAGATAGTCAAATTCGGCAGACCCTATAACTTTGGGCTAGAAGCTGGCTCGAAACCGGAATTACATGCAATCCTTGCAATCCTAGATAACCCTGAAGCCCTTCTTATCTGCAATGGATATAAAGATGAAACATTCATTCGACTGGCATTGATGAGTCAAAAACTTGGCAAGAAGGTTTTCATTGTTGTGGAACGTCTTAGTGAACTCGAGATCATTAATAGAGTTGCAAAAGAAATAAACATTAAACCCAATATTGGACTTCGGATAAAATTAATCAGCTCTGGCCAAGGAAGATGGGCCGAATCGGGTGGAGAGTATTCAAAGTTTGGCCTCAACTCCATAGAACTAATCGAAGCATTTGACTTCGCAGAGAAACACGGAATAAAAAACTGCATACGACTCATTCATTTTCGTCTGGGTAGTCAAATTACCAATATCCGTCGCATTAAAAATAGTTTAAAAGAAGTGGGGCGCTTCTATGTGGAATTTCAAAAGTCTGGATTCCCTATCGACTACATAGATGTAGGAGGTGGACTAGGTGTCGATTACGATGGTTCGCGTTCTACCTATGCATCGAGCACTAACTATAGCGTACAAGAATACGCCAACGATGTCGTTTATCACATTCTGGAATCCTGTCAGGAAGAAGATTTGCCTCACCCCAATATCATCTCCGAATCGGGGCGAGCGATGACAGCCTATCACTCTATTCTCGTTTTCAATGTCTTGGATGTTACCTCGTTCCCCGAGTGGAGTGAGCAAATTGAGATCCCTAGAAATCCCCCCGAAATTGTGCAGGAAATTTATGACGTACTGGAAAACACTTCCAATAAAAACCTGATTGAGTCCTGGCATGACGCTACGCACCTGAAAGATGAAATTCATAACCAGTTTCTATTAGGACTAATAACCCTTCGCGACCGCGCGCTTTGTGAGCGCATCTACTGGGGGATCTCTAGAAAAATTGAGAAATTATCAGAGCGACTCAAGTATTTGCCAGACGAAATCAAAACCCTGCGTAAAAATCTAGCTGATAAGTATTTTTGCAATTTCTCTGTATTTCAGTCTGTCCCCGACTCTTGGGCCATCGACCAGGTGTTCCCTGTACTCCCGATCCAACGACTTAACGAGGAACCCGTACGCGACGCGACCCTAGAAGATATTACCTGCGATTCTGATGGACGCCTTGATCTTTTTATAGGAACCAACCGGAGTAACACACCCACTCTCAAGGTCCATCAGTTGGAACAGGGGGAACCCTACCAACTGGGTATATTTTTAACTGGATCATACCAAGAAATACTTGGAGATCTTCATAATCTCTTCGGTGACACCAATACTTTTCATGTTTCAATCCAGGAAGATGGAAGCTTGAAGTACGAACAAATCATCGAAGGTGAAGACGTAACCGACGTACTAGACTACGTGCAATTCAAGGCGGATGAACTGTCCGAAAGAGTGTCGGGATTTTTGGTTAATTATGTGGAGGCGGGAAACATTACTCAGGAGGAAGGAAACGAGTTTCTGTCCCTATATAAGGAAGGTCTTAAAGGTTACACCTATCTTCTCAAATCAAATTCTTAGATAGATTCATCATCCATAACACCCAATCTCTAAAAAGGCAAAAAAACAATCAAAACACGCAATTATCTATTCTATTACCTTGCCCTGTGTGTGAAAACAATCCTACCAACTCGTCAGATAATACCTGATACCCTCTCTTGTTGAAGTGGTCCCAATCAATTGGACCATGAATA
>JALPWY010000042.1 GCA_023271875.1 Nitrospinaceae bacterium | reverse complement strand
TTTATTAAGTGACGGTAAACCTTTTTGATATTCTGAATATGTCGATCTATATTCCTTTTTGAAGAAGTAATGTTCAATGCCACGAAGTGGTATTTTATACGCTTCTTTATTTAATCCTGTTTCGTCAAAGATTCTTACAAAATGTCTGCATTCAGGTTTTGCAGTCTTAACGCTCCAATTGAAAACACTTCTAGTTTTTTGCTTAAACTCTCCTATAGAAAGATTCTTAGTGCCAATAATATTGTTGGCCCCGGGTATTTTCTGAAACTCTTTTTCTAAATATTTTTTATAACCACGCTGAGTGGTAATACCATTTCCCCTAAGAATAATGTTGTATATATATTCAGGTTTTTTTGTTTTTTTATTTTTCCAACAAGCGGGGGGTCGGTTACCCGCTAGTTTTTTTTCCAAGCTAGCTACCTTCTCGTTCTTAAGCTTCATTTCTTTTTCTATTTTTACTATTTTTTCGTTTATCTTTGTAAGCTCTTTGTTTAATGCTTGATTCTTTGAATCCAAATTACTTTTTTCGACAAGCTCTTTTAACCATTTGGCTTTTTCGGGTTCAGTTTTATCTTTTAACCCAGGTATTGCTTGGAGACTATTTTTATAGAAATCATTAAGAGCTTTTTGTTTTTGGACTAATTCTTGATGCTTGACACTCAACATGTCCTTCTCAACGAGCTCTTTTAACCATTCGGCCTTCTCCTCTATTGTTTTTTTATTAAATTCTGGCATTTCCACAAAGATCTTTTTATATACTTCTACTTCTTCTACTTCTTCCTTAAACTTATCAATGTTTTCGACTTTCTTTTTTATAATAACAGTGGAAAAAAAAAGGAGTATGAAAAATAAAATGAAAGCTAGTTCTGTAAGTGTTAAGCCAATTAGAAAATTGCTTCTGTTATTGTGATCAGCCATGCGAACCTCGCCCTAGTTCATCATTCATCAATTGAACTGATTTTATATAACTTCCGTTGAGTAAATTAAGGTTGACCTTCGATGTTTGCATAAATTCTTCCATGTTATTTTGATGCTTTTTATCTATCTCTAAATGAACGTTGCTTATGCCATCGGAAATATTTTGAATTGAACTGCCAAGCTTAGTTGATGATTCGTTTAACTTGGTTAAATTATTAGAAAAGAGCTCATTATCTCTGGATATTTTTTTCTGCTCTTGCGTTAAAGAAGCAAAACCATCTTTGTATTCATCTAATAGATCCGCTAGTTTTTTAATTGGCTTCTGAATTGGCGAAGTTAAAATATCTTCGGATATTTGGATCAATCCTATTTTTTTGACTACGTTAGTAACCGCTAAACTCAGCTGTTCATTGGTGCGCTCAAAAGTTTTAGCAACTTGTTCAATAGATTTATTCATTGAATCTATGGAAAGTTCAATTGAAGTGTTATATAAGTCTGTGGTTGTCCTTAGTGTCCTGGCCTGGATTTGAACTTGGTAGGAAAAGTCCTTCATTGACTTTGCAAGTTGCTCTTCCAAAATCACTTTTTTGTCTGAAAACGATTCGCGGAAATTAG
The DNA here is from genome assembly GCA_023271875.1 of Nitrospinaceae bacterium. GTDB lineage: Bacteria > Nitrospinota > Nitrospinia > Nitrospinales > VA-1 > Nitromaritima. The sequence goes on along the minus strand of JALPWY010000042.1, from coordinate 14,041 downwards.
TCAATATTATTCTCAGAAATAATCCTAATACTGTGGTGGCTAAGGCAATACCAAAACGACTTCCTACACCTTCCAACGAATACTCTGCTTCACTTAAATCAACCAAGGAAATAATTAAGGCAACTAAAGTCAGCAAAAACCCTAAATAATAAATGCTGTCTGCGAATTGCTCGATTAAGGTGTCATTTTTTTTCTCTATAAAGCCTAATGAGCTATATGCGAGCATGCATAAAATTGGGAGTACGACCCCACATAAATAAAGAGAGTCGAGCTTCCAGCCCAAAGTAATGGATATCGTTCCGAGAACAAAGGCCAGGCCAAAAATATTTCTATAGTTAAGATTTTCCAGACTCTTTGTTAACTTTGACTTCCCAGATTTCTTGTAACGTTTCATAGTTAGCGTTCCTATTCAATTAATTGTTGTTGGTGCATGACCTTTTTGGGAGAAAAAATGTTCTGACTTAGGGGCCATAACATCAACCTTCACCAAATTTTATTGAAAAGCCTGCTGCACCCATGGAATTAAAATATTCCTGCCAAAATTTCGCATGAGCTGTTCCTTTTTGGATCTTTTCATGTCCGAAGCGCCGAATGTAAAGCACTCTTACTGTTACACCTGTAAGATCTGTACGTACTTTTAAATACATAGGTGAATCTTTAAATTTTTGAAAATTAATAGAGTCTTTATAATGTGATGCAACTTCGCTGTTTTGAATCATATCTGAGAAAATGAATAGTTTCCTTTTTGTTGAAATCTTTTCATTCTGAAAAGCAGCTATGGATATAGCCTGAATCATTTCCATAATTGGAGACATACCTTCTGAATCATTATCCAATAAGCCCTTGAATACACTATTAAGAGGTTTGATAAATTCATTCTCCCAATCCTCCTGTTTCATCCTTTTATTTTCTAAAAATGGGTCTACTCCGGAGGCATCACCCGGGTTGCATTTGGACTGCAACGGCAAAAGAGTTTCATGGTAGTTTGCGCCCACTGTATAAATGGAGATCTTTTCATTTTCTTTTGTTCCGTAGACAATTTTTTTTAATTGGCTTTTGATCCATTTTTTTTGTATAGGATTGTAACTTTGAGATGTGTCAATCAATATGACTTTGTGGTAGTTCACTCCATCAGTTGGGCAATTTGTCGCTTCATCAATATCTTGTTTGTTTAGCATTGCATTAAACACAAAGCCACCTATCGTTCCAATTATTCCAATTATAAAAAAGATTAATAGGCCACCTTTTTTTTCTTTATTTTTCTTTCGTCTATCTTGTTGTGATTTCATTGTTCCCTTTTGGTGTTTGCGATTTATCATTCGCTTCAAGATTTATATTAGAAATGCACTGAATCGACTTATTATATAAATCTACAATAGTGTTTTTTATTTGTTCGACCATTGCAATAAATTCGTCCCTTATTTTTTCTTGTTCCTTAACCCGGGCATAATCATTTTCAATATTAGTTTCTACCGTTGCATGATCGGGAGGAGCTATCTCTTCCATAAAATACTTAGGTGGGTATGTTTGCCTGTGTACCATATTGATTTCTCGATACATTTTTATCAGGATTTTACTGCTTGATTCTATCTGTTCTATATTGTTCTCGAGATTTGTAACCATCGCTTGTTTTTGCCCAACAACTCCTTTTAAATAATTAATGGTCGATTTAACATCACTCTGCATTCCTGTAAATTCATCTAATTTTTTTAGCTTTAAATCTTCTAATCGATTTATTATGTCTTCCTGGTCAGCATGCCAATCTCGCTTTGATTGCTCCATACGTCTGTACAATTTTCCATAGCCTGGATAGCGGTCATCCCATAAATAACCTTCGGTGTACGCAAACAAACCAAACAATAGTCCGACTAGAAATAACACCCAGTATTCAAACTTATCCAATGCAAAGGGTGACTGTATAAAAAGCTTAACCGCCAGTGTTCCAGCATTATCTATATCTACATCTATCTGCTGTCTATAATGTGCAACCAAAAGGTTATAGACAACGACCCAAGCCAGTACGCTGAATATTGACAAAGAGCCTAAAGTCTTTAATCTGTTCTTAATATGGTTTTTGTAAGTAGTGGCTTGACCTAATTTAAACGAAATAGCTATGTTAACAGCCGCTATACCTAACGCGTAGATGGCTCCTCCCAAAATTCCATACTCGCTTCCCTGAGCAAAATAAATTCCGTTTAGAATTGTTTCCCCTAGTAATATTGCTAACAAAAAAGCTATGTACAATTGATATGACTCTGGGTAGTCAGGCACATGCTTTAATTTATTATTAGTTTTAAATGTATTAAAATCTTTTTTTAAATCTTTTAATTTGTCTTTGGAATCAACGAGGCTGTTCTTTTCTTCTTGTACAATGCTTTCAATTTCGTGTTTTGTTAAGGTCCCTAAATTTATGCCTTCCTCATATACGAGGTTTATATCTGAATCGGAAATACCTTTGTCGTAAGAAAGAATATTCTCAATGAACTGTTGCTTTCTTTGACTTGTCTCGGTAACTATGAATTGATAGGTCTTCATTTCAGTTGAACCTATGTTTGTCTCATTGCTATCAGGGGTTTCGTTTTCACCATCTTCTTTGGCATTTTCTTTGATCTTTAGCGTTTTTACTGCTCGATCTATATCTACTGACTCAAAGATTACGTCTATTTGCTCTGGCAGGACTTCCTCCTTGATGAAGAAACTCCGTAAATATTTTCCAATCGCTTTAAACATCTTTAAACACCTCTATTTTTTAAGATTGAATGCTTATTTTAAAGTTAGGCCTATTTAATGAAAAAATATCACCTAGAAAAAATTGATTTCATTAGATACCTTCTTCCCTTCTTCTATAACTTCGACGATAACTTGCACGGCGTACTCTTGATCCTCGGTTACGATGATGACTTCCGGACTCGGATCGGACATCATTTTTGAATACCGAAAGATGAATCACTTGGTAATCCAGTGATAAGGCCCCGCCAATTACCTCTTCGTTTTGAAGTCGCAAGTTGTTCCCATCGCCTACCCCCGGGTGAACACTGGTGTTGGCGGTGGCCGACTTCTTAAGAAGATCTTCTGCGTCTTCAATCCTTGCTTGATATTTTTTTCTCGTATTCAATTCAATTGCATCCAGTGCAAAGCTCCGAACCAGTTTCGGCATTAGCTTCTTTAGTGATTCTTTATTATCAAATAGATCAAGACCAACAATATCGTCACCTACCATTACCAACATTCCCGACTGGTTCTCAACTGCAGTGAAAGCTTTTACGTAGTCGCTGACACGAGCCCCATGGTCCTCGAAGATATCGCCCATCGCACCGGTGCGCGAGTGGCTTTTCATTCTCTTTGCTTTTTCCGAAATCTCGTCCCAGACCTCGGACTGATTTGCCTCAGGTCTATCTGAATAATTCATAAACTCAGATACCGATGCCATTTTTTCCCTGCGCCCCCTTGAGAAGTGAGCACGGTTCGATGTTTTGAATCTAGGAGAATCATAAGCCCAGCGGCCCGATTCTACACAGGTGACGGGAATAGTAATTTCCTTTTCTGCGGGCGCCAAGAGAGAGATATTAAGAGTGCGGTTTTGCTTAGCACCTACCAACTCTTCTCCTTCCATCAGGAATATTCTCTTTTCGCAACTATTCTTAAATTTAAGCTCGGGAACGCTTCCACCTTCATCGATTTCGGTAACATACGCATAACCATTGGCAATTGATTCATCCAGCGTCAGGTAATCGACCGCCGACTCTTCTTTATCTAGCAACGGAAACATCGCCATTTGCCCATGGATGGTGGGCTCGCCTAGAGAAACTTCTTCGATTCGTCCTTGTATTAAATTTTCTTCTGGCACTAAATTTTCTTCTGCTATATTCATTTTCTTTTCCTAAATTTAAATTTTTTGGGTTACCATTTTTCCCGAAATATTTTTTTGTTACAGCTATAAGATCTCAGATTAACTTTTAGTTACTTTGAAATATTTATTAAGAAATGATTAAATCGCACTATGCCTCATAACTCTTTATTTATTAGTAGTTCATATGCTTGAGAGAACATGAAATAGGTAGACAAAAACCCTTTCATTGATATAGCCCGGGAACACGAATGATTTTTTCTAGAAGGAAGTTTCTTGCTAAAACACCGTAGTTATCAGGAGATTATTGGTCTGCAAGATTTGAAGGGTATATTGGAGAGGTAATTATTCTCGGACAATGTGTATGTAAAATAAAAAACCCCTGCCAGCGAAAAACCGACAGGGGTTACAAAATTCAGTAAATATCACACGCTACGAAAGGTTGAACTTCTCATTAGGAAAATCTTATGAGTCAAATATCTCTGATGAAGCCAGAACCAAGGGAAAAATTCCAACCATACAAATTCATGTTGCTTGCTTCCGGTAAAAATTCAGGACTAATTTCTTTATATACCTGCTATACCCAAAAACTGTGACAATGGGTAAATATTGCTGGTAATGAAATAAAGACCCACCGAAGAAAATATTTAATTCTTAGGAAATGATACCCTAAAGTTCGCGCCATTCATTTCCTGTGATGATGGTTCCAATTGTATTTCTCCATTATGTAAAGCAATCACCTGTTTAGCAAAGGCAAGCCCCATGCCGCTGCTCTTCTCACCTGAAGGCCTTATAAGAGAATAATGCCTATTGTAAATTTCATCTCTTGCATATTCAGGAATACCCGGCCCTTGATCGCGTATAAATATGTGAATTTTATTTCTGTCTTCCATGGCTTCAATTACAATTTTACCCCCCACAGGAGAAAACTCTACTGCATTTAATATGAGATTATTAAGCGCCGGCAGGATATCTCTATTACCTAAAATGATGGGTTCAGAAGAACCCCATTCAAGTTTTACTTGAATTTTTTTCTTGGTTATTTTGGATTCAGCGCTCGATATGTTTTCTCCTACCAATTCTTTGATTGACAGCTTCTCTTTTTTCTTCACATCTATTTGGCTTTCTACGCGTGCTAACTCGAACAGGTCATTGAGGTATTTGGTAGATTTATCGGCTTCCGTTACAATATTTGACAATAAACCCACCCTGTCTTGCGATACTTTATTTTTAAGAAGCTCAGCTGAAGCCTTTATGGCAGTTAACTGACTCTTTATATGGTGGGTTATGTCAAGTACATAATTTTTGATCGGTTCTTTTTGTTCAAGGATAGTTTTCATCTTCACAAATTCTTTGGCAAAATTTTTAAAATCTGGAAGCGATATTTTCGGCGGCCTGGCAATTTCACCTTTAATCACCGTTTGGGCATAATTTTCTAATTCTTTAATCGGGAGACTCACCAAGTAGGTTAAAAGCCATGCTAGTACCAAGGCTATCAAAACAATTACAATAATTAAAAGTATTAGTTGATCTTTCCTTGCGGTAACAACGTCATAATAACTTTTTACCGGTTTTGAAACTGATATACTGCCAACGACACGATTTTTATGCTTGATAGGAGCGCCAATATAATACTTCTGAGAAAATGGATCACCCGAAGCACTTAGTTCAAATCTTGCTCCATTTTCACCATTTAGTGCTGAGAGAACGTCTGGTTTTAGATTAAAATCTTTTCCTATGTTATCTGGATTGCTCGAATCATAGATAACAGTTCCTGTCTTATCCGTAACATATGCGTTGATGGCAGTATTTTTTTTTATAGGACTGCCAGTGCTGGATCTAGTTTGTATGGTTTGGATTTTTTTAAAAGCCCTGTCAATATTCGCAGTATCTATCGTCCCGTCTTTTATCTTAAAAGCCAGCTGAGACGATAAAAGATTTGAAATATTCCCCAGTTCTTCCTCTATTGTTATTCCACGCTGATCCTGCATTGCATTGATTAACCAGTATCCATAGCCTCCAACCCCGAGACCTGCCGTAAGTAGTATACTCAGAAATATTTTATAAAAGAATCGCATGAATTACTCTTCCAGCATAAAGCCTTCTCCGCTACGAGTTGTTATAATTTGGAATTTATTAATTTGAGGGTCGATAGCTTTAATTGCATTTCTAATTTTCGAGATATAAACGTCAACTACTTTATCTGACTTAATATTAGGATTAACTGGCCAACAGTTGTCTATAAACTCTTCGCGACTGATTACTCTGCCTGGTCTCATGATAAGGTATTCTAAAATTTTTCTTTCAAGTTTAGCGAGTGTAAGTCTTTTCCCCTTGTACGTTATTATTTTTTTATCATCATCCCAATCAAACTTTGAATCTCTTGAAGTGGATTTTGGTTCTTCCTCTCTTTTAATAATATTTTTGATCCTTCGTGCTACTGAAGTTATACTCTTAAAGGGTTTTTCCACGTAATCATCGCCTATGTCCAAACCGCGTAATATATCTGCCTCAGTATTCTGCGCCGTTAAAAAAATAACTGGAATATCATAGTTTTGCTTAATCTCTTTGCAAAAAGTAAAACCATTTCCATCCGGTAATTTCACGTCTAAAATGATTGCGGAAAAAATGGTAGATTTTAAAGCCTTTCTTGCTTCTGAAATTAATTCAACCCAGGTCGATTCAAAACCTTCATTAGCTAAAACATCTTTTAGAACTTTAAAGATAGCTGGATCATCTTCAACCACTAAGATTCGTTTGCTGGGCATACATCCCCTCTATTATGTGTAGTACCTCATCCAACAATGATTTATTGTTAAAACCACCTCAATAGCTTATTATGTAACATCCCAAATGAAAATGGAGGTGTGCAAATGTGGCAACGGCTACGGTTCTCCGTTCTCATATTCACTGTCTTATTTTTCTCGGTATCGTCATTATACTCTCTCGTAATCGCCACACCAGCAGAAACTCCGATCTCAAAAATATCCATTTTTTATAAAAATACCAAACAAACCTCTAAAGAAAAATCATTACTAAGTCAAGGTGACGCACTCCTGACAGATGCAAATATTCAGATCTCGATTAAAGGCTTGGATATTGGTAGTTACTCACTACTTATGGAGAGAAACGGAAAAGAAAAAACCACTCTTGTAGAGAAAATAAAAATAGATAAGAAAACAAAAGTTCTTATCCCCTCAAGCAACGACTGGCTAACTCTAAGTAAGAAAAGCGGTAATTATAAATTAATTATCAGTGATCACGCTAGCGGAGAAATTGCAAGCGAGTTTGCTTTTATGGTTTTACCAGCCAGTGAAGAGGATGATTCGGTAGCAACTAGCTTAATTAAAAATTCAAAGCTTACTCAAACCAAATTTATTAATATTCCAAAAATGAACCCCAATGAAATAAAAAATGTTTTTGCATATGCAAAAAAAACCATGTCAAATATTCAGACACTTCGTACTCGAGGTGTGGGTGCATCTATCTATAAATCGTATGCACCAGCTGTTGCACATATTCTTAACATACAGGGTGGGGAAACCGTTTCAACCGGATCTGGAATCATTCTGAATAACCAGGGAGATATAATTACCAATTTTCACGTAGCAGAGAATGCCGAGTCATACAAAATCATTTTAAAAAACTATGCAGATCAATATGTTTTTGAAGCCAAGTTAGAATCTTGTAATCCAAGTAAAGATCTTGCCCTCATTAAACTCAAATTCGTACCACCAGATATTAGGACAATGGTGCTGGGTAGCAACGAAGATGTTTTGGTGGGAGATGATGTTCATGCAATTGGCCACCCTATTGGTCAACCATGGGTTTATACCAGGGGAACAATAGGTCAGATTTTTCCAGACTACGAATATCAAATAAAAGGGAACAAATATAAAGCTACAATGATTCAGACTCAAACACCTCTTAATCCTGGAAATTCAGGAGGCCCCCTGATAACTGATCAAGGAATGGTAATAGGAGTAAACACATTTATTACTCAAAATGCGCAAGGAGTAAACTTTGCTGTTTCAGTAGACGACATAAAAGAATTTTATCAAAATCGGTTTTCTTATCCGTGCGATAAAGTGAGGATCGAACCAAAGTCTAAACCGGTAGTTATTGAAGAAAAGGATACGAACGGTGACGGCAAAATCGATGAAGTAATAACTGACTTAAATGGAAATAGAAAAGGTGATCTTATGGTACGTGATACGGATCACGATGGAAAATCAGACCGTTTATTTTTCGATGTTGATGAGGATGGTTATTTTGAAACACGTATTTTTGAAAAAGATGACATGTATATTTTTTTAGGCGATTTCGACAAAGATGGCAAGTACGATAAAATCGGATACGATTATGATAAGGACTTTGTTCCTGATAAAGTCGAAGACTATGGTGGCTAGTTTTTTGTCTCAGGCATATTTAGTTGATAACTCCCGAATCGCCTAGCAACATAAATCCTCCCCAATAAAAAGGATGGGTCGTTCCTTTTTTTTCTTTAATAGAACGCATTACTTCTAAAGAAGCTTCATGGATTGATTCAATTTTAGATTTTCCCTCATATAGTTTTTTATAAAATTTAATCATAAGATTCTTGGTTTCTCTATCTGGTACCTGCCAAAGGCTCATCACAATACTTTTTGCGCCTGCCTCCTGAAAGGCTCTTCTCATGCCAACAACCCCTTGTCCCTTGGGAACTTCACCTATACCAGTATCGCACGCACTCAAAACGACAAGATCGGTTCCCACTAAATTTAAACTGGAAATTTCAAGTGCAACTAATAACCCATCTTCTCCTGTTTTTTGCATATTCCCCGACGGAAAATTTGCAGAAGAAAAAGCCAACCCGGAACGCAAAAGAGGATTATCAAGATTAGAATCACTAACCATCTGAGAGAGCCTTCCACCTATGCCCCTAATGCCAATCCCAAGGGAGATGTTATTTGGGTTGTTATCAATATCTCGTGATTTAGAAACCTGGTCTTCTAAAAAAAAACCATGTGTTGCAAGGTGAAGAATTTTAGGGGAAGAGATATTTTTTATTGCATGTTCGGAAGCACTTTCCCCACTTAGAATAACCACATTATTATCGGACTTAAAAAGTGACCCTATCTCATCAACTTCAACCTGTGTTGCCGGCAATGGCTTAAAATGCAGCCCGTCACTATCAGCAGATCTAACTTGAGCTAAGAACAATTCTGAAGAAGCGATAGGAATTTCCATTATATTTTCAGGTGGATCGAATGATGGGTTACCGGCAAAAACAAATGTTTCTTTTTTAGTATTGTTTGTTTTATTAAATTTTTTTAAAAAATCCTTTCCACTGTTTACATAACTAATTGCATATTTTTCTATTAAGTATTTACCGGCATCGTCGACTAAAATATTAAATGACAAAAGGTTTAGGTTAGAATCTGGTGCAATAAAAACTGACTTGGATCGAGAAAAATATTCCTCCAAGGGTTTAAAAATAAAATATTTCTCCAAAGGTTTAAAAATAGTTTTATACAACTTATTTGCTTTGGTTTTTATCGTGGGCTCATCATCTACTTCCCGGACTGATCTTTTAAGCGCAGCAAGAGCCCCATCAATTTCCTTCGCCTTGCCCAACACAACAACATTGATTTCTTTTTGAGAATTTACAACGATTGCAATATATTTATCCTCTTTCGATTTTTCGTTAAATTTATCCGTATTTACTTTTACAAATTCAATCAGAGTGGAATTTTTTGGAATCGATTCCAAAAGACGATCCATACTAAGCTTTGCAAGCCCCGGACTAATTGACTTTTCTGAGTGTGCAAGGCTAAGGCGCCCCTCAAGCTCATCAATTTCTTTTTTCAGTTTTATATAATTTCGAGGTTCAATTAATTTTTTAGTAAGGCTTATTTTTAAACCAGAGAGTTTTTTTCTTTTAGCAGTTAATTCTTGAAAAATCCTTTTAATGGTAGGGTCTAGGCTTATAGATCTAATTTCATTCTGGGATGCGAGCTGATCTAATATATTATTCTTGTATTGCAATATTCGCAGGTATAGTCTTTCCCTCACTCGGGGTTCATTGATTTTTCTCATGGCCACTGTTGCATAAAAATCTATATCTGCAGCCCTTAAAAAATTTATCTTGTCTTTCTCTGATGTATATTTAAAAACTCTATCTACATGATTTACATAATTTTCGGCTGCCTTCTCTGCGAGTAAATACGCTTCTTCAACTTTATCTTGCATTAAAAGAACCCATGCTAGATTACCAATTACTTCGGCATATAAAGGCAGATCACTTAAAAATGTTTCTTCCAATCTTTTAGCGGCTGTTTTTATTTGTTCTTCTGCTAGCTTGAAATTATTTTGATTCGCGTGGATTACTCCTAATGCTAAGTGACCAACATAAGCTTGAGTTTTAGAAGAGGGGACAATATTATCTTGTATGGTTTTTTCATAATACTTTTTTGCTTCTGCAAAATTTCCCTGCAAAAGTGCAATTGATCCTGCCATGTGCAAACAAAGTAAATAAGTTGCTGAATTTGTATGCGAAAGAGTCTTGGTAAGTTCCAAGCATTTAGTAGCGCTGGTTTGTGCAGACGTTAAATCACCTATCTGTATTTGGGCGCCGGTAAGTTCTCCTAAGTGATGGGCATAAACAACTGTGTTTTCTCCGTAAAGCTTGCGAGTTATTTCAATTTTTTCTCTTAAAACATCGATCCATTTATCAGTGACACGTGTGTTGCCGTATAAAAGTGCTAGGCCCGTTAATGTCGTCTGCAAATCTGGCAATAAACCCAATTGCTTTTGTGTTTCGTATGCATTTTTTAATAGAGGTTCACCTTTATCGAATTTTCCATTTTTTACATAAGCCATACCCATTTTTGAGTTGATTCTTTCTTGCATAAAAACTTCAATACCGGGAGTATAATCACCAATAGTTTTTGCTTCTTCAAGGAGTTTGAAACCTTCCTCTTCATACTTTTTATTACCTCGCAATGCTAACTTATCTGCTATATCAAGTATCATGTGCAAATATCTGTTGGGACTTTGTTCAAGGAAAGGTTTGTTTATTTTAAGCACTCTTTGATAAATGTCATTTGCCTTTTCTAAAGCACCCACTAATTCATAAGTATAAGACATGTCTAGCAAGGCCGTAGAATACATCTGGTGATCCTTCCCATGTTTAACTTCTATGAAGTTGATGTATTTTTCTCGATAATCAAATGCAGTCTCAAAGTTGCCTATTTGTTGGTATAAACCTGCCAAATGAGAATATATCCACGGATCTCTAGGATTAGACTCTGCAGCCAAAAGGCCTTCCTTTAAAGCCTCTTTGACCTTACCTAGCCTGTGTGCATAGATATATGATATTTGTCCATGTGAATAGGAATCCTCTTTAATTTCGGTGGATTTTTTAAGTTGAGTTATTGCGTCTTCGTATCTTCCTAATTTGTCATAAATCAATCCCAGTTCATGATAAAAGGATTGATAATTTGGATCGGTCACTATTCCAGCTTTCAATGTATCAATTGCATCTGGGATTTCGTTTAAATTTTGGTAAGCTTTCGCCATAAAATAAATAGAACGAGTATCTTTTTTATTTGTCTCTAAATGTTTATTAAATTCTTTTATGGCTAGCTTATATTTTTTGTTATCAAAATAAGCATCAGCCAGTTCCTTGTGTATTCCAAGATATTTAGGGTTATTTTTAAGCACTGTTTTTAGTTCTTTGATTTGATCCAATGGCTTGTTAAGCCTTCCATATACTCTGGAAAGAATTACGCGGGACACAAAATTATTCGGTTTTATTTCTAGGGCAATGCGAATCTTTTTTAATGCTTCTTCGTATTCTTTATTTAAAAATAAAGCGTCCCCATATTTTTGATAGGCAAAAGAATTTTCGTTGTTAGAATTTGTATAAATTTCAAACTCCTCAATCGCTTCTTTATATTTTGATATCGATGAGTAAGTCACGCCTAACCATAGCCTCGCCTCTTCGGCACTAGGGTCAATTTCCAAAGTATTTTTATAACTTAAAATAGCTTCTTTATATTTTCTTAAAGACCAAAATGCCATACCTAATTGATATCGGACATCCGCATTCTTTGGAAATTTTTGTAAATACTTATTGTATGCATTGATGGCTTCTTTATACCTCTTAGAACCATGGTGAATAAAACCAATGTTTTTATAAACGATAATATACTCCGGGTTCAGTAATGCAGCTAATTCGTATTCTTTTAATGCCGCATTGTCTTGGTTTGAAAAAAATAAAAGATCTCCCAGGATAGCGTGGGGTTGAAATTGATTGGGATTAAGTTGTATAGAAACTCTGGCTTCTTCCATGCTTAATTCATCTTTTTTAAGTCCCAAATATGCTAATGCCAGTTTCCAGCGCACGTCCGAGGCGTCTGGATTTATTACCTTAGCCTTTTCCAATATTTTTGAAGCATCCTGATTGCGCTTAGAATTTAAGTAAGCAGTCCCAAGCTTTTTGAGAATTACTATATTTTCAGGTTCTTCCTGAAACTGCCTCTCAAGAGATTCGATATTATTTTCCTGGGAATGAGCTGATAGAGGTGTAAAGGAAAGGAAGAAAACTAAAAAAATCCATGGAATTTTAATGTCTTTTGACATAGCCCTATAACGAGACTTGTGGTGTTTGGATATCAAAACCTACCATAATTATAGATGTTTGACCAAAGCTTACTTATATCTCCGCTAACCAACATAAAATAACCGCATTTTTTCACACTTGGCGCTTAGAAGGCTATATGGAGTTATGAGGCATAGTCCGCTTTTAATCATTTCTTAATAAATATTTCAAAGTAACTAAAAATTAATCTGCTCTTATGGCTGTAACAAAAAAATATTTCTGGAAATTAAAAAGGAGCGTGAACAATGAAATCGTTAGCACTAGCAATCATGATACTTTCTACAACGTTAACCTCGGTTTGTGCGGCTGAAAAATTATCCGGTGAGAAATTAAATTGGGTGATGACCAGTGTTCATGATGAGACAGTTGAGTGTTGGGCCTATTTTGGACTTATTGAAACGTTTGCGAGGATATCAGACGGAATGGATGTAGCTGATCTATATAAACCGATAGCGGATGCAATGAGCGAGAGGACAAAAATTATTGGGGAGATAATTAACATTACATACGCGGCCACAATTACAAAATTTATGTTCAGTTTGAAAATTCACGAGAGAACAATTGACGGTAACCCTGCCAACTTTCCCAGTTTAATTATTAAAAATAAAGATCATTGCAATAATTCATATGAAAACTACGAATCAAGGATAGTTTTTTATACGGATCAGTATGAAAAAAAGTTTAAAAATTAATTTTAGAGACGATACCAAATTCAATAGAGATAAATATGATAAATTTCTTTAAATGGATGTTAGGAAAAGGAGATGACGAAGGACCTGAGATGATAACGCTCGATGAAGTATTGACTACATCGCAGGAATTTTTTACTGACGTCGAAGTTGATGACTTGTGCGAATATTTTAAGGAAGAGGTGGAAGGCGTTATTTGGGAAGACTTAGAGATAGATCATGATTGTTTGTTGGAAATAGAAGAGCAAACGGTTGAGGGTCTTGGAAGGTCATGGAAAAAATTAGAAACAATCGAAGAGCAAAGACATTATTTAAGGTTGACCGTGATTCAGTGTATTGAAAAATCTGTATGGAACAAGGGCTATTTTTCTATCGGGAACAAAAATATTAGGGCAATGGTTTTTAGGCAAATTCAAAATAATGATGACGAGCTAGAGTCTGTTACCCAGGATGAATACGAAAAAGATTTATATATAAACCTGGTAGGACTTTGCTTTAATTACTGGATAGCATTATACCTCTTGAGAGAATACCTGAATGACGGACGAGAAAATGATTACCCGGCCCGGTTTACCTACGAGTATACAGGGTTCGTTGATGTAGAGTTTAAGCGGCTATTAGCACGTGCAGAAAAAGATAGTGAGAAGATTGATTTTTATGAGGATGAACTGCAAGATTGGAGAAAAACCGTGGAAGTGCAAAGAGGCCTGGTTCTTTCTTTTTGGGACGTGACCTGCGAAACTATGGTCTCGAAAGGATTTGACACGAACATGGTTTGCGATAACTAGTGGCGACTTGAGTTCCACGATGCAATTCAAATAGGAAGCAACGGGACTATTCTATTACAGGCAGGGAGTTGGT
>JALPWY010000041.1 GCA_023271875.1 Nitrospinaceae bacterium | reverse complement strand
CTTACCAGAGAATGAGTATTACTGGTTTCAGGTTGAAGGTCTGAGAGTATATGACGAAGTTGGTCACTACCATGGCGATATAGAGGAAATTATTCGTACAGGAAGCAACGATGTGTATGTTGTTCGTGACGGCAAAAGGGAGCTATTGATTCCAATGATCGATTCGGTGGTCAAAACAATAGACCTTGAAGCAAGAAAATTAATTTTTCATCCTTTGGAGGGTTTGCTTGAAGACACGTCAGTTTGATATCATCACGATCTTCCCAGAGATGTTCGAGTCTCCTTTTGGCGAGAGTACTCTTAAGCGTGCGCAGGATCAGGAGTTATTAAATATAAGTCTCCACGATTTGCGCGAGTATACGTTAGATAAACACCGAAAGACGGACGATCATCCTTTTGGTGGCGGGGTGGGGTTGATAATGAATGTCGATCCGATAGTTAGAGCGATTGAAACTGTTAAGGAAAGTAAGCCTGGAGCACGCTCGATTTTACTTTCTCCAGGAGGTAAGTCATTCAATCAGAAAATGGCATGGGAACTATCTCGAGAAGAGAATTTGATTTTTGTTTGTGGTCGCTATGAGGGTGTTGATGAGCGGGTTTTAAATTTTGTTGATGATACTATTTCCATTGGCGATTACGTGATGGCAGGTGGAGAAATTCCTGCGATGGTTTTGATTGAGTCTATCTCAAGGCTTATTCCTAGTGTGGTAGGAGATGAGTCCTCTCTTATTGAGGAATCCTTTGAGTGTGATATATTGGAGTACCCACAGTACACGAAGCCACGTGATTTTCGAGGATTAAAGGTTCCGGATATTTTGCTTTCAGGTCATCATAAAAAGATTCAGGACTGGCAACTCAAAGAAGCACTTAAAAAAACAGCCGAGATAAGACCAGATCTTTTGAGTAAAGAAACGAAACAAGACGATTAAATCTAAGCGGAAACCAAGAAAAAGGCACGAAAACTTTAAAGTTTGATTTGGCGGATATAATAAAGAGTGAAATTCACCTGGCTCTGATTCATTACCCGGTTTACAACAAAGTTGGTGAAGTTGTTACGTCATCCGTGACCACACTGGATATACATGATATCTCCCGGGTAGCGAGAACTTATGCTGTTAATAGTTTTTGTGTGGTGACTCCGCTAAAAACACAACGACAACTGGTTGAGCGGTTGATTGAACACTGGATGACGGGTTACGGGGCGGAGTATAATCCCACCCGAAAAGAAGCTTTGCTTGTAACGAAGGTGATGAGCAGTCTTACAGAAACGGTTCGAGACCTCACGGAGCGGTATGGGAAGAAACCGGTTACAGTAGCTACTGGTGCTAGTAAGTTTCCTGAAAGTGTTAGCTTTCAGTACTTACAGAGTGAAATGAAAAAAGGGGAACCCATTCTTTTGTTATTTGGAACTGGTTGGGGACTTGAAAAAAATATTATCAAGGAAGCTGACTATGTTCTCGATCCCGTTGAGGGGGTTGGGGAATATAATCACCTTCCGGTGCGTGCTGCTATAGCGATTATCTTGGATCGTTTGATAGCAAGATAAAATATAGTCAAAATATTTTACGATTACGGGCAGATAAACGATACAAACATAAGGAGAGGTTAATGAATTTGATTGATAGAATTGAAGCAGGGGAGCTAAAAAAAGAAGCCCCTCAGGTTCGCATTGGGGATACTGTGAGAGCTCACCTACGTATCGTTGAAGGTGAAAAGGAACGTATCCAGGTATTTGAGGGAGTTGTCATTCGTTTGCATGGAGGTGGGGTTCGAGAGACTATGACCTTACGCAAGATTTCTTTTGGAGTTGGCGTTGAAAGAATTTTACCGCTTCATTCACCGCGGTTGGAAAAAACAGAAGTTATCAGGCGCGCCAAAGTACGACAAGCGAAGTTGTATTATTTGAGAGACCTGAGGGGTAAAGCCGCTAGACTTAAAGAACTTAAGCCAAAGGTCGATTCAACCAAAAAGAAAAAAAACAAAAAGGTCGCGAAGAAAAAAGACTGATTGTATAGTCCAAAATACGCATCAATTAAAAAAGCCCGAAGAAAAATCTTTCTTCGGGCTTTTTTAATGCGTGTGAGGAATTGAACCGCCGACTTATTGATTGCAGGTCAGAAGCATGGCGAAGCAGGGTCTTTATTCAGTAAAATAGCGGTTTCTACTGCATAGAAATATTTTAACCTTTTTACATCAGTTAATATTTTATACTTTAGTTTAGTAAAGAATTTATAAGGGGGAAACAGTGTCTAAAGCCACCTATAAAGGGCACCTTTTTTGTTTTGGACTAGGATTTTCTTCCCAAGCTTTGGCTAGAAGGCTAATATCTAAAAATTGGTTGGTTTCGGGGACTTGTCGTGATCCCAGTCTAAATGAGCCAATAAAAAAAATTGGTGTTTCAGTTTATTTATACAACGGCAATCAAGTTTTGCCTGAAATTTATGATGCAATACATAATGCCACTCATATTTTAATTTCTATTCCACCTCAAAGGTCAGGTGACATAGTTTTTCAACAGCTTAGTTCTGATTTTTTGAATTGGAGTCATTTAAAATGGATTGGTTATATTTCTTCAACTGGAGTTTATGGGGATACTAAGGGCGAATGGGTTGATGAGACTTCACCTCTTAAACCAGTTACTGCTCGCGGTACCCAACGTGTAGAAGTTGAATCTGCCTGGCTTAAACTTTATGAAAAACATGACTTACCAGTTGTAATTTTTCGTTGCGTAGGCATCTATGGACCTGGACGTAATCTCTTAGTATCAGTTAAACAGGGCCGTGCTAGGAGTATAAAAAAAACTGGTCTTGTATTTTCCCGTATACATGTAGAAGATCTCGCTCAGACTTTGGAAGCTTCTATGCAACGTCCGCAGCCAGGTGAAATCTACAATGTAAGTGATGATCACCCTTCGCCCCCTTCAGAGGCTTTAAACTATGCATGCGGCTTATTGAATATTAAACCGCCTACTCCTATTCCATACGAAAAGGCTGAACTTACCGATATGGCTCGTAGCTTTTATCAGGCTAATAAAAGGATCTCCAACAACAAAATAAAAAAAGAATTAGGAATTAAACTTCAATACCCAGACTACCGTGTCGGGTTGAATGCTTTAATTAAGGAATAACATTATTTTTATTTCTTTGAAAAATAAACTAGTAAGCCTCTATTAAAACTATATTTTTGCTTGTGGCTTCTATAAACGATTCCCTAGTCAATTTTTGTATATTTTGATATTTTTCTTTTAACTTTAATTTATCAATTACCCTAATAATGGTTGATGCTGGAATTGCGTAGTTGTAATTTTTTTGTTTTTCGAATTCATAAAAACTAGCTGCATGCTTTCTATGAAGGATCATTCCCAAAAGATCATTATTTGAATTAAATAGCGGCCCCCCACTATTAATTGAATTTAAAGGCATAGTAATTGGAATTAGATCTAATTCATAATTCAAAGAAGCAGATCCATTTATAAGTACATGCGTATCTTCCATTGTGTTAGTCCATGGGTAACCGAGTGTATAAACATATTCACTTTTTAATCTAAAATTACTATTAAAATATTTAAATTGATTGGGTTTTACCTTTGGTGCGTTAATTAATTGGAGCACAGCTAAATTATGATTAGCATCTTTATATAAGAGGATTGCAGGTATGTCATCTTCATTTGGGAACACGACCTTGATAGAGTCCGCTTCCTTAACTAGATCGTGGTAAGTGAAAACATATGAACCTGATCCAATTAAAAAACCAGATCCAAGGCGTGTTACAGGAGTATTAAATATAAGAAAAAATATTAGGATTCCAAGGGGGCATAAAACGCCAATGATTTTTATCATTATTAAGTCCCTGTCAGCCCATGGGATTACTAATCCATAAACTCAAATATTTTCTTTCAAGTTACCTCAGTGTTTCGACTGATATACCTGGAACGGGTTTTGGAGATCGAGACTTAGATTCTTTTTTATTGCCATTGGATTCTGTTTCTTTAAAGCGGATGGTTTTGCCTAATCCGTACTTCACCTTAAGGGCATTGTAGTCAATCTTTGCACGGGTCAAATATCTATTTATCAAAGCAATGCGTGTTTTATCTGCAGGATGTGTCGAAAGAAACTCAGGGACGTCCTTACCTCCTTTGACGTTTGCAAAGCGTTTCCAGAAGCGAATAGCTTCATTTGGGTTGTATCCAGCTCTCGCCATGTATCTAAGTCCTATTTGGTCTGCTTCGGCTTCGTTGGTTCGGCTAAAGGGTAGGGTGAGTCCGTAGACGATACCTACACCTAGCGCTGCCATGATCATCTTTTTTTGTTTACTGTTATTAAGGCTAATTGATGTTGCCATTAATCCCGTTGTGAGGATTAATTGCCGGGTCATTCGCTGTGCTCCGTGCCTGGCAATAACATGGGCGATTTCGTGACTCATCACGGTAGCTAGACCCGCTTCATTCATCGCTACCGGCAGAAGACCTGTATAGACTGCAACCTTACCGCCTGGAAGAGCGAACGCATTTTGTTGTTCTGATTTGATAAGGTGAAACTCCCAGTCTAAGTTCGGCATAGCGCTTACTTTTGCGAGTCGCAAGCCGATTTGTTTGACAAGGTTGGTAGTTTCTCGATCACTCGAATCTTCTTCTTTCTTGAGAATCTGGTTGTATGCTTGTTTTCCTAAAGCGATTTCCTGCCGAATGGGTATCATAATAAAAGCCGATTTATTAGAAATCGGTGTGGTCACGCAAGCCGCAATGATTACGACAAAAAAAACCGTAAGAAGCTTTCGATAGAAGCGCATGGGTCGATTATAAGTTGGATAGGGGATTGTTTGCAACGTTAGATAGGGGTGTGTGGAAATTTAAATTCTCCAGCATATAATTCAGTTGCCCCTGTTACATGTGATGACATATCATTTGGGCAAAGGGACAATCTATGCTTGAATACGAAACTACTGCCAGAGCCAAGGGGTATCATGCTATTGCTGGTGTCGATGAAGCAGGGCGGGGTCCACTAGCTGGTCCTGTAGTGGCCGCAGCAGTTATACTTGCCCCCGATTCACAGTTTAACGGTCTTGATGATTCTAAGAAACTATCTCCTAAAACAAGAGAAAAGTTTTCCCTGATTATTAAAGAGCAGGCGTTAAGTTACAGTATCGGAGTTATTAGTGTTGAAGAAATTGATAAGATCAATATTCTTCAGGCTTCCTTGCTTGCTATGAAGTATGCTGTGGAAGATTTATTCGACAAACCAAACCTTTTGCTTATTGATGGGAATCAACGCATTGATACAGAGATTAAACAGTGGACTATTGTAAAAGGAGATTCTCTCAGCCAGTCTATTGCTGCGGCGTCAGTCTTGGCAAAAGTTACCCGCGACAAACTCATGGAACAATATCACGAACAATTTCCTCTGTACGAGTTTAACAAACACAAGGGTTATGGTACGCGCCTTCACCGAGACCTAATCAGGAAACATGGTCCTTGTCCAATTCATCGTCGCACCTTCAAAGGAGTGAGTGAGTTTATTTAAAAATTACATAGAAGCATTGATCTAGTTAAAACACTCTCTTGGTTTGTTCGTGTCACCCAGGTTCTTTTATGTCAGGGTTTATTTTAAAAATAAAAATATTTTTATTTTATTAAATTTTAATGCTTTCTCTTTTAAATAAACGATGGATATTGCGTAACCCGACCGTAGAGACGGCGGATCAGATAGCTTCCTCTCTAGATCTTTTGCCAGTCGTTGCGCGTTTATTAATCAACCGAAAAGTTGAAGGGGTGGGTGAAGCAGAGATGTTTGTGAAAGCAGAGCTCGCATCTTTGCACGATCCTTTTCTTATGAATGGAATGGAGATTGCCGTTGATCGAATATTAATGGCAATTAAAAATAAGGAATCGATTCGGTTGTTTTGTGATTATGACGTTGATGGTGTGACTTCGGCAGCATTTCTCACACATTTTTTTCGTGATATAGGAATTACCGTCGGATACTACCTACCGGAGCGTATGAAAGAAGGATATGGATTAAATGAAAATGCGGTCAGGGCAATAACAAAAGAAGGTGCCTCGCTTATGATTACAGCAGACTGTGGAATAACAGCAGTCCGCGAAGTTGAACTAGCTCGTTCTCTGGGATTGGATGTGATCATAACTGATCACCACCAGGTGGGAAGTGAGGGTTTGCCAAAGGCCGTGGCTGTACTTAATCCACACCGATCAAATTGTGAGTATCCATACAGGTTTCTTAGTGGAGTAGGTTTGGCTTTCAAGCTAGCTGTGGCTGTGCGAACATCGTTGTATAAAAAAATGAACTGGAATAAAGACCAATTGCCAAATATGAAGCGTCACCTCGATTTGGTTGCTTTGGGCACGATTGCAGATGTTGCTCCACTTACAGGAGAAAACCATACTTTGGTACGCCATGGACTTGAGGTTTTGTCGACGACGGATAAGGCAGGGTTAGTGGCACTAAAAGCGGTATCTGATGTAGATAATCGGGTTACCGTGCGTTCGGTCGGATTTGCTCTTGGTCCACGACTCAATGCGGCAGGGAGACTGGGCAAAGCGGATAATGGATTTCAATTGCTGACATCCGTAGATTTAAAAGAAGCAAAGGAATTGGCGCAAGAACTTAACGTTATAAATCAAGAACGAAAAGATATTCAGAAATTGGTTCAGGATGAAGCAGAGTACCTGATAGGTCGCGAAGTGAACTTGAAGGAAGACCGGGTAATTGTTTTGGCCTCAGAAAATTTTCACAGCGGTGTGGTTGGAATTGTTGCGTCACGGGTTGTCGAAAAATATTTTCGCCCGGCTGTTTTAATTGCATTAGAAAATGGTGTTGGCAAGGGATCCGGACGAAGTATCCCTCATTTTAATCTTCACCGTGCGCTCACCGAGTGCACTAGGTACTTGACTCAATTTGGTGGTCATGCTTATGCTGCGGGGCTCACCATAAATGAGAATAATTTAGATTTGTTTCGAAATGCAATAAACGAGGTTGGGCGTAGGATTTTGAGTGATGAAAACTTAGTGCCGGAATTATTTTTAGATGAGTCGATAAAGATTTCTGAAATCGATGCTACATTGCATGCACAGGTTACCTTCTTGGAACCTTTTGGTGCTGAAAACCCTTCACCTGTTTTTCTTATTCAGAACATTGGTGTTTATGGGTTGAAAAGGATCGGACGCGAAGAATCCCATGTTCGTTTTCAGGCTGTTCAGGGTGACGCAAAAATTGATGCGGTTGGGTTCAATCTTGCGGAAGAATTTACTTCTATTGATGAGAAATTAGACAGGGTAGATCTTGCATGCGAATTTCAGGTTAACGACTGGGGTGGTAGAAACAAGTTAGAGCTAAAAGTTCTTGATTTACGCTACTCGGTGGAGAAGTGATGTGTTGATAGTTTAAGATAACTACTTTAGTACTGAGTTTTTTTTGATTGATCTTTTCCCAAATAAAACTTCAAGGGTGAAGCTGAATTCATTCAGACGTTAAACCGAAAATGGATGATATCGCCATCCTGAACGATGTACTCCTTTCCTTCGAGGCGGAGTTTGCCTGCTTCTTTCACCGCGTTTTCATTTTTATATTTCACTAGGTCGTCGAAGCTGTAGACGGCAGCGCGGATGAATCCCCTCTCGAAATCAGAATGGATTGTCCCTGCAGCCTGCGGTGCGCGCGAGTTCTGATGGATGGTCCAAGCCCTATTCTCAGCACCTCCTACGGTGAAAAAGGTGACAAGGTTAAGCAGATCATATCCCGTCTGGATCATACAGTTGAGACCAGGTTCGTTCAGTCCCATTTCTTTCATGAAAGTCTTACGTTCCTCTAGCTCGTCGATGTCCATGATTTCACTTTCGAGTTTTCCTGCTAACATGACCACCGGTATTTGCTCTGCTGCGGCATATTCTTTAACGGCTTGAACGTGGTTGTTATTGGTTTCTGAAGGGTCCTGGATGTTACAGACGAAAAGCACAGGGATAGAGGTCAGCAGATTATATTCCTTTATGAGTTTTTTTTCTATACTGTTGTGACTTTCCACGGCGCGGGCTGGCCTATTATTTTCAAGGATTTCGGTGATATGCGCGATAAGATCGAGTTGGAGTTTGGCGTCTTTGTCACCACTCTTGACGGTTTTCTGTAGTTTAGTTTTACGCTTTTCCAATGTTTCGAGATCAGCGATAATTAGTTCGGTTTCTATGGCTTCGATATCAGATTTAGGCTCGATAATTTCGCTGATGTGGGGGATATTAGGGTCCTCGAAACATCTAACAATATGCGCGATGGCGTCCACTTCCCGGATCCGACCTAGGAATTGGTTGCCCAGTCCTTCTCCCCGCGAGGCACCCTTTGCGAGACCTGCTAGGTCGACAAATTCAAGGGAGGTGTAGACAGTTTTTTTCGCTTCGACCAGTTGAGAAATGGCATCGAGCCGTGGATCGCGAACATTTACTACCCCGGTGTTGGGCTGGGCCGATGTAAAGGCGTAATTTGTGGCGTCTACATTTGCGCCGGTCAAGGCGTTGAAGATGGTGGATTTGCCCACATTGGGTAGTCCGACAAGAGCGCAAGTGAATCCCATGGGTTAGTTTTTTTGAAATGATTTATGAAGATTATTAAACGGGCTGATAAAAACAAGGGCGATTAAAACAATTGCAGCGTAAAAAGCCGCGATGATAAAAAACTTTTCGGGGCCAGTAAAGCTCAACACAGCCAGAAACATAACGGCACCCACGTTGCCATATGCTCCTGCTAAACCAGCCAACTTTCCTGTCAGGTCTTTGCGAATGAGCGGAACAGCAGCAAAACAGGCGCCAGTTCCTGCCTGTAAAAACATGGAACAGCCGAATGCTAATAAGAGCACGCCCCAAAGAGGCCAAGAGGAATTTATTTGACTCATTATTATATAGCCAATCATTGAACTGATTACGAACAATATCAAGGCACGTTTTTTCTCAATGAGGTCGGAAATCCAGCCGCCAGCTGGACGACTGATCAGGTTCATAAAAGCAAAACTCGACCCTACCATACCCGCTGCGGCAACGGAAAGTTCAAATGTGGATTCCAAAAACTGTGGGAACATTGAAATTACAGCAAGTTGAGATCCGAAGGCCAACGCATAAACCATGCTTAAGATGATTATTTGTTTGAATTCGTATTTTTTTTCTGGTGAAATTTGTTCATCGAGTTTTAGTAGATTTGAGCGGACGGTTTGCCTCACGTTAAAGATATAAAGAATGAGTATTCCTGTGATCAGTATTTTAAAAGTAGTAGAAGATAAGAGCTGTAAAGAATGCCCCGAAAGTTTCCAAACGAGAGTAGCCATAGCCCCATAAATAGGTATCAAGAATAGTATTTGGAGAAAGATATCTTTTTTTGTTGTTACCTCTATGTTGTGCTCAAATCCGGTCCGAAAAGTATTACTTTTTTCTGAGAGTTCTTTCGCGAAAATAAAATAAACAATACCCCAAATGGCACAAAGGATACCACTGAAACCCACAGCATATCGCCATCCTGTTTCTTCCGGAAAGAATGAAGCTATAATTGGAAGGGTAAATATTGCTGCTGCTGCGCCAAAGTTACCCCACCCAGCGTAAATCCCTTGGGCTAGTCCCATTTTTTTGGGAGGGAACCATTCGGAGATCATTTTAATTCCGACAACAAACCCCGCTCCAACGATTCCCATTAGCAGGCGAGCAATCAGGAAATCCTCAAAACTTTCTCCTGATGCAAAATAAAAACAAACTCCTGCGGAGAATATTAGTAAATAGCTGAAAACCCTTCTTGCCCCAAAGTGATCGACTAGTATTCCGATTAAAATTCGAGCTGGAATTGTCAGGGATACATTACATAGCATTAATATGTTTATCTGCTCATGGCTAAGGCCGACTGTTCTAATGAGCGTTGTGTTAAATGGCGCCATATTAAACCAGGCGACAAACGAGAAGAAGAATGCGAGCCAAGATAAATGCAAGATATGGTTCTGCCGAGCATCAAACTTAAACATTAAATTTTAATTGTCTGGGTTAATTTATGAGGCCGGTTTGCTAGACATAAACTGATAGGATTGTACTATTCCATCCTGGCTGAAAATGATAATTAGGTCCTTGGATGTCTCCTCACGGATTATCGAGTAGTGGTTGTCTTCATAAACCCAGATAGGCTGGCCATTCTGAATACCTATTTTAAAGGGTTCTCCGAACATTTTTTTTATATCTGATCGGGTGGTGATCCCATTTACTATACTCTCAACTTTAGATGTATTAAAACTTTTTCCAACAGTACCGCATCCATTTGATATCAAAATTATTCCTACAATAATGACTAGCCCAACGTAGTTCATGATTAGCCTACTTTCATTAGTGGCAAGGTTTAATCAATAGAAATATTATATTTTTCCTGATGTAACTCATGGTTTTTCTTCAGTTTAATATCAAGGCCGTACTCTTGCTCAGCACGCTCCAAGAAAGAGGTTTCTTCTTCAAAAAAGACATCATAAACAAAGGGGTGCATTTCTATGGTAACATTTTTTCGGTTTAGATAGTCGTTGGTGGAGATTCGCTGCACTGATCTTATAATTTCGTTGCATATAGTTGTAGGTGATTTATTGTGTCCTTTACCATCACAATAAGAGCAGATATTACATAAAGTTTGAACTAGACTTTCGCGGGAGCGTTTACGCGTCATTTCAACGAGGCCCAGTTCCGAAATTTTTAAAATCTTCGTACGCGAACGGTCGTTTTTCAGGGATTGAGTAAGGCCGTTCCATACAGCTTCTTTACTCTCTTCCCTAATCATATCGATAAAATCGACAATAATGATTCCTCCTATATTACGCAAACGTAACTGGAAGACAATCTCTTTTACCGCTTCTAGGTTGGTTTTTAGAATCGTTTCTTCTGGATCGCAACTCCCGACATACTTCCCGGTGTTTACATCGATTGCTATAAGCGCTTCAGTTTGATCTATTAAAATATATCCACCAGACTTGAGCCAGACTTTCCGATCCAATGCCCGATTGATCTCAATTTCTATTCCGAAATGATCAAAGATGGGCGCAGGTTCTTGGTACAACTCAATATTATTGCAGAGATGAGGCAGATAATCTTTGCAGAACTTAAGACAGCTTTGATATTCTAATTTAGAATCTACTACTATACGAGCTACATCACTCGTGACTAAGTCGCGCATTGAACGAAAAGTTAAATTAAGATCTTCATATAAAATATTACAGGGGGGCGTTTCTGCAGCCTTTTTTTGTAATCTTTCCCAAAGGCGGTGTAGAAAATCGAGGTCGGATTCAAAGTCGCTTTTCTCACACTCTTGCCCAGCGGTGCGAACAATATAACCGCCTCCTAGGTTTTCGGTTTCTTGAAGAATGGTTTTTAATCGAGTTCTTTCTGTTTCATTTTCAATGCGTCGAGAGATAAAGGTGTCGCTTGAGGTCGGCAAGTAGACTAGGTAACGACCAGGAAGACCTTTATGCATTGTGATACGAGCGCCTTTGGTTCCAAGAGGATTTTTAGTAACCTGAACAACAACCTCCTGACCTTCTTCCAAAAGCGCCTGAATCGGAACTTGGTGCTTGACTTGTCTTGTGTTTGAGTCTTCGTCAGATAAGGTACTTTTTTCTTCCTGATAAAATGTAGTATTTTTATTTTGATCGACTGCCCAATTTTTTTTTTTCGATTCAGGTATTTCTGTAATATCGATATCGTTTGCGCAAAGAAACCCAGCTTTATCCAAGCCCATATCAACAAAAGCGACTTGCATTCCCGGCAAAACCTTAGTGACTATTCCCTTATAGATGTTGCCTACTATACCCTTCTGATCTTGATGCTCTATGAACAGTTCGGCGAGCTGATTGTTTTCTATCAAAGCTACTCGAATTTCCCGGGCGTTAGAATTGATCAATATCTCGGAAGGCATACCAAAAAACCTCTTTCAGTCGTTACCGGACACCAAATTTTGGCGCGGCCTGATGTAGGCGATAATTTGTTATAACATTATACTGGAATTTAGCTTAAACTAAAAAACTATATCTGAGAGATGCTTAAAGCATCATGCGTCTCATTCCTATATTGAGCAACAGTCCAAGGGCGAAGAAATTGGTCACAAGTGATGATCCCCCATAACTAACTAGAGGGAGAGGGAGTCCAGTTATCGGGAACAAACCAACAGTCATTCCAATATTGAATAGAACGTAAAAAGAAATTGAACTAACGATTCCCAACGCCAGAAAGAGGCTGAATCGATCCCGCGCGTGAAAAGCAATGTTCAACCCCTTGAGAATGATAAAAAGATAAAGAGACAATAGAATTATTACTCCAATGAAGCCCGTTTCCTCCGCTAATACTGAAAAGATGAAATCGGTGTGTTTTTCAGGGAGAAAATTGAGACGACTTTGAGTTCCCATAAAAAGGCCTTTACCCCCAAAACCTCCTGAACCAATAGCTATTTTTGATTGTATGGAATGATAACCAGCACCGAGAGGGTCTATTTCTGGGTTGAACAAGGTCATTACTCGCAGTTTTTGATAGTCTCTTAAAAAAAACCAAAGTAAAGGGATTAACAAAACACCTGTACCGAATAATTTTGTAAGAAATGCTCCATCGATTTCTATGGCGGTGAT
The DNA here is from genome assembly GCA_023271875.1 of Nitrospinaceae bacterium. Lineage (GTDB taxonomy): Bacteria > Nitrospinota > Nitrospinia > Nitrospinales > VA-1 > Nitromaritima. The sequence continues at coordinate 3,466 of JALPWY010000041.1, read as the reverse complement.
AAAAACTAGGAAGACCAAGAAAACCATAATAGAGGTCCCTAAGTCAGGTTGAACGGCTATCAACATGCCAATGATACCTGTCAATAGGGCGGGTATCCATAGATCTCTAAAGGGATATTGCCCTTGAATTTTTCCAGATTCGAAATATTTTGCGAGGGCAAGGATTAAGGCTATTTTTGCAAACTCTGAAATCTGCAGACTAAATGATCCGATGTGGATCCAACGTTTGGCTCCAGAAGCTGAGTCGCCGGCGCCTAAAACATAAATGAGAGCTAAGACGGTGATCCAGTAGATAGTATAAGCATGTCGACTGAGTTCTCGGCAATCGATTGCTAGGGCGATGAGCATGGCTCCTAGTCCAAGGAGAATCCAGTAAATTTGTTTGATGTACAGGTCACGGAAGAATGGCTCTGTTCGACCGTGATTCGCGCTATTTATACATATCACGCCGATAATAGAAACAGCGAGAATAGCTATGAATAAAACCCAGTTAAATTTAGATATCAGCTTCTGATCTATCATAATGTTTCTTCATACTAGCATGTTTATTTTGTTGACAATCAAGTTTTGTGTAAAAAAAACAGAAGGTTATGATTCGGCTAGTTATTTAAACTTCGCTAAGCTTTTATTTTAGTTGCTAAAACGATTGGATCGTATATCCGGTATGTGGTGATTTGCAAACCATTAATTAGGTAATTAGAGAAGTCGGCAGTTTTTAGCTAAGCTTTACGTAGATATGGGGAACCAAAACTTCATATTCCCCCATCAAATTATTCTGCAAACATTGGTGTGCTCTTTAAATAATTGAGAAACAAAACATTGTTGAGTCTTTTTAAAGGTGATAGGCATAAGTACTGCATGTTTTGGCCGTAAAATATCTTTAAAAAAACTTTCAAAGATAGTTTTCCACGTATATGTGGAAAACTATCTTTGTCAACAAAAACTACAAAGGGTTATTTATCTATAGAATAAAGGGTTTGAGGTGCTATGTACGGTATCAGCCTTTATGACGGGGATTATATATGGTAGCAGCATAACAAGGAGATGTAATACAAAGGAAATTGAAGGCCTGAATATTTAAAACAATCTTTCCTTATATTTATAAAGGAAAAGTTGACTGTCAAAAATTTGTCGAGTAATTTCTCTTGTGGTGGCTGGTTCTATGATGGTAAGTATTGTCTTGGCATAAGAAAACCTACTGAAATCAAGCTAATCTCAACCTACATTTTGAATATATCCTCTAGACGTCTTTTAAACGAGCTTTTGGGAACTTTGGTTAACTACAGGGTCATTATGTGAAAAACTCATGGTAGTTTCAGCAGTTTTCACTTTGGCGATACTTAGGTAAATTTATTTTAATTTAAATTTTTGAAATTAAAGGCATTATTTCCATTTGATAAAAAAAAATACAGAATAGAGTTGCGTATATTTCATTTCTAATTTTTACTGAGGCAATCTTATAAACATTTTTTCCACAACCGTTACGATACTTTACACGAAACACTTTTATGATTTTTACTTACTTGCAAGCTAAAAGGGGAATCAATGCATTTACGAGTATAGCCATGGGTTACAGGATACTTCCTATAGCTCGCAGGTAAAATCTAAAGATTCAGATTTTGACGGTATGCCACTAGGTAGTTGTTTATATCTGGAGGCACTGGGGCTTCAAAAACTAAGGGTTCTCCATTGACAGGATGGTTTATTTCTATTCTATGGGCGTGCAGAGCCTGTCGAGACATCTTCAGGTAGGGTCCCGTGATGATGCCGCCATATAATTTATCTCCAAGAACGGGGTGGTGAATTGATGCCAAGTGGACTCTGATTTGATGAGTTCGCCCTGTTTTTGGAAATAGTTGAAGATAAGAAAAGTGTCCAAGGGTCTCTAAAACTTTGTATCGGGTTTCTGCTTGGCGACCCTGATCAAAGGTGGCGGTCATTTTTTTTCGATTGGTTTTGTGTCTTCCTATTGAAGTTTCTATAATTCCAGAGGCAGACTTTACTACACCGCGGACGAGAGCGAGGTAGGTTTTTTTTACTTTTCGATTCTTAAATTGACTAGCAAGAGAGCGGTGGGCGATCTCATTTTTGGCAATGAGTACAACCCCGGAGGTGTCCTTGTCTAGACGGTGTACAATGCCTGGTCGTTCGACACCACCAATTCCAGGCAAGTCAGAACAATGGTTTAATAACGCGTTGACCAGGGTGCCTTTTGCATGTCCCAGTGCAGGGTGTACTACCATTCCCGCAGGTTTATCTACTGCGAGCATTGCCTCGTCTTCGTAGATGATTTTAAGAGGTATAGATTCAGCCTCTATCCCTGACGTGGAGGGTGGGTAAATACTAAGAACTATTCTATCGCCAGTTTTGATTCTGTATTTTGCCTGTGTCGGAGAATCGTTAACAGAAGCGTGACCTAGTTCGATTAACCTTTTAAGGTGAGACCGACTAAATTCGTTTTGGTTTTTAGAAAGAAAAACATCCAACCTGAGCGCTTGGTGATTGGAGTCGACTAGAAACTCTAACCTTCTCATAGGGGGAAATGTATTTGTAATTAGCGAGGTCCCTACTTTTCCATCAAACGAGGCATCAGTTCTACTAAGTTACAAGGTTTGTGAGTGCTGTCTAATTGGTGTACGATAATCATGTCCCATCCATCTTTACACGCGCCAGTGGAACCGGGTAAGGCAAATAGGAATGTTCCATTTGCAACACCTGCAGTCGCCCGAGATTGTATGGTCGAAGTCTTGATATTCTGGTAACTCAACCACCGAAACAACTCTCCAAAACCGGGAATGGGTTTCTCGTACAAGGATTCGAAAGCCTCAGGGGTCACATCTCTTCCTGTAACACCAGTGCCTCCAGTGGCTATAATGACATCCACTTCAGATGAGTTGATCCATTCTTTAAGGACATCCTTTAGTAAAGATAACTCGTCTTTGACAATTCGTTTTTCCACGAGGTGATGTCCGGCTTCTGTTAGCCTTTTTGCCAGGGTATCTCCTGATTTGTCATTTTCGTTCGTCCGCGTATCGCTTACAGTAAGGACTACAATATTCACAGATTTTGCTTTTGCCGTATCGCTCATTAGTTAGTTATGGTTAGAAATAGGTGAATTACGCTATGTACTCATATATACAGGGCCTGAAACTGCACTTGGCGTAGAAACCTTAAACTGTTAATTTAAATTTGTTTTAAACAATGGTGCCCCGTTCAATATCTAAGGGCCAGAACTAATAACTCATCATAGCATAAAAAAAAAGCGAAATAGTTATGCCAACAGCTTTAGTGACAGGAGGTGCTGTTAGACTGGGGCGCTCTATAGCTCTCCACTTGGCAGGGCGCGGATACGATATTGCCCTTCATTATGGGAGTTCAAGGGAAACCGCCGAGCAAACAGCCGAAGAAACGAGAAAGTTTGGGGTTCAATGTAAAACATACTGTGTTGACTTCACCAACTTCGACT
>JALPWY010000040.1 GCA_023271875.1 Nitrospinaceae bacterium | reverse complement strand
TTCATTGAGGATGATCACATCTGGGATACCTGTTCCATTTGCATCCAGAAGATAAACGCGAAATGCTGGTAGAGTAGGAAATATTTTGCTTGGTTTTTTAACAAACCGTCCAGACCCAACATTTTCTAGAAAATAGCTCGTTTCACCAGGGTAGCTCTGATAAGGCTTTCTAAGCCCCTTGTTAGTAACAAGCAAATCATTATCACCATCAAGATCAAAATCGGCCCAATCAGCATTAGTACTTTGACCTATCATTCTTGGAAGCAACCACTCTGTCTTATCAACAAATTTCCCCACTCCATTGTTTATCAATAGTCGATTTTGTGCGTTACCATAAACCAAAAACACATCTGGAAATCCGTCCTGGTTATAATCCGCAATACTTGTACCAATCACCCCTGAGGGCAAATTGGGCCACAGTAGAAAGGTCTCATCTTTAAATTGCCCTCTACCATTATTAATCAACACCTGGCCTTGCCTTCTTTCAAGCTTCTCGTTTTCATCCAGTATTTTTCTTCCGGTGAATAAAAAATCGACATCGCCGTCTTGGTCCAAGTCAATCAGATCGACACGTTCCACACCCTTGGAAACAAAAGGTAATTCAAGTTCTAATCTGGAGTAAAAATATCCTTTACCATTATTAAAAAGTAATTTCGCAGATCCTTTTTTCTGAGGAGACACAATCAACACAAGATCATCCACACCATTACCACTAATATCTCCTTTAGCTAGAAAGCGAATATCTTCAGAAAAACGTTGAACTTTGCTCGCCCCCTTGTCACGACCTATCCCACTCGTTCCTCTATTAAAAAGAATTTTTATTTTTGACCCTTTCCCTGGAGTGGAAACAAACCAAATTAAATCCGAACCGGGTTTTCTATCTGCTCTAGCAAAAGTAGCACCTTGGAGAGAGACCTTGCTAGAAGGAAGATAACTTTCTGTTACATCTTGATACAACTGGTCCCTTGGTTGGCTTGCGATCCCTCGCTTTTGAGAGCAGCCAACTCCAATGCTAAATAAAAGAATTACTAAAAAAACTCCTGTGAATCTTTGCAAACAGGTTTCCCGATCGTGGAACAGAAATCTCCAAACCCTAGAAATTAGCCATGCTCTATAGATTTTTTTTATATCCATCGGTGTCAACTGTTTCGGTAATTCATTAATTATTTTGAGGAACATAGCTAGGCAGTAATAATCTCTACCGAAGATGTGTTCGGCGTACACATAATCAATTCAAAAGAATTTAAACACCCTGAAATCCAGTTTCCTTGCATGACCCTAGAAAACCCTTTTTTCAGAGCTAGAAAAACCTCCTTACGCGTCACACTTTCCCCAAGGCATTCGGATAAAGTGATAACTTTATTATTCAGTATGTCCATTGATCTAGAACGATCATCGTCTGTTGCGTATTTAAATAAAGAATTCAAAAGCACCCTATCGCAATCGAGAAGTATTGAACCATGTTGAAGAAACGCCCTTTTTGTTCGCCTTTGGGCACTACCCACCAATTTGGCTCCCTGAACTTCTATTTCTAAATGATTGATACTGGATAAACATGATGGAGAGTGAAAAGAATGCCTGACCCTATCAAACTTTTCTCCAGGGGCCAAGACCGCACCATAGACACCTATTTCCTTAAGTCCCTCAAGCAAGGCTCTGGCAACAACCTTATAAGCACCGAGTAATGAGGGTGGAAACTTAGAATGAGGAATGGGGGCTGCAAAGCTATAAGTCACTTCATGATTATGCAATAACGCTCTCCCTCCCGTTGGTCTGCGTACTATCTGTATGCCTAACTTTCGACATCTATCAACATCAATTTCCTTAGAGAAATCTTGTGCGTAGCCAACTGTCAGTGTGGGCTGATCCCAGCTATACAAGCGTAGAGTTGGCAGGGTTTTACCTGAGGCACACGACGCCAAAATTGCCCTGTCGATGGCCATGTTTGATTTACCGTCTTGCGGCCCATCCTCAATCACTCTCCATTCTTTCATAGCGAACCCACCTTAAAGAACATTCAAACAACTACTCAAAGAACCGACTTTTGCTTTGACTCTCTGCTCTGTACCCTGATAGTATTTTCTCAATTAATTTTGACTTCTCACCCTAACTACTGATAACGACCAACCACACTTTACAAACAGTGAATCCGTACTTAATTTATAGTCTAAGATTAGTCGTATTAATGAACTTCCTAATAGTTAGCCCGTTACCATTGCTAGCTTACGAAACATCGAAAATTGTTTCTGAAGTGATAGAAGAATACCCTCACATATTAAAATGTGATACTGCGTGTCACAAGGTCAAAAATATAACTCTAGCAAAAAAACACCGGACGACACGTCCGGAATGCCAACAATGCCACGTTGGAATTAGCAAGGACACCATTTCTCCATTTTCCTCACCTGATAAAGTTTTTCTATCAAGAGATTCTACTATTACGATCAAGCCCCAGTCCAAGTTCTCATTACCTAGAACAAAAGCAAATCCGGCCTCGCGTACTTTGACTGCTAATTCAGACGTTAGGGTACGAGAAGTCGCTCCTAAGGATACGGGATCAATGGTATTGATTCCTGGAGGAAAATTCATTATGGGCTCTAACGAAAGATGGGACGATGAAGCTCCTGAGTATATCGAGTCAGTAGATAAATTTTATATCGACCGTTACGAAGTAACTAACACAGAGTACGAAAAATTCACTTACGACACAAAGCGTGAGGAACCCTATCATTGGCCTAACGGAAAAGTTCCTAAAAATAAGAAAGACCATCCCGTGATTTATGTCAATTGGCACGATGCTGGTGAATATTGCAAGTGGAAGGGTAAGCGACTCCCTACTGAACAGGAGTGGGAAAAGGCTGCCCGTGGTGACAGCGGAAATATTTATCCATGGGGTAATACTTGGGCCATAAATAAATCAAATCACCCCTACAAAGATTCTACAGGTACAGAACCGGTTGGCTCGTACCCGAATGGGAAAAGTCCTTATGGATTGTACGACATGTCCGGGAATGTATGGGAGTGGGTCGATAGTTTTTATCTTCCACATCCAGGAAACAACATAAACCGCGGTGAATACGGTATGGATAAGCGGGTACTTAAAGGTGGGTCATGGTTTGACTGCTTGTCCTACGGATGTGGTTTAAGCGCTCCAACATTCAATCGAAGTTTCTTTACTCCCGAAGTAAAAAATAATAGCTTCGGGTTTCGTTGCGCAAAAACCCCCCTGACCTAGCGAGGTATAGCTTGACTTGTTTTTCGTTTAGCCTAAGAATCAATAGACTTAATTTCATTGGTCAAAAACAAAGCATGTGAAAAAACCTCTAAAAGAGACAACGAAATGATGCCGAAAAACATAGGACGTCCAACGAGCATCATTCGCAAGATACTATTGTTGGCCTTTGTTGTCGGGTTCTGGCTTTTCTTTTATTGGTATCGCGCTATTGAATACTCCGACAAAAAGCCCACCATTGAAACAACTGAAACAACCCCTCTGGAAAAGTCAGAATCCAGCACCTCAAAAAAGAAACCCTAAGACTGCCTCTTTCATACCCCCATTCTCTAAAAACTATTTTTTCAATCTACCCTTTAAGGGCCGCTAGAAATTAAAGCCTGGTAGTCATATTGCAAAAGAGCGGAGTTATCGCGAATCAAATCTAATGGTTTTTCAGGGGAGTTAAGGTGAACTATTACTTTTTTATCTTGATCGAAATAAACACCAGTTTCTGGAATTGGATCGATTTTTTCAACCGCTTCTTCTTGTTGTTTAGCAAATTGTTTCGGCTTAGGATCCACGAGAATATTAGGTTCTCGGCCAAAGATTGGACCGCTATCATGAAAAATTAAGAACTTTTCACTTTGAGATCTTTCAAAATCAAGGGTCAAACGACCCGAAGTATTCTCCTTCTCAATTTCGTAAACGGGTAACTCCTTCATATGACCATTAAAGGAAAAGTGCAGACCTTGGTTGACTGGTTTAAACACCGAAGCACTAAATCCCTTGCCACCTAGAGTCAAAGGCTTGTCAGTAGAGCTAATGGTTGGGTCAATATCACGTGTTAATTTTATTTTTAATCGGCCTTGATTAGTGCTAGAAGAACCTTTATCAATTCTTTCGTGACGATTTATGCCAGTATACGCCCTGTAGTTTTTTTCAATTGAGTCCACTAATGATTTTATCTCCAACTTCTTGATCACCAATACCTTTATACCAGGCCCGTCTGCTTCCTCTTCAGGAAGAAATTTAATAATTTTTTTTGGAACCGCTTCTACAGTAGACTTATCCCCTCTTGAACGCATCTTGGTATAGCCATATTTTTCAGCAGCGGTAATCTCGTTTAGATTAAAACCTAAAGAAGTAGCAAGAAAAATTCCAAATATAACCCAAAAAAAAATTTTCATTGAAAAATTTTTACTTTTTAAATCGATAAGTTCAATGGTCATAAAAATCACATCGGCCATTAACCTGGTATTCTTAACTCTAGGCGACTATCCAACAAAAATTAAAGACGACATAATTCAATCGTCCGTGCTATAAATTTTCAAGGAGGCTACATCATCGCATTGTTTCTCTACAACTTTTTTTAATTATTCAATCATTTTATCTCACAGTAAACTGTTTTTTTGGTCTAAATTAGATTTAAAGGAAGCGAAAAGATTTTTGATGGGAGGAATAAGCTTTTCTTTTAGGACTTCAGGGACATAATTGATTTTCTCAATCGGCCAAGCTTCCACCCGCCTCACATCCAGACCCTCTTTCAAGTAATGCTCTTGGAGAGTTTCCTCAAATCCTACGATTAACCCATTCTCTCTCACTTTGAAAAATAACTCTCGAATCAATGCCGGGTCAAACAAGCCTTCAAGAAAATGATCTGCTACCTCTTCAATAATAGGTTGCGCGTGTTCCAGAAAGTCGAATGAGAAAGAACTCTCTAAAGTACGATAAGTTATAATCACATCCTGCAGCAAATATTTAATATCCTTGGGGTCTCTTTTCATAATCGGAGTTTTCTTAATATTAAATTTTTCTCTAAATTCTTTAACATTTCGAATGGTATCGTGAATGATTGATTCTTCCCAAGGAACGAGATTCCATACAAAGAATCCTCGCAACCAGTTGATTTTTTCTGAGGAGTCGACCATATGCATAGTTAAACTGGGTTTTATCCCATTACTATAAGGCAAGCGACCTCCCCACATATTAAGATCAAGCTCTAATCCATATGGACGAAAGGCATTAATAATTGAAGTGTAATAATAGCCGACTAAATGCTCCATATTCTCGCGTTTATCGAGTGGGCTATTCTGTGGCAAGTTGGAGATGAAGTACATACGCCATATTCTTCGTTTTGATTTTCCTTCATCATCTGCTATGAGGTAAGTTCCTCCCCAAATACCTGAGGTAATAGGAACCTCGATTTGATGATTTTCCTTCAGTTGAAGAGAGACATAGCGAGCTATATCCGCGTATAATTCATTTAAGTAGTACAAGTTGATCCGTTCATCCTCTGAAAAAACCGGGCCGGAAGCTTGAGGAATAAAAGATGACATAATAAGGCAACGACTTCTAAGAGGTGTGATTTCTAAGGAAAGACCGTCGAGAATTCTATAATTAATTTGACGAATGTGAAAGGTTTTATTCTTCACATGTAGGAATATACAAACTATAAGTGATAAATTCCTTGCCATTTAACGCCACTCACTCTATAAACAAAAAGCTGTTGTTGTTTTAGAGCCCTTCGTACATATACAAAAAATTACCCTACAGGAACCCAGAGTAAACAGTCTTAAAAAAATAAGGAGAAAATTAATGGCGTCGGATGATAGAGGGAAAGCGCTGGATTTAGCGTTCACTCAAATAGAAAAGCAGTTTGGCAAAGGATCTATTATGAAGCTAGGTCAAGCAGATGTCTTGAAAGGGATTTCTGTTATTTCTACAGGTTCAATCTCACTTGATTCCGCGTTGGGTGTGGGTGGCGTACCCCGCAGTCGCATTGTAGAAATATACGGGCCAGAAGCTTCTGGGAAAACCAGCCTAACACTCCATATTATTGCAGAAGCGCAAAAATCCGGGGGTGTGGCCGCCTTTCTTGATGCAGAACACGCGTTAGACCCTCAGTACGCCCAAAAACTAGGGGTAAACCTTGAAGACCTCTTACTCTCGCAGCCGGACACGGGGGAACAAACACTTGAAATTGCAGAGGTTTTAATTCGTAGCGGGGCAGTAGATGTAATTGTGGTTGATTCGGTCGCCGCTCTTGTCCCAAAAGCAGAACTTGATGGTGATATGGGTGATTCACACATGGGCCTGCAAGCAAGACTAATGTCTCAGGCCATGAGAAAACTCGCAGGAGTGGTCAATAAATCAAAAACGTGCCTGATTTTTATCAACCAAATCCGGATGAAGATTGGTGTTATGTTTGGCAGTCCTGAAACGACAACAGGAGGAAACGCCCTCAAATTTTATTCTTCGGTCCGATTGGACATCAGAAGAATAGCTGCTATCAAAGATGGCGATAGCGTAGTTGGTAACCGAACAAGAGTAAAAGTAGTTAAAAACAAGGTCGCACCGCCATTTAGAGATTGCGAATTCGATATATTATACGGGCAGGGCATTTCTAAAATAGGAGATTTACTTGATCTCGCCGTAACCCATGAGCTAATAAACAAAAGTGGTACATGGTTTTCATATAACGAGACCCGCATTGGACAAGGCCGAGCAAACTCGAGAACATTTCTTATAGAAAACCCTAATATGCGCGAAGAAATTGAAGCCAAACTGAGAGAAAAACTAGGACTTCTTAAGGAACCAGTCAATAAAAAAGATCTCAAAGTAAAAGAAGAAAAAGAAACCCCAGCGAAAAAAGAGAAAAAAGGCGTAACCTCAACATCCTGACATAATCTCATCTTCATGCCTTACGAGGAAGAATCAAAAAATGCCCGCAGACGTGCGATTCGGTACCTTGGATATAGAGATCGAAGCCGGAATGAAATCATCCGCTACTTGAATGGGAAAAAGTTCTCTGCAGATGCAGTAGATGAAACCCTAATCTTTCTGGAAAATAATGACTATATTAACGACGATCGATTTGCAATGCAGTTCGGAAGATCCCGCATCGTAAACAAAAAAATAGGGAGACTACGTTTAGGACTAGAACTTGGGAACAAGGGCCTTGAGAGAAAAATTATTAAGGAAACCCTTAACTCGCTTTATGAAGAATACGATGAAAAAAAAATCGCAATGTCCTGTGCGAAAAAAAAACTTGCAACCTACCCATCAAGCAATAGTGAAAAAGACCGTCGCCGAATAGCAAAATTTCTCGAACGAAAAGGGTTCTCTTCTGACACTATATATAAGGTGGTAACTCAGCTAGTCCCGCATGCTCTAAATAGTGATTTGGACCCTCTTTCTCGTTTACCTAACAAGAGTCCAGAGGAACTGGGTTCTCACGCAACCAAGATCATTCAGGGATGAATATTTTAGCAACCACTCCCTTTCCTCTACAAATTACGGCTGTTTCATTGCTCGGTCTAGCACTTGGAAGTTTTATCAACGTATGTATCCACCGACTTCCAAAAAACGAATCGATCATAGCACCACGTTCCTATTGCCAATCATGCAAAACAAAGATTTCTGCATGGGACAACATACCGGTTATCAGTTATCTATTACTTAAAGGAAAATGTCGACAATGCACCGCTTCAATTTCTCTTCTTTACCCAATAGTTGAAGTATCAACCGCTCTATTGTTACTTACTGGGTTTATTCAGTTTGGCATGTCGATGAAGTTTGCTATATTTTGTGCTATCGGTCCGGCCCTTTTAACAGTCGCTATAATCGATATTAAGCACAAAATTATCCCTGATACGATAACCCTTCCAGGAATTATATTCGGGCTTGTAGCAGGAGGTTATTTGGTTGGACTAAAAGAATCGTTGCTTGGCTTGATTTCAGGGGGAGGCATATTTTTATTCAGTTCAGAAGTTTATTATCGAGTTCGCGGTCGCGTTGGGATGGGAGGCGGTGATATTAAATTTATCGCTGCAGTTGGAGCTTTGCTTGGTCTGAAACAGGTGTTTCTAGTAATTTTTCTTAGTGCTTTTATAGGATCAGTATTTGGACTGGTTGGCATGATTGGGAAAAAACTGAACGCCATGAGCCAAATTCCTTTTGGGCCATTCCTTGCGGTGGGAACACTGATAGTTTATTTTTCTGGAGAGAATATCATTAACATGTATGTTACAACTACAATGGGTGGATATTGAATTTTATCAGAAGAAATGATGAAATAACCGTAAAATACCCGCCAATCTCATATCGTTAATGTTGAATGGGAATTTGCCTTTATGGAAGAAAACAAAGCTACCCACCAACGACCTGAAAAAAAAGGACCCAATATCAACGAATCTTCTAATGAAAAAAATCATTCTTTGACTAAAACAATCGAATCTCTATCTGCCGAACTGGAAGGGGTGAAGAAGAGCCTTCAAAAACGTAAAAGCGAAAATACAACACTTAAAATTCTGTTCTATACAGGCCTGTTCGTTCTGCTTGTTGGTTTTCTTTATTCGAACTCGGTTCTCCAGCGCGCGCACATGAGAAGCTTGGAAAAAAATATTATTTCACTAGAACAACGTTTATCTCATGATATTAGCCAAGTTGAAATGAATCTACAACTAGATATCCAGAGGGAAAAAGGGGGATTAAAAATTATTGATGGTGTCGATATTTTTACCGTTTTAAATCGAATGGACTACGCCATTTCACAGTTACGCCCGAAAAAAGAACAGACCGTTATGCTCATCAACCAAGTCCGACTAAACACCGACGAATTCAGTCGACTATTAAAGAACCGAACTGGAAGCCCTAAGTTTAAGGCAAAGCATTCAAAAAAGGAGGGTTAAGAGTTTATCAAAAAACCCTTTAAACCGTATAAGTTTCGGCGGTAGGCTGATTAAGTTTTTGACCAATTGTGCCGATATATAAGGCGTTAATTAATAATCCCTTATCAGGCCATGGCTTCAGCTCAAATATTTAAATTCGTATATATAATATTATTTGCTGTTTTTGGTATTTTCCCCTCCGTCACCCACGCTGAGGATTCTAACCTGAAGGTATACCAATCCAATATTCAGCAATTAAAAAAAATTATCCCATCACGCCCTCATGATCCAAACCTACACTTTAATCTGGCTAACAACTATTGGAAGCTTGGACAATATGAGAAATCAATCGAACACTACAAAGAAACGCTAAAAGTCCAACCATTCGATGCTGAGGCACATACCGGAATCGGATTTGCCTACGGAAAAATAGGTCAAACTAAAAAAGCAATCCACCATTACCATGAAGCGTTAAAAATAAATCCCGACGATCCCAAAGCCCACTACCGGCTTGGATATGAATTTATAAATACAGGCGAACTAAAAAAAGCAAGGACCTACTTCGAGGGCGCCACCAACCTCGATCCTGATTTCGCATTGGCTTTTAAGGATCTGGCATATGTAACTGTAAAGCTGAAAGATACCGAAAATGCGATCAAATACTATAAGCAATCCCTCAAGCTCGATCGTAATGACGAAAATGCTCATCGGGAATTACTGGAACTATATGAACAAACCGGGGAAATGGGACAAGCGATAAATCAATATGAAGAAATTATCCGAATTGACCCTAAAAACTTTTCCGCACGTCATGCACTTGCAAACCTATACACAAAGGAAGACCGAGAGAAAGATGCTGTCCGTCACTACCGTATTGCTATCAAGTTTAATCCTAATGATCAGAAAGCCCATAAAGCCTTAGCTTATCTTCATACCCAGTCTGGAAAATTGGAAAGTGCAATAAAGCACTTTAGAGAAGTAATCCGTATTAATCCAAAAGATCCTGAGACATATTCTAAGTTAGCTAGGGTCTACGAACTAAAGGGAAACAGGTCAAAGGCAATCGGCATTTATGAAAGTATTGTAAAAGCTCATCCAGAAGATTTAAAAACCCACGAACGACTTGCCGTGGCCTACGAAAAAAATCATCGCAGAATGGATGCGCTCCGTCTTTATAAAAAAATCATCTTACTAGACCCAACAAACTCCTCTTTGCATCGAAAGTTAGGAAGGTTTTACGAAAAATCAGGGAAAACAAACAAAGCTCTGAATCATTATAAAATTCTTGCACGTTTAAATCCTGAAGACACCAATACTCATCGCAAGCTTGGTGCCTTATACGCCGCAAAAAATGAAACTCAAAAATCATTGCGACATTATAACGTCGTCACTAGACTGGATCCAAACGATGCAAGCGCACACCGTATTTTGGCTAACTATTATGGGAAAAAAGGGGAATCCTTAAAAGCAGCGCCACATTATCGCGAACTGGTTCGACTCGACCCTAACTTTGCCTTGGCTTATAACGAACTCCGGCAGGAAACTGGGAAATTTTCCATGATCGAAAACCCCATCGAACGTTATAACAATGCTTTAAAAATTATACCTAACGATCCAGACCTCCACTTTAAAATAGCTCTATATTTTTTTATTGTTGACGATCTTAATAAGACGCTCAAGCATTTCAACAAAAGTATCCGACTGCAACCTGAGGAGGGGAAAACTCACTACTTTGCAGGACTCATCCATCACTTAATGGGAAATGGTGTTGGTGCTGTGAATCACATGAAACGAGCTGAAGAATCATTCGTAAAACAAAAACGAGTTAAAAGCATAGCTGATGTCAGAAAACACCTTCGGGTGTACCAAAATCAGTACGGCATTCCCGGAATCCAAGGTGACGGTTCTTCTATCGCGAGAGCTACTCATCAATAGAAAAAATACAATTAATTTCTTCTCGCTGTTTGGGATCTAATTTCCAGCCAAGTGCTTCAATATTTTCCTCCACCTGTTGCTCGTTTTTGACACCCAAAAGCGCTGTGGTCAAGTGAGACTGTGAAACAACCCAATTAATTGCCATCTGGCCACACGTTTTACCTATTGATTTACCCATAGCCTTAAGTCTGGCTACCTTCTCCATATTCTTTTCGAACTGGGAACCAGAAAAACATCCTATTATCCCTTTACCCCTCCAGTCACTAAACTTAACATGCTTATCATACTTGCCTGTAAGCAGTCCTGAGGCAAGCGGACTATACGCAATGATCCCAATTTTATTTCTCTCGCAGTAGGAAACAACTCCCTTTTCTATGGAGCGGTTGAGCAAGCTATAATCAGGTTGCAAGGATTCTATTTTCCCTGATTTCATTATTGCTTCCATCTGTTCAACTGAATAATTACTCACTCCAATGACCTTCACCTTTCCCTGCTCTTGGATTTCAAGCAAGGTTCTCATTGTTTCCTCTTGTGATGTTTCTATATCAGGCCAGTGAACTTGATAAAGGTCAATATATTCTGTATCTAATCGTTTCAAACTCTGGTCGATTTCTTCTAAAATAGATCGCCGCGTTGCATTTTTAGTAATAGAACTCAATGATTTTTTTTTCCAGCGCAAACCACATTTTGTCGCGTAGACTACTTTATCGCGAAAAGGCTTCAGAGTTTTTCCAAGAAGTTCTTCAGAGTGGCCAAACCCATAGACTGGGGCCGTGTCAAAAAAATTGACTCCTAAATCATAGGCTTTCATGATAGCACGCGCAGAAGCAGAATCTCCCTCATTAGACCAAAATGGAGACCCTCCAATTCCCCAGGCGCCGAATCCAATAACAGACACATTAAGATCACTATCACCCAGCATTCTATATTCCATAATCAACCACCCCTGGAAAAAGTTAGACAGCTCTTATCCGAGTATATTGAAAGTGACAGTCAGTTTAATTCCCGTCACTTCTAGCTTCATCTAAAATAATTTCTACCTGCATGATGAATTGACAATTGCATCCATGAAAAATATCATGAAGAAGACAAGTTTTATAGTTCAAAACCATATTTCTCTAATTCTCGGTTTATTATGAAATCACTCCTACGTGTTCTTAGTTACCTCAAACCTTATAAAAAAGCAGTCTCGTTTACTCTCGGTTTTGCGATTTTGACAACCCTACTAGATCTTATTCCTCCTTGGATTATAAAAGTAATTATTGATGAACTAGTTGATGGGAAGGAGACTTCCTTGATCTACTGGATCGTAGTAGGGCTTATCGGGGTTTATTTTTTACGAAACTTTTTAAACTACCAGCGGATAATGTTCAATAATCGGGTCGAGCAAGACGTAGTTTTTGATATGCGCTCGAATGTTTATAAAGCCCTAAACCAATTATCTATAAATTTTTTTGAAAATAAATCAACCGGTGAACTTATGTCGCGGATTAATGACGATGTCAATTATGTTGAACGAATTTTCATAGATGGCGTCGAGCAGGTAGTAACAGCTGTTTTGACGCTAACTGGAATAACAGTAATACTGTTTTACTTGCACTGGAAACTAGCATTGGTAGCTTTGCTCCCAATTCCACTTCTCATATGGGGTGCCTGTATATACACAAAAAAAGCGCACAACCTCTATCACACAGTACGAGAGAGCGCCGCTAAAATGAACTCTCGACTTCAGGATTCCATTTCTGGTATTCGAGAAATATTTGCCTTCAACCGACAATTACATGAGATATCACGCTTCGAAAAAAAAAGCAGGGAATACTGCAACAGTAATTTAGAGGTTATGTCACTCTGGGCTATTTATTCTCCAGCAATGATGTTTCTCGGTTCACTTGGGACAGCCCTCATTTTGCTATATGGAACAGGTCTTGTACACGGCGAAGAGATAACCATAGGCTCTTTGGTCGCTTTTATCGGTTATCTGGCCTTGTTTTATACTCCGATTAACCAGTTGCATTCGGTAAACCACATGCTGCAACACGCGTTGGCTTCTGGAGAACGTGTATTTGAAATAATCGATCGTCAACCTGATGTTAAAGAGGTCCCTAATGCCATATTGCCCAGCACCAATATGCAGGGTAAAATAGAGTTCCAAGGAGTAACCTTTGCCTACACAAAAGATAAGCCCGTCATAAAAAACCTTTCACTAAAAATTCCACCAGGAAATAAAATAGCTCTCGTAGGCCATACAGGAAGTGGGAAGTCTACCTTGATAAAACTTCTACTTCGATTTTATGATATAGACTCAGGAAAAATCACAATAGATGGGCATAATGTCAAAAACCTCAAGATATCCTATCTACGCGAACAAATAGGCATGGTTTCCCAAGACCCATATTTATTCAATGGCACTGTTGCTGAAAACATTTTATACGGTAATGTGGAAGCCAACCAAGAACAAATGAGAAAAGCCGCTATAGCGGCACACGCCGATGATTTTGTTAAAGGCCTTCCAAGGAAATACGACACCCGTATAGGAGAACGCGGGGTAAAACTTTCCGGTGGAGAAAAACATCGTATCGCCATTGCCCGCGCACTTTTAAAGGATCCACCAATCTTGATCTTAGATGAAGCTACCGCCTCCGTCGACACAGAAACAGAACTAAAAATAAAGGAAGCCCTCACTTCTTTGATGGTGAGACGAACGACAATATTAATAGCGCATCGACTATCAACACTAGAAGGAGCCGATAGGATTCTAGTAATAAAATCAGGAAAACTAGTAGAGTCCGGAACACATGGCCAAATGATAAACAATGCAACAGAATATGCTCAACTATTCCACAGTCAAATGCATCTATGATTAAAAACGATTTTATTTAACTAGTATTTTTAAATCCAATTTCGCCAAGTTTTCGAAATTTTTCGTGGCGGTTTTTAGTTAGGGCCTCAGGTACTAACTGAGAAACAGCCTGCAAATTATTTCGCAGTGCTTTTTTTAGCAAAATGGCAGCACGCTTATGGTGGCGGTGTGCGCCACCCAGAGGTTCTCGAACAATCTCATCAATCACACCAAGCTTCATCAAACTAGGCGCAGTCAAGCTTAAGGCATCGGCAGCCTGAGCTACCTTATCTTTATCTTCCCACAAAATGGAAGCACAACCTTCCGGTGATATGACCGAGTAAACAGAATGTTCAAGCATCAATATTCGGTCACCTATACCTATTGCAAGGGCACCTCCAGAACCACCTTCACCAATTATTGCAACGATGATAGGAACATCAATTTCTATCATTTCTATCAAATTTCTTGCTATAGCCTCCGACTGTCCCTTTTCCTCTGCATCTATACCAGGGTAGGCGCCTGGAGTGTCGATCAAGTTGATAATCGGAATTCTAAATTTTTGCGCCAATTTCATTAGACGCAAAGCTTTACGGTATCCCGCAGGTTGAGACATTCCAAAGTTTCGTTTGATCTTCTCCTGCGTATCTCTCCCTTTCTGATGGCCGATAATCAAAACTGAACTGTCATCAAATTTAGCTAATCCACCAACAACCGAGGGACCATACCCACCACGCCTATCTCCATGAAGTTCAATAAAATCCGTAAAAATATATTTGATATAGTCGAGAGTATAAGGTCTATCCGGATGGCGAGCTACCTGAGTTTTTTGCCAGCCTTTAAGGTTTGAATAAACATCGTGCTTCATATGACGAACTTTTTTATGGAGTCTAGCTATTTCATGCGTGATGTCTCCAACACTGTCATACATATGAGAAAGCGAAACCATCTCCTGGATCTGATTTTCAAGTTTAAATATTTCTTGTTCGAATTCCAGTATTTGAATCATATTAAACCTAAATAAAAAGAAACGTCATAGTAATACTTTTCAGGAAAATCGCATTACAAAAGTCTGACATTTTATTCACTGGTTGATCACTAATCATTGAATATGAATAAGACAACTAACTAAAAAATTAATAAAACCCAAATATCGGGTGCATTAGGTTTACCAACGTATTTGACTCTTTAAGAGCTTTTGCTCCAATCTTGCCCACTCGGTTCTGCCCTAGTTTTAAAGATTCAAGATTGGCCAGGTAGGGTGACTCGGCAATAGCTTTAGCCCCTAAATCACCGATAGAATTAAAGTTTAAATTAAGTTTTTTTAGTTGACCAAAATTTCTCGAATCTGCCAAGGCTTTGGCCCCAAGGTCAGTAATTCTATTCCCAGAAAGATTAAGAGAAAATAGACCGTTAAGCCCCCCTGAGTTTGCAATAGCTATAGCGGAGCGATCTGTAAGGTTACTATCACTAAGGTCTAGGTTCTTCAGCTTTGAGAGTTGATAAAACTCCATAAGCGCTACAACTCCTGAATCCCCGTGTATCAAACTACCAACCTCATTTATACGTTTAGAGGTTTTTAAACTATTAATATTCTGCAACGTATTAAATTTTTCAAGCACCTCGCGTCCAACTGGACTCAATTGGTTGTACGCCAAACCAATTTTTTTTAATTGATTCAAATTAGAAGATGTTGTCAAACTCCGTGTCCCCTTATCACCAACCTCGTTAAAGTTTAAGTTAATTTCTATCAAACTAGATAAAGTGTCAGACTCCGCAATCGCCTTAGCCCCTTTGTCTGTAATTTTATTCCGATACAGGTTCAAAACTCGTAGGTTTTTAAATGTTGCTGACGAGGCTATCATTCTAGCGCCTCGATCGGTGATCTGATTATTTTCTAAGTAAAGCGCTGTCAACTGAGCTAGTTTTTTTGAATCAGCGAGAGCGCGCACACCCTCATCTCGAATATTCCCTTTGTAGATAATTAGTTTTTCTACATCTTCCAATAATGGAGACTTTGCTAAAAACTTCGCGCCTTCATCACCTATTGACTTCTCATTGAGCCTAAGCACGCGATCATTTCGCTTAAGCTTTAATGAAATGTATTTTTCTATTTGCTCATCAGTCATTGACGCGCTTGAGTTAGCCGCGAGACTTATGAAAAAAAAAGGCAACCACAGGGCTACCCATCTATTACAAAACATAAAACAAACTCACTGATTATTAGTCAATGGAACTTTTAATCTTTAAAACCATACTACTCACCGCTATTCTTTTTCTCAATATCGTTTAACCGACTTTCTAAGTCACGAACTTTACGAGCTAGGTCGGGAAGTTTGGGCAAAATCGTAACGCTCCTCTTCCAGGTATTCAATGGAAGAGCTGGGATTCCCCCATAGATACTATTACTCTTAATATCACGCAGGGCCGCTGATTTGGCAGCTAGGGTCACATTATCGCCCACAGTAACATGGTCAGAAAGGCCAGCCTGTCCTGCTAAAACAACATGCCGCCCAAGGTTACAGCTACCAGCAATTCCTACTTGTGCAACCAAAATGCAATTCTCTCCGATCGTACAGTTATGGGCAACTTGAACCAAATTATCAATTTTAGTTCCTTTTTTTATCAAGGTTGTTCCCATCGCCGCTCGGTCTATACAAGAATTAGCACCTATTTCTACGTTATCTTCAATCACAACATTTCCAATCTGATTGATTTTGACATGAGTTCCTTTTTCATCCACCGTATAACTAAAACCGTCCGAGCCAATCACAACACCAGCGTGAAGAGTAACGTGTCTTCCTATAATTGAATTGCGATAAAGAGTCACATTGGAATGAACAAGAGTACCATTCCCAAGTTCACAGTTATCGCCAATTACTGTTCCAGCGCAAATCACTACATCATCACCGATCCGAACATTATCACCTACACATACCA
>JALPWY010000004.1 GCA_023271875.1 Nitrospinaceae bacterium | reverse complement strand
TATGATTGCAAAAAAGTAGCGGAACGGGGCTATGAGAAGGAGTTTCTAACCTCATTGCACTACGATATGCTTCGGATAAGAAGGATTGAAGAGGAAATTGAACGCCGGTATTGCGAAGATGAAATGAAATCTCCTATTCATCTTGTGATTGGACAAGAGGCAACTTCAGTTGGTGCATGCGCCTCTCTTCGCCAGCAGGATCTGATTTACTGCGGCCATCGCACTCACGGACATTATTTAGCTAAAGGGGGAAGCCTTAAAAAGATGATGTCGGAATTGTATTGCAGACTGGATGGATGCGCCGGGTCAAGAGGTGGGTCCATGCACCTCTTTGATAAGAGTGCTGGTATGGCAGGTTCCTCAGCAATTGTTGCAGGAACAATCCCAATTGCGGCCGGCGCCGCCCTGAGTTTCCAGACTTTAAATCAGGACCATGTGAGCATGGTATTCTTTGGTGACGCAGCAACTGAAGAAGGTGCGTGCTGGGAGGCCATCAACTTTAGTGCATTAAGGAAACTCCCCGTGATTTTCTTTTGTGAAAACAATTTCTTTTCGGTCTGTTCTTCTTTGGA
This sequence comes from Nitrospinaceae bacterium, assembly GCA_023271875.1. Classification (GTDB taxonomy): domain Bacteria; phylum Nitrospinota; class Nitrospinia; order Nitrospinales; family VA-1; genus Nitromaritima. The sequence goes on along the minus strand of JALPWY010000004.1, from coordinate 69,549 downwards.
TGTTCGGCAACCCCCGCAGGTAAAAATATTTGAAAAGGCCAAAGGGTTTGGCTTGCCAAGCGTTCAAGTTGACGGCACCAATGTTCTGGATATTTTTGAGGTAACCCAGGAAGCGGTTGATCGTGCTCGCAATGGTGGCGGATCTACTTTTATTGAGGCACTCGTTTATCGCTGGAGAGGTCATGGTGGGGCTGGGGATGACAGTGCAACAGGCTACAGAGATCCCAAAGAGGTCCGGCATTGGGAACAATTTTGTCCTATTGATACTTTCCGTGAACTTCTCACTGAAATGAACTTATATACTGAAATAGATCGAAAAAAAGATGAAAGTGAAATTCTCAAAGAAATCGGTGAGGCATTCGATCATGCAATCTCCAGCCCCAACCCTGAAGAATCAGATCTGTCGACACACGTTTACTGTCCATAAACTTTTCTAAATAATTACCACTATGCCTTGGGCAGAAAAATTAATCACATCTAAGTCAAATGATACTCAGGCTCCCGAAGAAGGTAGGGTTCTTTCCTATATGGAAGCTCTCCACGAAGCCCTTTCGCTGGCTTTGGAACTAGACCCCAAGGTGCTTGTTCTGGGTCAAGGGGTAAATGATCCCAAGGGTATGTTTGGAGTCACCACGGGACTCCATGAAAAATTTGGGAAAGATCGAGTGTTTGACACCCCTCTCTCTGAAGAAGGTATGACAGGCATTTGTACTGGTGCCAGTATGAATGGTCTGCGCCCCGTGTATATGCATAATCGTCCAGACTTTTTATTATTAGCTTTCAACCAAATCGTTGGTCATGCCAGCAAGATTCATTATATGGATAATGGGGAGACCAACGTTCCCCTCGTTATTTGGTCAGCCATTGGTCGTGGTTGGGGATCAGGTTCTCAGCATTCACAAGCAATACAAGGTTTGCTTCTGGGGGTTCCTGGTTTAAAAATAGTCATGCCGAGCACGCCACACGATGCGAAGGGTTTGATGCTTTCCGCTATAGCCGATAACAACCCGGTTCTGATTTTTGAACACCGTTGGTCCATGCGAAACAAGGGAGTCGTTCCGGAAGGGGCCTACAAAATCTCGCTTGGAAAAGGAATCTATCGGCGAAAAGGGAATGACCTGACGATTGTAGGCACCTCTCACATTTTGGAATTGGCCATTAAGGCAGCAGATGAACTGGAGGGTATTACTGCCGACGTGATTGATTTAAGAACTATAAAGCCCCTAGACGAAAAAATTATTATAGATTCACTTCAAAAAACGGGTCGAATCTTGATTGTTGATACCGGGTGGGAAATGGGAGGAGTTTGTGCGGAGATTGGGTGTATGGTCGCTGAAAAAGGATTCTCGTTTCTTAAGGGGCCAGTGCGTCGGTTAGGTCTTTCTGACATCCCCTCTCCGGCCGGATTTACTCTTGAGCAATATTACTATCCTGATGTAAAAAAAATTACCCATGTAATAAAGGATATGGTGGCTAGTACATGAAAATATTAATTACGGGAGCGGCTGGATATATTGGCTCGGTTTTAGTCCCTATTCTTTTACAAAAAGGCCATGAAGTTATTGCTGTTGATAATTTTATGTATAAGCAAACATCTCTTTTAGAGTGCTGTCATTACGATAAGCTCACCTTGATTAATGAGGACGTGAGAAATGCTGTCTTGATTGAACAACAACTGAAGAAGGTAGATGCGATTTTACCACTAGCTTGTCTTACGGGAGCGCCTTTGTGTGACAAAGACCCCATTACTGCAAGAGCGGTTAATTTTGAAGCCATAAAAACTATCCTAGCAAAGAGGGACCCCGATCAAATGGTTATCTTTCCCACCACCAACAGCGGCTATGGAGTGGGTGAAGAGGGAATTCATTGTACTGAAGAAACACCCTTGCGTCCCGTATCCCTTTACGGGCAATTGAAAGTCGAAATTGAAAAGATGATTCTGGAATCTGGCAACAGTATTACATTTCGGTTCGCAACAGTGTTTGGAGTTAGCCCAAGAATGAGGCTGGATCTTCTGGTAAATGATTTTACATACAGGGCTTATCATGACCGTTTCATAGTTTTATTTGAGGCACATTTTAAAAGAAACTATCTGCATGTGCGTGACGCCGCCCGGGCATTCATCTACGGGCTGGAAAATTTTGAACAAATGAAGGGCGAAGCATATAATATTGGTCTCAGTGATGCCAACATAAGTAAGGCCGAACTGTGTAAAGTAATAAAAGAGCAACTCCCAAATTTCTATTTTACAGAAGCCGAAATCGGCGAAGATGTAGATAAAAGGGATTACATAGTTAGTAATAAAAAAATCGAAGCCGCTGGATTTAAAACAGAACATTCCCTTGCATATGGAATCAAAGAATTGATTAAGGGTTTTCAAATTATTAAAAAAAGTGGCTACGGGAATATCTGACCTTGGCTAATGATAGCCGCGACAGATGATTATTGAAGGGACAAAGTAAAATTGATAATTAGTCGAACGCCATTTCGGATATCTTTTTTTGGAGGAGGGACGGATTATCCCGCATGGTACTCTGAAAATCCGGGAGCTGTTTTAGCGACCACAATAAATAAGTATTGTTATATAAGCTGTCGTCCGTTGCCACCTTTTTTTGAGCACAAGTATAGAGTCGTTTATTCGAAGGTAGAAACAGTAAAGGAAAAAAATGAAATCCAGCACCCAGTAATCCGGGCAGCTATCGATTTAATGAGTATAAACGAGGGTTTAGAGATTCATCATGACGGCGACCTTCCCGCTCGAACCGGGTTGGGATCCAGCTCATCATTTTCTGTTGGAATGCTTCATACCCTTTTTGCTTTGAAGGGAGTTATGCCGACCCGTCAACAGCTGGCTCTTAATGCTATTCATCTTGAAAGAGATATTCTTAAAGAAAGCGTGGGTTCTCAGGATCAGATTTTGGCCGCAATTGGTGGCTTCAATCGGATTGATTTTTTTAATGATAATACTTATAGAGAAACTCCCATCACAATCAATCCTGAGCGCATCAAAGAGTTAAAAAGCCATTTAATGTTTTTCTTCACAGGAATCTCCCGAAATTCCTCAGAAATTGCAAAAAAAAAAATCGAGAACTTTCCCAATAAGAAAAAACAATTAACAGCAATGTATCAGATGGTGGAAGAAGCGATAACCATTTTAAACTCTAAAAACACCACGATTGACGAATTCGGCCAGTTGCTGAATGAGTCCTGGATACTAAAGCGAAATATATGTGACAGCGTCTCCACTTCTCGCATTGATGAAATTTATGATGCCGCTCGATCTGCCGGTGCTATAGGCGGAAAAATTTTAGGAGCGGGAGGTGGCGGCTTTATGATTCTTTTCGCCAAACCGGAACATCAGTCAGGAATAAAAAAGCGCCTGAACGACCTTCTCTATGTTCCCTTTGACTTCGAACATTCAGGAAGTCAGATTATTTTAAACCAGCAGGCTTAATCCTCTTCCCCTCCCCTCAAACCATGGAACAAGATTATATTTCCAATCTTGACGTCCTTATCCTTTGCGGAGGCTTTGGAAAGCGGCTTAAAGAAATTGGCCAGAACTGCCCTAAACCAATGGTCGAAATTAATGGTCGCCCTTTTTTAGAAATTCTCATCGAACACATATCATCATTTGGCTTTCGGCGATATATTTTGTGTGCCGGTTTCAAAAGTGAGGTCATAGAACAATATTTTCAGAAGAAAAACGATGACAACACCTATATTCTTTCTAAAGAAGACGAACCACTTGGTACCGGCGGGGGAATTAAAAAGGCTGAATCCTGTATTTTAGGCTCTACCTTCATAGTTTTAAACGGCGATTCTATTTGCCGAGCAAATTTGAATGATTTTGTTGAATTTCATGAATCGAATAATGCCTCCGTTTCTATGGCTGTGGCTACTATTGACGATGTGAGTGAGTATGGTTCGGTTGTTATCAATGACAGGTCAGAAATTAATGGGTTTAAAGAAAAATCAAATCATATTAAAGGTCAGGGTCTTATAAATGCGGGTATATATTTATTTAAAAAACCAATATTAGACCAAATTCCGTCAGGACAAAACATTTCACTTGAGAAAGAGGTTCTTCCCTCTATGATTGGCCAAAAGTTTTATGGATTTAAAACCACGGAGAGGTTATTCGATATTGGTACTCCACAAAGACTTGAGATACTGCGTACTCATATTAAATTAACGGATTGATAAAATGAGTTTAAATTGGCTTTTAATGGAAAACAATATTACCCGAGAAGATCTAGACACCCTTGTTGAATTTTTACAGGGAAACCCTATTCTCACTCAATCTGAGAATGTGAGCGAATTTGAAAGGGAATGGTCAGAATGGGTGGGGGTTAAATACAGCATATTTGTAAATTCTGGATCATCGGCAAACTTAATTTCGCTTGCTGCTTTAAAACAAGTTACTGGCTCTGGTGGAGAAATTATTGTTCCACCTTTGACTTGGGTTTCTGATATCTCCTCTGTTTTATTTTGTGGTTATAATCCTGTATTTGTGGATATCAACCCAAAAACATTGAGCATGAATGATGAACAGGTTATTGCTAAATTAACTGAAAATACAAAAGCTGTTTTTCTTACTCACGCGCAGGGGTTCAATGGTTTAACCGATCGACTTCTTTCCACCTTAACAGAAAGAAATATTCCCTTAATTGAAGATGTTTGCGAGTCACATGGTGCAGAGTTTAATAATAAGAAAGTAGGTTCATTCGGGTGGGTTTCCAATTTCTCTTTTTATTATGCCCATCACATGACTACGATTGAGGGTGGAATGGTTTGCACGGATAGCGAGGAGGTTTATCAGATTTGCCGCATGCTTCGTTCACATGGCATGGTGAGAGAAGTAACTAATGATGAGACAAAGAATTCTTACAAAAATGACAACCCGGAGCTAAACCCCGAATTTATTTTTGCTTTCCCTGCTTTTAATATGCGAAACACAGAACTGGGTGCGGTCTTAGGTAGAAACCAATTGAAACGACTCGACGCTAACAACGAGAAACGTCGAAAGAACTTTAAACTTTTTCTTGAATTATTGGATCCTGAAAAGTATCAGACAAAATTCAATCTTGATGGATCTTGCAATTATGCATTTAATTTAATTTTAAAAAAACCCGATCTTGAGTTTTGCAATAGAGTGATGGCCGAATTAAAAGCGCATGGTGTAGAGTTCAGACGTGGGAGCGCAGGAGGTGGAAACCAGTTGAGACAACCTTACCTTCGAGATATGGTAAATGAAAACGAATTTAAAAAATATCCGGTGGTGGAGCATGTTCATTTTTTTGGATTTTATATAGGAAACTATCCCGACCTACCCGAAGAAAAAATCAGAACTCTTTGTGATATCCTCAACAAGATCATTTAAACTGTTTTTAATTTATATCCTCTTCTTCTGATAAACTTTAAATGTTTTGCGAATGAACAAAAGTTCAAAAATTTTCATAGCGGGACACACCGGCCTGATAGGCTCTGCCATTATTCGAAAATTAAGACTTATGGGTTATGCGCGGATTATCACACGAACTCATAAAAGTCTGGATTTGAAAGATAGGAAAAGGACCGAAAGTTTCTTTTCCAAAGAACAGCCTGAGTATGTTATTTTAGCAGCCGCCAAGGTTGGGTCCATTCAAGCGAATGATACCTATCCGGCTGAATTTATTTTTGAAAACTTAACGATTCAAAACAATGTAATTGATTTGTCATGGAAGTATCGCGTTAAAAAGCTGCTTTATTTAGGCAGTTCATGTGCATACCCAAAAAAGTGTTCACAACCGATGAAAGAGGAGTCTTTGCTGACAGGGTCTCTTGAGCCGACAAATGAGCCTTATGCCATTGCCAAATTGGCAGGTATTAAAATGTGTCAAGCCTACCATAGGCAATATGGGGCTAAATTTATCTCTATTATTCCTGCAAATGTTTATGGGATAAATGATCATTTTGACGAAAATGCTCATGTCCTTCCAACTCTAATCAAAAGATTTCATCAAGCATGCTTGAAAAATTCCAGAAAGGTTATTCTTTGGGGAACAGGAAAACCCAAGCGTGAATTTTTTTATGTGGATGACTTGGCGGATGCATGCTTATTTTTATTGAAAAAATATAACGAACCCGAAGTTATCAATGTTGGTGTTGGGCAGGAAACATCCATTTTGCAATTAGCCCAAAAGATTAGAAAGATCAGCGGATACCGCGGAGAACTAGTTTACGACACAAGCCGCCCAGATGGCAATCCACGCCGTTTACTAAATAGCAGCAAAGTCTCTGCACTAGGATGGAAAGCTCAAACTTCTTTGGATACAGGGCTTCAGTTAACATGGAACTGGTTTTTAAAAATGGCAAAAAAGTAAACCATAGAATCTCAGTACGGTACCCTACAATGCCAATAAAGAAATTACTTGTTCAGCCTCGACCAAGTCTATTAATTATTGGCAGCTTATCGGCCTGTTGGTTTTTTTCGAATATGCTCTAATTCCTCTTCACTAAAACCAAACACACTTTCTATAATATAATTGGGTCGGTTTTTGCTCGCGATATAAATAGATTGAACATACAAGCCTAAAATACCAATACCAATTAGTTGAATACTCCCAACAAAAAAAATGGCGGTTATGATCAGCAGCCAATCTGGAGGGGTCATCCCTGAAATTTTCTGAAATATCAACAAAAGAAACACAAACGTTGATATTCCAAGACCCCCTAATCCAATCATAGATGTCCATTGCAATGGGACGTTTGAAAAAGAAATTAAAGCAGAACTAAAAAAATTATTAATCACCTTACGGCTAAAAATAGGGAACTTGGTATCCCCTGCAAAACGACTTTCGCGTTTATAATTAACCTTTTGCTGGTTGAATCCTACCCAGGCCACCATTCCACGCATAAACGGATTATATTCACCGAGTTGGTTTAGATGATTGATTACCCGACGAGACAAAAATTTAAAATCACCCGCCTCAGCTATAAGGTTAATACTGGCTGTTTTGCGAAGAATCCAGTATCCAAGTTTTGCAATTTGCAGCTTAATAAAAGGCTCTCCAGCACGAAATGTTCTGACCGTATGAACAACATCAACATTTTTCCCTTCTTTCCATACTTCAAGTATTTCGGAAATGACCTCAGGGGGATCTTGAAGGTCCGCATCCATATAAATTGCCGCATCACCTGTCGAATATTTTAGGCCCGTCATCACGCAAGGAGATACCCCAAAAGTTCTGGACATATTAATAATTTTAATATCCTCATGACCCTTTTCATGTTCTATTAAAATTTCTTCTGATCGATCTGTAGAACGGTCGTTAATGAATATCAACTCGTGACTTGATACTAAGCCTTTATCCTTTTCCAACTTTAAAACATTTCTAACGCGAGAAATTAACTCAGGAAGCACATCTTCTTCATTTCTGAAGGAAAATACCATTGAAATTTTTATGGCTTTCGGTGGAATGAGCTCGCCGATTTGATGTGTTTTCTTTTCCATTAGATTGTTTTAGAGTTTTTTGAAATTTAAGGAGAGGTTAAATCACACAATTACAAGACCACTATTTAGCGATCATCCATTTAAAATTTGAAGGCGGTGCCGGTGCGCGTACATTCGGAACAAATGTCATATCCTGCACGCCCATCTGTTAAGTGGACCCTCCGGTTGTTAATTTTTGTTGATCCATTCCAGATTTCTTCTATTTTGCTTTTACCTATCTGAAATACTGCATCAGTCTTCTGATCGCCCCACACAACATAATCGCAACACGGATAAATACTTCCATCCCAGTTTACAGTCATAACTTTCCAGGGCCACTCACAAAGATCTTTTACCGGCAGACTTGTGACATCATCCTGTGGCTTCTCTTTTTTTGCTAATTCTGGATGCTCTTCGGCTAACTTATGTAGATTCCCTGGTCTACGACTTACTATAAAATCAAGCTCCCGGCCCAATTCAAGGGCCTCTGAATATTCATGCGCATTGTATTCATAATAAATATAGTCGATCATAACTAATATTTTATGTCCTCCTTCATCTCTCATGCGTGCCAGGTTTTTCATATTCTCCTTGATCTTCTCAATATCGCAGCCACGATGCTGAATCGTAAAAACATCTTGCGAGAAACCACTTATAGCGATTTTGATAAAGTCCAAAGAGGAATCCAAAAGTTTCTTAATATTTTGTTCCGTTAACAACTCACCGTTGGTAGAAATCAATGTTGCCACCTTCCTGTCTGATGCGAATTTAAGGGCTTCGTATAAATCCGGATACATCAAGGGCTCGCCATTCACATAGGGCACTGCAAGAAGAATATGATCCTTTGACTGTTCAATTATTTCCTTAAACATTTTAATGGGCATTCTCCCCTTTTCAATAGAAGCCTGCCCTAAGTTATCGGGGTTAAGGTCATATATCCCACCATCTTCGCTTCTACAAAATGTACACTGAGCGTTACACTCATTCCACAGTTCGAAGTTAATCAAAAACGGAAATTTAGAAGATTTCACAAAACGAAATTTTTGAGCAATCCAACAATGCGCGGCATTAAAAATCTTTTTTAAAGAAACCTTCCCTTTCATAACAATAGAAAGAGCAATTTTGATTCTAATTAATAGATATTTATTTTTTGTTTTTTTATTTTTCATTATCACTTAATGATAACACCTAATAGCTTTGACTAAATTTTGGTTCTTCTCACTTTCCTATATTCAGGTCATAAACTATCCAATCGCTAGACTCATAAAAGATTTCGTATCCAGACATATTTATTTTAATCTGAGATCTTTGATCTTTAAAATATCTATAGAACATAACATATCTCAGGTTTTTTAGGTGACCCTGCCGCAAAAGCATAACATTTACTTTTGGAATACCCTCTTGGGTAAATTGAATCCCACCATATTGTCTTAAGGCATACATCATTTCATGTTGAGTTATAGGTCGGCCATACACCCTAATATCTTCTTCAGACCTCATATTCAAGGCATGGGAAAGATATAATGACCTGTTGTATTTTATATAATCGAAAAGAGCAAAGTTTGGCTTGTTAACATATACTTTCGAAAACTGACGAGGTTCAAGCACCGACTTCATCTCTTGCTCGATTTGCACAGTTCTCTGATCAAGGTTAGGGGAACCCACAAGAAAGTTTAAGAAAAATATTAAAACCGAAACAATTGAGGAAAAAACACATATAATTCCCAGCGTCCATTCCCGCGTACTTAGGAGTTTGTTAGTGGTCAATACTCCTTCCAACCATGCTGCACCAACTCCAGCGACTAATGAGCAGTAAGGAACCATGATGAGGGCATAGTATTCATGAGGAAAGTTTATATACCCAAAAAAAATGAAGTACAAAGGGATCAAAAATGGGAGGGCGATCGAGTCTTTCTTCCGATACCGTGACCAAATTAACACCATTCCAATTATGAATAGAAAAAAAGTAAATGGATTTAATATAAGTAGGGTAAAACGAAACACGAGTAACGCATAATATTTGAGGGAAAATAGAAATCTCCAATCCGCTAAAAATGTCATTAACCCTTGGCCACCAGGCCCATTTGCAGATTTCACCACCCACATCCATCCAAACATAATAGCTACAACAAGAATAAAGGATAAGACAAGTCCTAAATTCTTCTTTATGTAATTTGTTGCGTTGGCAAAAAAGGGAGACCGATATTGATTAATAAAATTAGCTAACGCAATAGCCCCAACCGGAAAAAAATATAAAGCTTTGGTCACGACAGATAAACCTCCAGTAACAACAAACAAAGGAAGATGCCAAAATTTATTTTTATTATTTAAATACGCTGTCAATGACCATGTTGCCGCAAGACAAAAGAAGATAGATGAAATATCCATCATAACGGCTCGATGATACGACAAGTTCAGAGGAGCAAAGGCAAAAAATAGGGTGGCGTAAATAGCCGTTTTAATATCAAACAAGATGTCTGCAATTTTAAATATTAAAACCATACTCAAAAATGCAAACACCAAGTTAATGCTTCTGGCAAAGAATAAAACATCATCAAGAGAAGAAGACAAATAAGCAACAAGGGCTTGGTAAATCGGGAACTCAAAGACTACATAACCCCCAGACGCTGTAAGTCTCTTTAATTCTATCCCTTCCAGGAAATAGTTTTCTATGGCAACCAAGTTGTCTAATTGTCTTAACTGATGAAATCCAGAAAAGGGATTATCAAACTCAATGAGCTTAACTCCGAAACTTATCAAAATAAGAACCAAAAAACATGCCGCAAAAACTATTTTTTTTAGATCCATAAAACATTTCCGCAGGGAAGTTTTTGTCAACTAGAGGGGAGCTATAGGTTAGGTCGATTTGATAAAAGTTACTGCAAAAATCACCTGCCAAACTACCGTTACAGGTACCAATACTGTCATGATAATATCATAGAATTAATCAGTTATGGCTGAATATTGTTGTCTATATCAATCCGAAGAGCTTAAAAAAACAGACCTAAATCGGACACAAGATAAACTTTATCTAATGCATTCATCATTCAAAATTGTTTAATGGCAGACGAAACCACATCAATTTAATTGAAAATTTTTAAAACCAAGCCAAGAGACATATGCGGAGAGATTTAACAGAATTCCAAGCACTTTCCTATGTTTTTGAAGGGGTGTGAGTGGCAAATAAATAACCCTAATCATGAGGTCTGGATAAAACAACTTGAACAATTAATGAAAAAGATACCAAGTAAAACGCAAAAATACTATTGAATTTAAATAAACACTTACCATTAACCGCTAGCAATTAAGACATTCCAGATATCAGCATAAAATATAATCAAAACAACTCATCAAAAACCTTTTTTTGCTGATTTTGATATTCTTCTTCGCTTATCAGTTGTTTGTCGTAAAGGTATTTAAGGTGCTCCAGTTTTTCCTCTAACTTGGGATTGATATTATTTTCTGAAGGTTCTTTTTGCTGACTATCAAAAGATCTCCGGTTATCCATATTCTCCTGGCCGGAAATAGGTAGCTTCAGTTTTGAAATAATCCAGTTTTTCTGTATGCGCTTATCTATTCCTGACTTAAAGTAAAGTTGATCATTCTTGGGTATCATTTTCCAAGAAAAAATATTCCAGCTACGAACATTATTTTCCTGTAGAAACGTTTCACCCCGAATTGAATCGAAACGCCAGTTTAAATATTTTTTAAAAGAAAAAATATCCCCAGATGTGATGCCACCTAGGCTCTTTAGTTGAATCCGAATAATTTTTTCAGGGCTCACCCCTCCAAATGCCTTGAAAAGAATCGGGGCTAATGTTTGAATCTCGGAAACGGAAAAAACAGGCTCTTCTTTATTCCCGATAAAGGTACCCTTGAATTTTAGCGAAACCATATGATTGATAATTTCTGCCTGTGAAATTTTGATCGGGTGATTTAATTTTAGATTGATAAGGGGAGAGCTCTCATAAAATTGAGATCGAAATGTAATTTTAACTTTACTTTTTTTCGATCCAGCCCCCTCCGCAATCCCAAAAACAGATGGGCTAAAAAAAATAAAAACCACTACCACTTTTAAAAAGTTTACATTCAAAACCATTGTTCACAAAACCTTCAATAAAATAAAATTAAGAACCGAGCAAACCCTGTTCAATGATAAACTGCACAACCTCTCCTGCCCCAGCGCCATTTTTTAAGTTAGAGAAGACAAAAGGTCTTTCCTCTCTCATTTTTTTTGCGTCGCGTTCCATAACTTCTAGAGAAGCACCAACATGTGGAGCCAGGTCAATTTTGTTGATAACCAGCAAATCAGACTTCGTGATGCCCGGACCTCCCTTGCGGGGAATTTTGTCGCCTGCTGCAACATCGATGACATAAATAGTAAGGTCTGATAGTTCAGGGCTAAATGTAGCTGCAAGGTTATCGCCGCCACTCTCAACTATAATCAAATCCAGGTTGGGGAAACGAACACTTAACTCATCCACAGCAGAAAGGTTCATCGAAGCGTCTTCGCGAATCGCCGTATGTGGACATCCTCCCGTCTCTACACCCAGAATACGATCCTCTTCCAAGGCCTTGTGTTTGATTAAAAACTGAGCATCCTCTTTCGTGTAGATATCATTGGTCACTACTGCGATTTCAAATTTTTCGCGTAATTGTTTACAAAGCTCATTAATCAATGCGGTTTTTCCAGAGCCCACCGGACCCCCTACCCCAACCCTCAAAACTTGTTTTTTGCTCATACTTTTAAATACTTTTATTGTCTACGAACGAAATAATCTTGTGTACTGAGTTTCATGCAGGGCGCTTGCTATTCCCTGCGCGGGAGTAGTATACCCAATATCCTCATCAGGTAAATCTAACCCCCGCATAATCACATGAGAAATGGTTTCAATAACCGCTGATAAAATTTTTTGTCCATCGGTTTGCCCTAACGGTATTAATTTCACGGCACATAAAACTTTATTTTCCGCCCACATCCACAAAAAACCGTGTGCCGCATCGTTTAAAGAAATATGCCACCTTACGGATGCTAAAGCATATAAAGTAAGGAATCCTCCATAGGGAGGATTCAAGAAAGGCTTCGCTTCTTCCAAGTCCAAGTCAACCAAGAGACGCGCCAAGGCTTTTCCTAATTGTCGGTCTTCTTCTTGAAGTTCAAAAGCATCTCTATTTGCCGATAAAAAATTATTCCAATAACGAACTCTATCCGTACCAGGTTCCTCCCAGGCCTCATACAGATTTTTCAGTACAGGTAGGTCTAAATTAATCAATGAGTTTGTTAACAGTCCTTGAATCCAATCTGATGCTGTGGATGCATCATGTACCCATCCAGATGATATAGCAAACTCCAATCCCTGTGAATACGAGTACCCACCAATAGGAAGTGACGGGCTAGTAAGACGCATTAACTTTAATAAACTGGGATTCTGCAAGTGGGACGGGAAGTTGTTAGTGCTCATGGGTATGATGATGGTTTCCATCATTTTGATAAGCCCCAGACTCTGGCTCAAAAGAAGCCTCCTGGTGTTCAACCACCAATCCTAGGGAGCGCACCATATCGTCCAAGACATGGTCATGAAGATAACAAAGTGAACCGTCTCCGATTTGCAGAGGTACATGACGGTTTCCTAAATGGTAACAGGCACGAGACAACAAATGAGAATTCGGTTCACGAACTAAGGAAACAGATTCTAAAGACGCACGTACTTCGATAACTTTGCCGCATGCGCTACGCAACAAATCTCCATGACGTAGGACAACACCTCTATTTAAAATGAGAGCAGCTTCACTCCCATTATCAAGGGTAACTCGTAGGCGGCTTTTTTGTCTCTGATCAAATGGCAGGGTTAGAGAAGTAGAATAAGTTCCCGTGTAACCCTCAATGCGCTCTGTGATTTCCAACATGGGTCATTTCCAAAACAGCAAAAATATGAGAAGAAACTTTTATCAAAAAAGAAAATAGCGCTGCGCTAAAGGCAAGACTTCCGCAGGTTCACACGTCAACAACTCACCATCCGCACGGACTTCGTAGGTTTGGGAATCCACTTCCATCTTCGGTTGGTAGTCATTGTGTATCAAATCTTTTTTTCTGATTTGACGAGTATTCTTAACTCCAATGATTTTCTTATTCAACTTCAGTTTTTGTCCGATGCCATCATCGCAAGCAGCTTGAGAAACAAAACTCACACAGGTTTCACTGCGGGCACCGCCCAAGGCACCAAACATTGGTCGGTAATGAACGGGCTGCGGAGTAGGAATAGAGGCATTAGGGTCACCCATCGGTGCCGCCACAATCATCCCACCCTTGATCATCATCGCAGGCTTTGCCCCAAAAAAAGCTGGTTTCCAAAGTACGATGTCCGCAAGCTTACCTGACTCAATCGACCCCACTTCATGAGCAATCCCGTGAGATATCGCTGGATTGATCGTATACTTTGCCACATAACGTTTGGCGCGAAAATTATCATGGCGATCAGGGTCTGGCTTCAGCGCGCCCCGCTGCACTTTCATCTTATGCGCAGTTTGCCAGGTTCTGGTTATCACCTCTCCAATTCGACCCATCGCCTGCGAGTCTGACGCGATCATACTAAATGCCCCAAGGTCATGCAGTATGTCTTCCGCCGCGATAGTTTCCCTTCGAATCCTTGATTCGGCAAAAGCAACATCCTCAGGGATTTTTGAGTCAAGGTGATGGCAAACCATCAGCATGTCCAAATGCTCGTCGACCGTGTTGACCGTAAAGGGGCGGGTAGGATTAGTAGAGGAAGGCAAAACGTTTGCTTCCCCACAGGCCTTGATTATATCGGGAGCATGCCCACCACCCGCACCTTCTGTATGATAGGTATGAATGGTTCGATTTTTAAAAGCGGCAATCGTATTTTCGACAAAACCGGATTCATTCAGCGTATCGGTATGAATAGCTACTTGAATATCAAATTTTTCAGCCACACTCAAACAGTTATCAATAGCTGCCGGTGTCGTCCCCCAGTCTTCATGCAGTTTCAAACCCATAGCACCAGCCCGGACTTGTTCTTCCAGAGCCAGCGGTAAACTAGCATTCCCTTTACCAAGAAAACCAAAGTTTATCGGAAGTTCTTCTACTGCCTGATACATGCGTTGAATATTCCAGGGGCCCGGCGTACATGTGGTTGCATTGGTACCGGCGGCTGGTCCCGTTCCGCCACCAATCATAGTTGTGATACCAGACATTAAGGCATCATCAATTTGCTGTGGGCAAATAAAATGAATATGAGCATCAATACCTCCGGCTGTCGCAATCAATCCTTCACCAGCAATGGCTTCTGTAGAAGGGCCAATGATGATATCTACACCTGACTGAATATCAGGGTTACCGGCTTTACCAACAGCGACAATACGACCCTCTTTTATCCCAATATCCGCCTTGACAATGCCCCAGTGATCCAAAATCAAGGCGTTAGTGATGACCACGTCGACGGCATCTTTTGAAACCCGTTGACTTTGCCCCATACCATCTCGAATGACTTTACCGCCGCCAAACTTCACTTCTTCACCGTATATCGTTTTATCTTCTTCTACTTCTATCCAGAGTTCCGTGTCACCCAATCTTACACGGTCGCCTACTGTAGGGCCGAACATATCTGCATAAGCGCGACGGTCAATAGTACTCATGACTTTTTCTCCAGTGGGCCCATAATTTTTGCGTTGAACCCGTAAACATGCCTGGAACCCGCATAGGCAACTAACTCCACCTCTCGAGTTTGCCCCGGTTCAAAACGAACCGCCGTTCCTGCTGGGATATTCAATCGAAAACCGCAAGACGCCTCGCGATCAAACTCCAATGCAGCGTTGGTTTCATGAAAATGATAGTGCGAACCAACTTGAACCGGTCGATCTCCCAAGTTTGCCACTGATAACGTAATCTTTTTGCGTCCTTCATTTAAGACCAACTCGCCCTTTTGAATCGCATATTCTCCAGGAATCATGTCTTTGTCCTTTACACTATTGGGTTGTGAACCGTAACCAGTTTTGTCCCATCCGGAAATGTTGCCTCGACCTGCACCTCATGGATCATTTCAGGAATACCATCCATAACGTCTTCCCGTTTGAGCAACTGGGTTCCATGACTCATAAGATCGGCAACACTTTTTCCTTCACGGGCTCCTTCCAAAATCGCAGCCGATATATATGCCACCGCTTCGGGATAATTCAGCTTGATTCCACGCGATAATCGTCTTTCTGCCAGCAAACCAGATGTAAAAATAAGTAATTTATCTTTTTCTCGAGGCGAGAGTTCCATTTTCTATCCTAATTATGCAGGCCAAAACTAACATCTAACAACAAGTATGAAATGGGTTGATCCAAGTCATGTGTTCCATACACGCGGAATAACAGCTTCGTGGTCCCGCAAAGCCAAGCGCAGTAATTGCCAAGCTTTTATAAAGTGCCGTTTCACATGTTCTACACTATTTCCCAAATATCGGCAAAGAATAATATCATCCAGAAAAGTTACTGAAAACAAATCACCATTTTCCGGTGAACCAATGTTTTGTCTTAACAAATCAACGAGATTTTTTCTTGGAGTGAGGCAAAAAAAACTCCCCACAATCGGCTTTCCTCCCAGGCCCCATTTTGCATCCAGGATCGCGTCATTCTCCCTGACAACAAGCCTATCCAAACGAATCAGTCGCCCATTTTGAAAGATTTCTAACTTCTGGGTCAATTGACCTTGAGAAAAAGTCTCTCCAATCGCAGGTCTGCCCAAACACAGAATATCCCAACCGATAAAATGACTTTCCTTTGATAAATCAACTCTCGTTTCAAGTTTTACCTTGGCACCGGGGAAAAAAATATTTTCAGATGGAAACCACTCTAACACTCCATGATCAGCTACCGTAATTGTCTGCTGTTGATATGCTTCGTCTCCGCCACTTCTATAAAATTTACCTGCAGCGGGAGTGGTTACCAAAACTTTTGCGTTCGGGTCCACCTCAATTTTTACATCAAAGCTATCACCGCCGACCACCCCTCCCGGTGGATGCAAAATATAGACATGACATGCACCACCTGTCTCTGGGTAAAATGCTTTCTGTACCTGCAGTGGTCCCTGGTGTGAACGCTTCTTTAATACTGTTTTATTATTTTCTTCGATAAATTTTAGATAAAGCTTGGCTTTCCAACCTTCACTTAAACCAACTTCATCTAAACAGGATGTAGTCATAAGCTCGACACGTATAGGTAGTGATTCAGCAATCATACTCTAAAACTCTGGACCCGGAGTAAAATATTAACGGTTAGATATCCACCTAATTTCTTTAAGGCTACAAGAGAAGCAAAGGTACATATTGAGCACCATTCCGCATGTTGAAATTTAGGTATATTTATACAATAATGTGTATATCTTTATAGAAAATTATTTTACATTCAAGTAGTCATAGAAACTACTTGCTCTTGTTCCCATCTGACAATTTTCAATCATCGGACAAAAATCGAATTGGATAATTCTTGCAAATGAAAAAATATTTTAAAGTTGTAGGCTGGGTTTTTCTTGGAATTTTTCTACAGTTTAAATTTAGCGCCCTTTACGGGATAGTTTTTTTAGAGAACCTTAATTTTCACGATCGTTCTTACTTTGTTGAAATGAAGTTGGTACCTGCAAGCCAATCGGTGCACCTGCTTACCATGAAAACAACTGTTCACCATTCTTTAGGACCGGATTATTTTGCCAATGTTTACATACCTGACAATTATAAGGTAGTAAACAAGGATCCTTATTCAGGAGCTGAAGTTATCCAAGGTTACAACGCCTATAAGATGAATATGAAAAGAAAATATAGGGATGTACTAAGTTCTGAGGATTTCATTATTACACCATCTGTTCCCGACAAAACCGTTGAACCGGCGCCAGTACTCGTCCACTTTGAAAATATGGAACAACGCCTGCATACGGACAAGACGTTTGAATTATCTAGTAGCAACAACATAATTGCATTGAAGGGACCAAAGCGGGCCGAAGCAACATACCCTCAACAACTAGGGATGTAAAAACTGTTCCGTTTTTAAAATTCAATCGCCTCATGAGAACTAGATTTCGAGAATTTAAAGATTACTACAAAATACTGGGTGTCGCCGAAAATTCAACTGATACTGAAATAAAAAAGTCCTATCGTAAGCTAGCCCTTGAACATCATCCCGACCACAACAAAAACGCCCCAAATAGTGAGGAAAAATTCAAGCAAATTACCGAAGCTTATGGCGTCCTGATAGATCCCCTAAAACGAAAAGAATATGACCGGTTTCGAGCTGATCATTTGGCAGGTCGAACTAACGAATACTCTCAATTTCGATATACACAACAAGATATTTTCGAAGAGATGTTTCGCAAAGGATTTGGTAAGGATGTATTTGAGGAATTGAATCGTGAGTTTTCAAAGTCTGGGTTTCGATCAGGGAACTCTTTTTTTCAAACCACACTGATGGGCGGTGCACTCGGAGGAATTGTTCGAGTCCTCGGAATGATCCCAGGCCCGATTGGACGGGTGGGACAAGGCCTTCGGATAGCGTATATGGTTGGCACATCTCTTTTCGCATTAAAAAAAATGCACGATGCAAAATCAGCAGGAAACCTTAAAGATCAACCAAATATTAAAAAGCCCGACATTCTTGAATCCGTAAAAGGAGTTTTCAACAAGGGGACAAATAGCCAAAACTCTCTTGATTATAATCTAGCTATGACCATACCTCATAAAGAAGCACTCGTAGGAACTAATAAAAAAATTTCATATGAAATAGACGGGACTCCTGAACAGTTGATGATCCGCATCCCTGAAAAATTTCCCAATGGTGGAAAATTAAGAATCAAAGGCAAAGGACACTCTAAAGATAAAAAACGGGGCGACCTGATACTTCAAATCAAGGTAAACTCCTAACCCAGTCATATCTTTTTTAAATTCTTTAAAAAATTTATTCGATGAAAAAAGAAGAAATTATCAGCTATTGGAGCAATTTTTTTGCTGATCTTCTAGTTGGAACTTTCAAAAAGCTACTCCTATTCGGGTTGATTGGATTTATCCTAGGACTAACCGGACTTTTCACAATGGATCATTTTGTTATGGAGGAATTGGAATGGAGCACCTGGATTGTGTCAACAGCTCTGGTTTTGTCTTTCGGTTGGTATACCGGGTTTGGTGTTCTCTATGGATTGATCGCCTGTATAATCCAGACCTCCAGTAAAAAAATTACAGAAGCACTAGCCGGGTTGCATGACCTGCTCGACTTATTGACTCATGGGGTGGTTGAAAAAATTCCTCGATTCAACAAGAACATTCCTCGCAATCAACTCGAAGATACTTTCGATGGAATAGGAAAAAACTTTCTGGAGCAATTAAAACTCAAAAGAGGAATCACCGCTTTTTTATCTCGCATCTTGTTTGGGACTATACTCAAAGTAATCAAATTCTTTTTTCTAGATAACGTAGTAGAAGAGCTATCAAAAAAAGAAAGCGCTATCACATCATCCGATATCGAGCATGCGGTGAGAAGGGTGGGAGTGGAAATGGTAACAGCACCCATTTTGGAAAAATTTCTTTATCTTCAAATCTTCAACTTTATTCTCTTCACCTTAAGCTTTGCAGTCCCAATTGGGATCTTACTTCTTTTTTAAATTTCTATTTTTACTACTATATTATTTCTTTATAAAAGATAGTGTCGATTTTTGTTAACATAAAATAAATTGAGGAGCAAAGATACATACAGTGGATCAAGTTTGGATAGCTAAAAAAATTATCACTGGTTTTATTTTGGGGGTATTTATACTTGCCTTGGCAGGAACGGCAAGCGCAATGACGAAGGAAGATCTCGCGCGGAAAGCTTTAATAGAAAGAGTAAACTCTCATGATAAGCTACTTGAATCTCTTGAAAGAATAAGTTGGTTTGGTGGTATGAGACTGCGTTACGAAAGGGTAGATCGAGCTAGTGATAACTCAACTGCCAATGATGCAGATGGTCATTTGGATACAGACCGACCAAGAATTCGTTTTAGATTTGGAGCCAGGGCGCATGTCTATGAAGATCTAGACTTCGTTTTCAGACTTTCTACTGGTGGTGATGATGCATCCACTTCTGGTAATACGACCCTGGATGGGACCTTTGGGAATGAAGCTATTTCTCTTAACTTGGCCTACGGCTCTTGGGAGTTTATGGATGGTTTAACCGTACAGGGAGGAAAAGTAAAAAATCCATTCATGAGATCAGAAGTAGTCTGGGACGGCGATGTAAATCCTGAAGGACTCTCCGAAATCTACCAAAAGAAATCTGGAGACACTACCTTACAGTTTGTTGCAGGTCAGTACATAGTCGAGGAAACAGATCGTAATACTACTGTTGACTCTGACGACGTTGTGCTTTTGGCATGGCAAGCCCAACTCCATCAAAAAACTAAAGCCGGAAAATTTAAGTTTGCTATAGCGTGGTACGACTATAATCATCTAACTGACTCAGGAAGTGCTGTTACTAAACAACTAGGTAGCGGTGATGGACAGAGGAACAGTCAAGTTACAGGAACCAATGTCAATACTACAAACATACAGATATTTGATTTTATGGCTGATTGGTCTTCTCCCTTAGGTAGCAAGCATGGCAGCCTTTTTTATGAGTATGCCGTTAATACCGATGCTGATGCTCCTGCAGGAAATAACACGATAGCCCAAGATCTAGACACTGCTTGGCAATTGGGTTTCAAGTTTGGCGATAAGAAGGTTAAGAAGACTGGACAATGGCAAATTAAGACCCTTTACAGGCTTGTCCAGCAAGATGCGGTGTTTTATGCTTTAACCGACTCTGATTTTCATCAGGGTGGAACCAATGCCAAAGGTATCGAACTGAGAGCGAAATATGCTATTCGAAAAGGCATGCAACTCGGTTACACCTTTTTTAACACCGAAAACGAACGTGGGGATATCAATGGGGGGAAATTAGATGTCCCTGGACAACATCAACTGGATTTGAAGTTTACGTTTTAAAGCTTAATTTTTACGTTTTTTACTAAAGGGAAAAATTTAACTTTTCTCTAGAAAAACTTTAATAAAACGTATTATAGTAGCATCAAGAATTTGATGTTTTTTAGAGAGGTTAAAAGTATATGCGTACCATACTTTCAATGTTTGCGAAGTCTCCGTTTAAGCCGTTGGTGAGTCATATTGACAGCGTCAATGAATGTGTCCACCTGATTACCCCCTTATTCAAAGCCTATCAGTCTAAAGACTACGAAAAAGTTGAGGAGATTGCGAAAAACATATCAGAGCTTGAACACAAAGCAGACCAAATCAAAAGCGATATTCGGCAACATTTACCTCAAAGCATTTTTCTACCGGTAGATAAAAGAGATTTCATGGGTCTCTTGTCAGCTCAGGATGATATCGCCGACGCAGTAGAAGATTTGGCCGTCCTTATGCGCATAAAAAATATCGATATCCCGGAGGAGCTTTATGAACCTTTGATGGACTTAGTTACGCATACTGTCGCTTTGGCGAATGACGCATGCGGCATAATTCGCGAACTAGAAGACCTGCTAGAAGCCTCTTTTGGCGGGGCCGAGGCCGAAAAAGTAGAAAAAATGGCTTCAAGTTTAGGGGCGGCTGAATACAAAGCAGATAAAAAACAGTTTTTGCTAGCCCAAAAGTTATTCTCTTTAAATGATCTCAGTGCCGCTGACTTATTTTTACTAAACGAGCTAATTAAAAAGCTTGGAGGCGTAGCTGATCAGTCTGAAAAAATCGGAAAAACTCTTCAAATATTTCTTTCCCGTTAATTAAACTTATTGAATATTCTAATCACTCATAAATTGACTCAGAGGTCATATTGGATTTAAGCACTTTCCTGATGGTCTTCGCTACAACTGCCTGTATCTACATGGCATGCAACATTGGCGCAAACGATGTTGCTAATGCAATGGGCACAAGCGTTGGCTCGGGGTCACTCACCTTCAAGCAGGCTATTTATGTTGCTGCGGTCGCTGAATTTGCCGGCGCCTTTTTTGTTGGCGGACATGTGTCCGATACGATTCGGAAGGGAATGCTTGATCCCACAATTTTCTCGGATGCACCCCTTCACCTTGTATACGGAATGATTGCCGCCTTAATTGCAGCGGCCTTATGGCTTAATATTGCCAGCTATCTTGGTTGGCCTGTTTCAACCACTCATTCTATCGTTGGAGCGGTAGTTGGATTCGGTGTTATGGCGGGAGGAATGGACGCCATCAATTGGGTTAAGGTCTGGAGTGTTGTGATGAGCTGGATCGTCTCCCCTGTGATGGGAGGTTTGGTCGCTTTTCTTTTGTTCCGGTTTCTCACCAATCAAGTTTTTAGAAGACGCAATCCACTCTTATACGCCAAGAGAATATTACCCTACATGATTTTTCTGGTTTGCGTAATCCTTGCCAATGCAATGTTCTATAAGGGATTAAAAAATCTGCATCTTGACTTTTCTTATCCTGAAGCAATGTTTTTTTCCGTCATTGTAGGTGTCGTAGGTTTTTTTATTTCCAAACCTCTCGCTAAAAAAATCCCGGATGTTCCAAAAAAAGAAATTCACAAACAGCTAGAAGCAACAGAAAATATTTTCAAGTACCTTCAGATCACAACTGCTTTTTACATCGCTTTTGCCCATGGATCCAACGATGTTGCAAACGCTGTAGGTCCTCTTGCCGCGGTCGTATCAATTCTAAATAGTGGAACCGTAGCAATGAAAGTAGCAATGCCAACCTGGATTCTCGCCTTGGGTGGTGCATTTATCGTGTTGGGACTTTTGATTTGGGGAAGACGCGTGATGGAAACGATAGGAAAAAAGATTACTGAGATCACTCCTTCGCGTGGTTTTTGTGCTACTTTTGCCGGTGCTACAGTAGTGCTGGTCTGTTCTAAGATGGGATTGCCGGTTTCTACTACTCATACCCTGGTGGGTTCCGTCATCGGAGTGGGACTGGCTCGGGGCCTACCAACACTAAATCTTGGAATCGTCAAAGAGATTGTAATGTCCTGGCTAGCCACGGTTCCATTCACCGCTCTTTTAGCAGCCATCTTATTCAAAATAATGCTCTGGACACTGGGCTAATTTTCTTCCAAATAAATTTAAAAAGTTTTTACTTTTGGTCAATCCAGTCAATCGGGTTCGGTCAACTTGCGGCGAGTTTCTCTTAGTGATAGGAGAGGATTAAGTTAAGCTAGTACGATTACCTATAAACTTTGGTGGAGTGAACTTTTCTTCTCAAGTTCGGGTTTTGTTGGTGCATAGCTTCCTCAAGTTCTTCTCCGAACTCTTCTTCACGGATTTTTTCGATCCGGTGTTTTCTTGGTACCAAGTGATGTCGTCCTTTGATTGAAGAAGTAAAACGATAATCTTGATAATCATCAGTGATTCGCATTTTATAATATCCTTACAAAATTTTTTCGTCTTGCATTGCCACGGTTTGGATCTTCAGATCCAAACCGTTGGAGGTGGCAATGGCAATTCGAATCTTCATAAAACTTTGCGTCAATTTAGAAAAAAATCATTAGTTTTATGATTATAAAATTAAACATTTTGTTTCACCACCATACAATTCTAGGTTTGCGAATGTTGCATGATCTGGCCTAAAAAAGAGCCAAATTCTACTTAAATTATTGAATAATAAGATTTAATGAAAATCTAATCAACCAATTGGTTTGGTTCGCCAACACAATATTGAGGTCAACTGGTGGTGAGTTCTTCTTGAGGGTGACCCAGGTAGAGGAGTCCATCGGATAGTGAGTAGTTATCAGGAAAAGTACTCACTTTTTCATTTATTTTTTCCTGTAACTCACGGTAAAGCACTTCGGCTTCGTCAGAGTCCATCCCAGTATCAATCTTGTAGGAATAGCCGAGGCTTAGATCGTGGTCTGGTGGAGTATAAAGTTCTGTTATTCCCCATTCAGAGGGGTTATTTTCAAGTGGAGTGCCTTTTTCCAAATCAAACTGGGAAATGATGCAGGAAAATCCTGGCGAATCGAGTATACGTTGGTTGTTAATAACAAAATCAACTGACTCCCGAGCTTCCGCTGGTGTCTCTGTGGGGAATCCGGTGATGAGGTAGAAGTGCATACCAATACCAATACGTACGCACTCCTCAACAATTCTATCTATAACCTCAAGTTCAACACCTTTCTTCATGGAGTCCAACACACGCTGATTGTAGGACTCAAGGCCGAATATCAACTTTCGACATCCTGATTCATACAAGAGCTCCATTCTATTTTCCGTAAGCAAACTCTTTTCGAACTTCAACTCTCCTGTCCATTTGATTTCAAGGTCTGCCTCAATAATTTTATTAGCAAAAGTCCGCATAAAATTAATTGGAAGTGCTTCATCAGTGAAGAAGTAATAATTACAATTATACTTTTCTTTCAGGTTTTTCACATCGGCAACAACATTTTCAGCATACCTAACATGAAAATCCATATGGTCAAAAGGAATTGAGCAAAAGGCACACCTTTCCCAATAACAACCGCGGGAACCCATAATAGGTAATACACGCTCCGGCGAAAGATACAAATCTAGGGGCATGCCGTCAAAGTCTGGTGTCGGTAGTTTATTTAGTTCCTCTTTTGCAAAAGGACGATTCACCCTTACCTTTCCCTTATCTTCCCAAACCAAATTTGGAACCTTTGAAAGATCGCCACCACCTCTAACCTCTTCAACTAGTTTTAGCATTGGAGTCTCACCTTCGTGAACGATCATACTATCTAAGAACTGAAATGCAGGCGATCCATCTCGCTCCATTCGATCTACCAACTTAGTAAACACGCTGCCGCCAGCAGTAATATGGATATAAGGGGCGGCCTGTTTGACCAAATGTGCCAAAGTGAGTCCAGGAATAATCTGTTCCACCGAAGTAATCGATATACCAAGAATATCGATATCTTCTTTCAGGATCGAAGGTAGGTAATGCTCTTTGTAAATATCGTAGAAAAAATTCTCATTCGGATTAGTGAAAGACTCGAAAACCTCTTTCGTTGAGTAAGGCGAGTAACGCATCTGACTTCCGATAACGGTTAACTGAGACGGAAAATAAGGTGCAAGGATACTGTCGAGCCACACATCAATGATCTTAAGGCTTTCCATGTAACGGTCGAGGTTGTAAAAATCCTCACAGCGAAGCGAGTCCTTCGCCGCATCAATCTCATACATGAGAGCGGGAATAGCTTGTTCCGCCTCTCGCAGTTTGGCATATTTTTCTCGTTCAAACTGGGAGTGACGAGGCTTCTCACCTAATTCATTCAACTCTCGAATGATACGCTCGTAAAGTGGTTTTGTTCTTTCCCAGGTACACAGGTGATCAAGAAGCTCGATAGCCAAGTCTCTTTGTTTTACGTCCTGGATACCATGCATATGCAGGTACCCTTTTAGACTCGGCAGGCTCAGATAAGGCTGAGACGGATGCCATGATGAAGGAAAGACCAGATAAACCATAATCTTATTTAATTATCCGCTTAAAGCAGAAATGTTTAAAAAAAATGAAAAACCTTTAAGGCTTAGGCGCCATAAAGACCAGCATCACCAATTTATCCTGTGTATGATTGACCACTCCGTGATCTTCTCCAGCCGGAGCAATCGTAATTTCGTCAGGGCCAAGCACTTTTTCCTCGGATCCAACCGTCACCTTCCCACTACCCTTGAGAACGTAGTAAACTTTATCAGAGTCGCCATGTGAATGAACTTTCTGTGATTGAGCCGGTTCTAAACAGTATATGTCACAAAAGAAATTATCCGTATCAAAAAGACTTACTTTCTTCAGTTTTTCAGGGTTGAACTCAACAACATCAGCTAACTTCACAACTTCCATATTTCTGATACCCTATAAATATTTAGAGAAATATTTTACTTCTTTCATGGAATTACATAAATTCTACCATAGAATATTACATCATCCAATGTGTTTGGATTTATAGTAAGACGTTAAAACAGGGTATATTGACTTCCTCTGCAATATCCTCTATTTTTGTAAAAATCTACTCGGAAGTCAGTTATCTGAATGACAAATACCACACAGAAAATAACAAGCCGCAAGGAACAAGCCGCAAGGAACAAGCTCATTTTTTTATTGCGTAGAAATAACGGGACGTGGCGCAGTCTGGTAGCGCACTCGGCTGGGGGTCGAGTGGTCGGAGGTTCAAATCCTCTCGTCCCGACCATTTAAACACAAAGGTTTACAGGTTTTTTCTCTACCTTTTTTGATAAAAATCAATAGTAAAAAAAGTTAACCCTGCTTTGCAACCTTATCGAAGACATCCATCATCGACTCTTCTGATATAAGCATCGCAAAACACACAAACACTATAGTATTATTTTGCGCGTCGAAAATTAAGAAAAGAAGGGAGCTTTGTCACTGGCTTAAAATAAAAAGAGGAGTAGTGAACATGAGTGAAAGAGAACTAGTAGGAACTGTTCAAGTAGATAGTGGCGAAATTGCAATAGTTGACCCATCTCTTATATTGCAGATGGAAGATTTTCTAAAAGTTTCGACTGGGTTTGGCGAGGGAACATTCCCAGTTTATTTTGAAAAAGATGATGCTGAAGGTGGTTATGGAAAGTCACGAATTATTATTGAATTAGGACCAATGAAAAAATAAACCGTTTCTGCTTTAAAACTAATCGTAAGCCCAAAAAGTGATATTATGGACTGGGACAGGGTTTTAGCATGGCTTTGGACAGTTTTAGGATTCTTCTTTATCTGCGGATTTGTACTTCAATCGTTAAACATTGTTCTGACAGTTATTGCCATAGCTTTATTAGTACTATTGATAAAAAAATAACACATGAACTGATCTTGTGAACCCTGCTCTATGAATTAAGGTTCAAACCTTTCCATCCATACCACTTAATATCAATGGCTTGTGGTTACTACGTTTTTCACCTTAGCCAATTTCTTGCTTAAAAAAGCGAAGAAAGTCAAAAAATTGCAGCAGAATTCGGACGAATCCAACGACTTCAAAACATTAAGTCAACTAGGGCAAAATTATCAAGCCAAGCGCCAACTTCAAAAAGCTCTAGTTTACTCTAAAAAGGCTTACGAACTTGTCAAGACTGAAGCTGACTCTGATGATTTAATTGTTGCATTGGTTAATATGGGTGCTATTTATTGGGATATGTCACAATTGAGAAAAGCCACGAAACTTTTTCAGGACTCTTTGCTCATTGTTGAGCGAATTGGGGATAATGTTGGTCGGAGAATGTTGTATTCCATTATTGGAATATCTAGCTGGAGGATGGGGGAATTTGTTAAAGCTATTGAATGGTTTGAGAAGGCCTTGAAGGCCTCGTCTGAAGCCAAAATAGAATATGAGCGAAGTCAACTCGTTCCGCCTTGGAAATACGAAATTTTGTGGGGTGTGATGGTAAGAGGGATTGCAACATTAAAAAACAGAATTCAAATCGCTCGAAATCAACACGACTCAGTTCGAATTCTCCTCCCCACTTTTTCTATGTTGCCGTTAATGCTGTTCACTGGACAAAAAGAAGCAATCCCTAGTCTCTTGAAAGAAATAGTTCCTCTTGCTAAAGAACTAAAAAGAAATAAAATTCTAGACACAATTATGGCATTAGAAAAAATTATTAGAGTCTGATTATGGTAAAAATATTTTTAAATCAATTTAACTTTATACAAAATAATTATTTATAGGTTACCTTTTGGCTGGGGGTCGAGTTGTCGGAGGTTCAAATTCTCTCATCCTCGACCATATTTTAAATAAATTAAAAGTTTGCCAAAAAAAGTGCCCCCTAACCGAAATACTGCACAAAAAGATTATGAAGCTCTTCAGTTAAAACCCGGTGCATCCCTCGATAGCATCAAAAATGCCTACAAGACACTTGTTAAAATATGGCACCCTGACCTTTTCCCGTCGGATAAACCAAAAGCCCAAGAAAAAGCTCATAAGATGTTTCGTCTTTTCACTGAATCCTATAGTCGATTAGTCAAATATCACGAAGAGTATAAAGAAAGTGGTTTTTCGGAGGCCTATCAAGAACCATCACCCTATGATTATCACCGAGAATCATCAAATTGGGGAAGTGGTGACACGCAACCTACTCAGACTATTGAAATGATCGATAAGAAATGGCCCGATGGAACTAAGTACGAAGGGATGTCTCTAGGTGGACAGTTTCATGGGCGTGGTATTTATACCTACCCAAATGGTGACGTATATGTAGGAGAATTTCGGTTCGGTAAAATACAAGGAGAAGGACAGTTTAGTTTTACGAATGGTGATAAATATGAAGGGTCGGTTTCTGAAAATAAAATGCACGGCAAAGGAAAAATGACATTCGCCGCAGGTGGGCATTATATGGGCTATTTTTCTAATAACCAATTTCATGGAGAGGGCGTACTAGCAACTCCTGAAAAAGTACGCGCCGGAAACTGGGATCGTGGAATATTTATAAATTAAGTTCTATATAAAAATAAGGTGTGACAGGGTGTTTTTCAGAAACGTTAAGATAGCATTCTCATTTAAAACCCCATCAAACCGGATAAGGAGAAGATAGAATTTTAAAAACACATAAACCTAAAGCATAAGCGGGAGTAGCTCAGTTGGTAGAGTGTCAGCTTCCCAAGCTGAATGTCGCGGGTTCGAGTCCCGTCTCCCGCTCCATTTTTCAATGATTTACAAGTTTTTCAAAATCTCATTATTGGGTTTGCATACCATTTGCATACCCCCTATCAAATTTTAAGATCGCTTCCCGCCTCGTTTCATCCGTGAAATGCCCGTATCTTTTTAAAAGCATATCCAACGAAGCATGACCCATAAAACTGGCAATCATCAACGGATCAACGCCTGAATTCAGCAAATAAGAACCAAAGAAATGACGAGAGAACCAACTGGATGGAGAATCATCAAGATCCCCCGCGTCAATCCAATCGATTGAAACTACATCACCACGCTTAAGATTTTTTAGTATTGTCTTTATCTTCATAAACTATTGATTTATTTTGACTTATTTGATATATTATTATTAATGTTTTACAAGCATTTTCATGGAAGTTCATTGAAGGTGTCCTCATTTCATCTTGTAGGTAGTTCGTAGTTATTGATTTTTTCCTTCAATGAACTTCCACTCCCCTTAATTCAAGGAGAAAAAAATGAACGACATGGCTGGATATAGCGCAAGTACGAGATCACCTTGGTACCATTATGTGGGATCAATGTTAATAGGTTGGGCGATAGCTGCTTTCATGTATACCTATTAGCGTATTAGAACCCTATTTTGCGGAAGTCCGTTGACTGAAGGTACTTTTCATTTCACAAATTTCTCAATCCTGTAGACTCCCTCCCTATTTCAACACTTTCATTCAATGGACTTCCTTCCTCCCTAAGAAAGGAGATCAATCTTATGAATACCCAAAAAGAAAAACAGAACTCAAAGCGTCATAAAAAAAACATCTGTATTAGTCCTATTGTTCGGTCTGCTGCGCGAAGGCGAACTTTATTGGCATCACAAAATGTTCTCTTAATCGATGAAGTGAACAAAATGTTATACCCTATAGGCTTCGATGATTTCCCTTTTAAAGTGAAACCACCTGTTAGGTTTGAACCAAGCGAAAAAGAGGTCGCATAAACCCAAATTAAGGAGAAAAAAAATAAAGAGAAAGAAAAAGACCCTATCCAACAAACTTACTCAAGAACGCTTCACCATTGTTTTTGCATTCCTGTTTTTTGACTTCATTGCTTGGGTTCTTTATGTGATTATTTTGTAAAGTCCCTTCCCCGCAAAAGCTACATTGACCGTGCCCATGAACCCACACGATCTTTGTAGCTCTATTGCAAGCAGAGGGCATATTTGTATTTTTCGATTAGTCATGTTTAAGAGATTGCACCGTTTTCGCTCCATTTCATAACTGCTTTACGTGCAAACTCTTCGTTTTTTTTTATTTCTTTAGCCCAAAATTTATCTTCATCATTCTCAGCATCTTTACCTCTTTCAACTTCAGTCAACTCTTGTGTTGTGTCATCTTGTTGCTTACGAAATAGAATCATTGCCAATGTTGAATAAACTGCGATGTCTTTAAATGTGTCTTCCATCCCTTCACTCTTGATTGCCAATTCACCATTTGAGCAATATTGCTCAACCCGCTCGAATTTATCCATCAAACGAATTACAATTCCACGCCAAGGCTCGATTCCTATACGAGTTACTCCCTCTAAATTTTTGTAGGGATTTTCTTCCGTTGCGTAATCGTGATTTTTAGCATAGTGCAACATTTTTAATTCATCCAGTTTATCATCAAACGCTCTGTTTCTAGCCATTCTGTTTTTTTACCTTCCATTTTTTGTAGCGTTTGTTAAAAAATTCTTCGGTGAAGATTTGTCCTCCGAAGATTCTGCGTGCTTCTTGCAACAACCGTTGCTCCACCTTTTCCAACCCTTCGAGAGCTTCAATTTCTCGAATAGAATAGATAGGGGTGTTGGGATATTTTTCTCGTGCATCTTTTGCTCCTTTTATTTAAAAACTACGACTATGGTTTCTCCGTTTAAAATTATCTTCTCGTAAAGCAACAGCGTGTAACCTGTGTATAATTTGTTCACTATCCTGCGTATAACCTGTGTGTAAGCTGTGTGTAAGCTGTGTGTAAGTTGTGTGTAACTAGTTAACTATTTGTAAAATAATGATGTAACCTGTGTAACCGCTTCTGTCCATTGCTTTCTATATTTTTGCCCTTATATGTATTTTTATTTTTTTTTTTACATCTCCAGGCGAAAGAATGTAAATAACTGGTTACATTGGTTACACCTAATAAATAGAATTATTTAACGGGTTACACCCCCTTATCAATTTTGCAATTTGAAGCCAAAATAATGTTTAGCGATGGAACCATCGACCCTTCTTGCCTTCGATTTAAACTTTTTCATAATCGTTCTGCCAAAACGGAGAGAGTCAAAATTCTCTGGTAAGGTAATTTCGTTATCTCTCGCAAGTTTCATGTAGTCATCAAATAGCAAACCAGTCGGGACACTATCTTTTTCATTTCCTGTGTAGCGTGTTTCAACCCATAAACTGGTGGGGTCAACATCAGTTTTATAATCTTGGGTAGCTTCGAGCACTGATTCTGGTTTTAAAAGACCTTCCTTTTGCCATTTAATGCACCCCTCAACTGCCCAATTTAAAATTCCACCCATTTCAGAATGAAATGAGATTAAAAACCTGAAAGAGTTCATTCACGAGAAGTTTGAAAGTCATGAGGAGCTTGAAGCACTACGCTTTAAGCGAATCGATGAGTTACTTTCACAATATGGCAAGGAATCGGAAGGTAATGCCAAAACTATCGTGCGTGTCCATCAGAGGGTCGGTCAAATCCAAACAAGTTATAAAACTCTGAAGGCCGTTGGGGTGTTTGTTGTGGCTTCGCTTACTGCAGTTGGGGCTTGGTTTGGAATAGGTAATAAATAACTTTCATATCTTATTTTTTAGTGATGGGTCTATCTTTTTCCAAATATGTGTCTGAGTACAGTAAGAGAAATTGATTTCGCACTTGCAACTATAGAGGATTGTATATTGAGCGGACTTCATCGTTTGCTCCAGCCTTGGTTGCAGTGATAGATAATGTTGCTCCCACTATAAATAACTGAAAAACTATAACCAGTGCTAAATTTGGTGTATTGAATTTCATGGTTAAGCGACCTCCCAATTTGAGATTACTCTCTACCAACTTTCATTGTCGTCAGCTGATTTCTTTTCTGTGCTTTTCTTAATAAGCGCAATCCGTTCATCTTTTGTCAGCTTCTTCTTTTCTGGAATCACTTCTGCATCTTCACCTTTAAAAGACTCCATTTGTTTGGTATTTTTTTCGAGTTCTTCCTCTGCGTATTTTTGGTACTTATCCTCCATTTTATCAAGATGTTCATCTGCCGTTGGGAAACTTTCTTCCCAAACTTTATTTGACGAATCAACTTCATCTTCTTCTTGCTGATCACCAAGGACGTAAGTAAGTGGACAGAGTTTGAATGCGGGACATTTTTCACATCCAACCGCCAGGGCGATGGGACAGATTGTCATGTGGTTCACCCCCTTAGTTGGTTTGAGGTTTCCCATGAACTGTAGGTTTCCTTCCTAGCCACTCCCTGCCCTTTATAAACTCAACACTCTTATTGTATCGTTCATTGTAAATATCGACGTCTTCTTTAGTTGCGAATTTGATAAAACTACCACATGTGCATTCTATTTTGTACTTATAGTCAAACTGTATAGTCCATCTTGTTATGGTGTAGTCTGTATGCTCACATTGACATTTCTTAGTGTAATTCATTAGGTCATTAGGATAATTTTATAATCAGTTAACATAAAATAAGCGCACGCCTGTTAAAACTATTATACAGGAATTGTGAGTTTGAATTATAGGAGCGTCGGATATTAGGTTATAATGACTGTAGTTCAAAAGCCTATCTAAAAGAGTCGTACGGAGAACTCTTTTTGAAAACAATTAGAAGAAATTCCACATCCACTGTGGTCTGGTTAGTTGTTTTATTTCTCTTTATATCATCAAGTGGATGTGCCCTGTTAAAACAATCAGAAAATAAAATCGCTCAGAGTAATTTCGTCCCTCTGAGTAATTTCGATAGGGAATGGTATTTTGGTCAGTTACCAGAGTCAAAAAAACCACAATCTACAGATTCGAAACCGCCTAAATCTTTACAAACCAAGTTGTTAGAAAAAAAGTGGTTGGCTAACGATTTTTGTTTAACAACACAATATATTGTATATATTTTAATGCCTGACACTAGATACACGTATGTCTGTGGTGTTGGGGCAATACACGAAGGCCCTTTTAAAGTTGTATTTTAGCTGACTTTCCCGAAAGTCCTCCAAATCTCACTTCTAGTGTTTTTTGAGCCGTCAGATCATATTGTTTAATTCGATAGCGAAAGTTCCATACCATTCATCATTGTTAGGGTCGGACTGTCACCCGAACCAGTTCGGTCTCCAGCGATGATTCAATCATCGTGTGAACACGGGAACGAAAAACATTTGTTCCTGTGGTGGTAAGTCCTGTGCAAGTTGTTACAACTTGATCTAATATTTGTCGAGCAACATGATCCGTCATGAATTTTTAAGAATCAGAATGGCTTCATAACTAGAAATATCTTTTTTAATTACACCTGCAATTTTATAAGTCGTGCTTCCAATTAAAAGCGTGTCGTTCTCTACTGCATGAGAAACATCGTCATACACACAATTAAAATGTGGTTCAGTCACTTCAACTTGAATATCACCCACATCGACTTCCTCATTTTCGTTTGAGAAAATTCCTTTAACGGTTGTTGATGTTGATGCACTCACGTCAGTCAGTGTTGCAGACACACCAAAATCGTTGAGCATCGTTCTGATGTCAGCGACCAAATCCATCTACTTTCTGCCCTTTTTCTTCTCTGGCGGTGCGTAATAACCCACATAATCCACCGCTTTTTCTATCCCTTTCAGGATATATGGATCTTTTTCAATGACTTCAGCGATGTCGCCCACTTTGTAATGCTTGCCTTTAATCGAGCAATCACGAGTTATTTTGACCTTAACCATGAAATTCACTCCTACTTTGAAAGATTCGAGGCTCCAGAAGCCCTCTATTTTGCTTTTTTATTAAGTAAGCCTTATTCAAGCACCTACCGAAAATGGTAGGGGAGTGTATTACCCTCATCCATAATGAATCGAGAATCAGTGCTTGCAACTCGAACTGTCTGTCGCATTTTTCTGACCACTTGATGGTTCGTTAAAAATGCAAGAGAACCACCAAGTGCGTTATCAATCGCAACATTTAAAATCACTAACAAGCCAACTACCAAGGCTATAGGTTCCCCAAGCCACAAGGCAACCAAGAATTACAAAAATAATAATCTCTTTATTGCTCATTATATTTGTACAAAAGGGCTAGCAGAAGATTTTTAGATTCATTTTTTGCTTTTGCATCGTTTTCCTTGTTGGCGATAGACTCGGTTTTTCTTAAATGTTCAATTGCTTTGGAACCGTCTTTTACCGCATCATACGCTCGTGCCAAATTGTAATGCACCATATAATCATCTGGGTTAAGGTCAATGGCCTTACGGTGTTGGGCAATGGCTTTATCCCAGTCCCCCTGTTCTTCATAAACCAGACCAAGATTGAAATAGACTTTGGCATAATCTGGATCGAGCTGTAAAATCCCCTGACAAATGGCGATGGAATCGACATATCGCTTAAGCTTCCTGTAGCTGATTGCCAGCCCATGCATTGCCTTTTTATTTTTTGGATTGAGGCGTATGGATATTTCATAAGCCTGCGCAGCCTCTTTCCAACATTTCCCTTTGCGGCAGGCCAATCCTAATTCAAAATGAGATTCAGCATCTTGGGGATGTTGTTCGACCGCTTTTCGACAGGCTTGGATTTTCTTTTTCTGCTTGTCCGTCATGGGTCCGAGAAATTGTGTCATCTTCCAAGTATGGTGAGGTTTGTTTTTTTCTTTAATCCTCTTCTAGTACAAGAACAATATTATCTTCAGTAATCTGGAGATCAATTATTTTTATTTTTTGCGTGTGAATATCATCAATTAATAAGTTGGTTTTATCTACTTATCATTTTCTTTTTTCTCAGAGTCATCTTTTTGATTTGGAAAATGATCAGAACCGTGCTGGATTTTTAATGCGTTATAAATAAAAATTACAACGGTAACTATAAAGACAATGCCTATTGCTTTCCATATGTAATCCATAATCGTTACTGCCTTCCCTTCTTATTAATTAAGGACTAAACCATTTACAGCATCATACGAACCTACCGTTTATATTTTAATCTTGGTTGTGTCCCTATAAAAGAAAAAAATGGACGAAGCCCAGTGGTCATCTAACGCAAACGTGACTGTGCTTTCATAAAATCCATTGAACTACTCCTTTAAATTAAGAAAGTTTAATTACCCAAACTTAATTAGTGACAATTAATTACTAATTAATTGTTGCTTAATGTTGAAACGCTAAACTGTGCCGACAAGTGAATAGAGCTATTCATCAGCGCGATTTTCATTTGGTCAAGAGTTATGTCAAGGGCAACTCTTGTCCCTCCCGAGAAGCCCTTCTGGGATACCTTTCATCCCTAGTTAGGTTGAAAAGAAGGGCTTCCACTTTTTCAATAAAGCCACATCACTTCTTGAACCATTGACCGATCTACATCCAAATGAACAAACCCCCCGTATGAACCTCCCCATATACCGATCCTTTTGAAAAACTTTTGTAAAAGTTCAACCAATTCGTATCTGTCTTTGCTATTTGTACAAGCTATGTCCACAGCATTTCCCATCGCATATGAGTCAGGAATATGGCTAGAGTTCATGCTTGCCTTAATACTTATGTTGTAAAATTCGCAACACACTCCACTGGTGATGATTATGGGTCTGCCAATGATGTTTCTGACCTTTTGCAATTTCTCAATGAGGAAAGGATTGATCAGGTTAGCCCCACACCCACAAGGGCATTGGACTTCGAGCCGTGAAAAGTTTTTACTTAAATCACCCATAAACGACAAAAGCCGAAAAACTCCCGAAGGAATTAATCGGCTTTTATATTTAGTTAAACTTCTATTTCAATCTTAACTACAACTTTGCTACTTGGCTACTTAATCGTGATCACGTTGTTGTTGCCTTCTTCAGCTATTGCTTTGCCAACTTCACTACCCAACCAAACATAACTTGTGTTGCAACTCGAATCAGAAATCTGCGTGGTTAATTGGTTCATCTGAATTTTACATTTCTCCACTAAGATTCCGTTCTTCCCCGCAGGTGAAATGTTAGTCACATACGGTTGGGTATAACTGCAACCTGTTATTCCAATAAGATCGCTACGGCTAAAATTTGGTTCGTTTGATTGCCTCCCAATGGTATAATTTCATGAGATATGATAGTTTCTTATATGCAATATTATACCATAAAGTTACACTTAGGAAACAATTAAAAGCCGTGTCCAATTTTGCCGAAATTTTAAGAAGGATAATGTTTGAGAAACGCCTTAAAGCTGTAGACTTGGCAAAAGGCACAAATATAGCCCCCTCTGTCATCAGTAGATACCTTTCTGGTCAAAATCAGCCCTCAAGGGACAATATAATTACCATTGGGAACTATCTTGATGCTCACCCACAATCGCTTTTAAGCTCCTCAGATGCTCCAGAATCTATTCAAAAGAATCAAGCAGTATCATCAGTCACAGACCCCCTTTTGAAGCAAATTGAGGATAAAGAAAAGATAATAGCCGTTCAAGAGGAGCTGATTAAGAATTTACAAAAACAGGTCATGACACAAAGTCATTACATCAACGCTTTGTTCAAGGAATTGGGAGAGGCAAAAATAGAAAGCAAAGAGCGTCATGCCAAAGGGCGTGAGAAAACTAAAAACCCCACCAAGCCAA
Organism: Nitrospinaceae bacterium; assembly: GCA_023271875.1. Taxonomy (GTDB): domain Bacteria; phylum Nitrospinota; class Nitrospinia; order Nitrospinales; family VA-1; genus Nitromaritima. The sequence continues at coordinate 33,672 of JALPWY010000004.1, read as the reverse complement.
AAAAGCGGAAGGTGGGGTTCATAAAGAAGCATAAAAAATCTAAATCGTAATGCTATGTTTTGCATACCATTTGCATACCTTTTGGAACCTTTAAATTTATTGCAACCTATTGTAAAGTTGGATAGTTTTCGTATCGGTATTCATCTTCCCAAGCTGAATGTCGCGGGTTCGAGCCCCGTCTCCCGCTTTTTTTTAATAACTTATAAAGTCCCACTTTGGGCTTGTGCACCATTTGTGCATCCTTGGCGAATTATAAAATCGCTCCTCTCCTCGTTTGATCCGTAAAATGCCCGTATCTTTTTAGAAGCATATTCAAGGATGCGTGCCCCAAAAAACTGCAATCATCATCGGGTCAACTCCTGGGTTCAACTAGCTACTCCTTTAAATTAAGAAAATTTAATTACTCAAACTTAATTAGTGACAATTAATTAATATTTAATTTTTGATTAATATTGATTTGCTAATATGCGCCGACTAGTAACAAAGGTTGTTTTCATCAGTACTGTCAAAGACAGGAACTTTGTTATTTGGTTACCATCAACACCTCCGTGTGTCCCTCTGGAAAATCTTTTTAACTCCTGATTAGGTTTGAAGGAGGGGCTCACACCTTTAAAAAGTCCGCAACACCTCTTGCGGATTCGAGTCTTGCCTCCTGCTCTACACGCATAAGTCCAATTTATTTTTTTCTTTATTTACAATCAGAGTTCTGCTCACCTGAAGAGGTTTGTGTTTTACACAAAATTGCTATATCGAGATTTTCGTTAATCTCAAACTTAATCACCGCGTCGGTAAGATTCGCCTCGATTAAGTTCGCTCCCCTTAATTTTGTCCATTCAAGTTTTGCATTCCGCAAATCCGCCCCAAAAAAATTTGCTTTTCGCAGGTCTGCACCATTTAAGTTTGTTCCATTCAAGTTGGCCCGTTTAAGCTTTGCGTATTGCAAGTCAGATCCGCTCAAATTAGCTCCTCGCAAATCTGCCCCATTCAAGTTTACTCTACTCAGATTTGCACCCATTACTTTCCCATTGGAAAGGTTGGCACCAGTTAAGATTGCATCTTTTAGATCTGCCTTATACAAATTTGCGCCGCTCAGATCTGCTTCACTAAGATCCGCTGATCTAAGGTTTACTCCACTGAGATTAATCCCACGTAGAACACATTTAGGACAACGGCCCAACGCTATCAGTTTTTTTAAGTCATCACCTCCAGACGATTTACAACCAGAGTTATCTTCACCCCATGAAGTCTTTGTCTTACACAAAAGGGAGACATTCAGACTTTCCTTTATAAGCTTAGCATTTGTAATATCAGCATTACTAAATTTTGTCCCACTAAGATTCGCCCACTTTAGATTTACATCTCGCAAGTCTGCCCCACTAAAGTTTGCTCCGCTTAAATTTGCTCCGCTTAGATCTGCCTTGCTGAGATATGCAGACTTGAGGCTTGCGTTTCGCAAATCCGCCCTGCTCATGTTTGCTCCGCTTAGATTTGCCTCATTCAAATTAGCACTGACTATGATCGCGTTATTCAAGTTCACATTGGCTAGTTGTGATTCGGCAAGGTTTGCTCCACTCAAGTCTGATCGACTTAAATCTGCCCCGCTTAGGTCTGCCCATTTCAAGTACGCTCTTTTTAAATCCGCTCCACTGAGAATACAATTGGGACAACTACCAAACTCTAATAATTTTTTAACTAAATCGATACCGAATGAATAAGAGGAAAAACAGATGATGAGTAGCGTAGAAGTAATAAAAATTGAAACAAAATTCTTCATAGCCTTTTCCTAAGCTTTCTCTTCTGGGTAATAGTATTCGGAAAACAACCTGCCGCCCTTTTCTATTTTTTCAACGAAGTGAAAAGGAAAATTATCAAAACATGCTAAAATAATTTACCACTAAAGACTAAACAATTTTTATTCTATAGACTTTAAGTCATGTCCATTACTATTTATCACAATCCAAAATGCTCTAAATCCAGACAAACTTTAGAGCTATTAGTCAAACAAGGTATCAAACCTTCTATCAATGAATACCTTAAAATTCCTCCCACTGCAGAAAAAATCAAAGAAATTCTAAAAAAATTGGGCTATGCACCTCGAGATTTGATGCGTAAGAAAGAGTACGCCTACACCGAACACAATCTGGACAACCCATCTCTGTCTGGTGATGATTTGATCGAATTTATGATCAAGTACCCTGTTCTAATTGAACGCCCAATAGTACTAGCAAACGAAAAAGCTGCTATCGGACGTCCCCCAGAACAAATTTTAGAAATTCTTTGATCAAAATCCAAATTCAAAAAAAAAACTAAACTAATCGGTTACCTCAAAATGCCAAGTGAAAAGAGCGGAAGAAGCGGCTACAACTGTGGAGAAGACTAAAACTATTTTGAGAGACCAAGCCCAACGTTGATTATGAGCAGCATGGAGAAAGTTACTACCTCAATCAACACACAGTTTAAGAGTGAAACCAAGTAAACAAAAAAAATCTACACCTAAAGCAACCTCCTCTAGTTTTTTTTTGCTTAGTTAGAAGGCGCTCCATCTTCATTTTTTTGTTCTGACTTTGACTCTGTCTTGTCTTTTCCGTATTTACCGTAGTCGTAATTACAACCCAGTGTCACAAACAAAGACAGGGCAACCATAAAAACCATTACTGTTTTCATAAAAAACTCCATTTATATTAATGATTTTCTCAATATACCTTTGATCCCATCAATCAATCAAGAAATTTTGCTCAGGGAGAATCTCTCTGAGAAAGAAAAATGCACCCAACACTTTATTCGAGAAAAGAAAAATTGCAGACGAAAATAATTGTGAGCTTCGGATAAATAATGTAGTATGTTTTTTGTTTCCTCGATATTTTCCCAGACCATACGACGACCCCCATATTATTTTTAAGAATTTCATACTGACACTAAAAAAGATAAGGAAGCATTGTGATCAAAAAAAATAAAGTTGTTAGCATGAGCTACTGCTTAAAGAACACAAAAGGTGAAGAACTGGATCGGGCTGACACGGACAAACCGTTGGATTACCTCCACGGTGGCGGAAGTATTGTCCCGGGTTTAGAAAATGCTCTAGAAGGGCTAAAAATTGGAGATAAAAAAGAAGTAACCGTAGAACCAGAAGATGGATATGGAGAAATCTTGACTGACCTTAAAATGGAAGTAGAGCGTAAGGCCTTTCCGGCTGATCAGAAAATCGCTCCAGGAATGCAGTTTATGGCCGAACTCAGTGATGGGAAAAAACATCCGTTCAACGTGGTCGAGATAAAGGAAGACAAGGTACACGTCGATGGCAATCATCCGTTAGCGGGACAAACTCTTCAATTTTCTGTAGAAATCATGAAGATTAGAGACGCTACGCCTGAGGAATTAAAGCACGGCCATGCCCATGGTGAAGGCGGTCATCACCACTAAAAAATCTTCAAAACATCCGGTTATTTTTCTGCTCGATAATACTAAAGTGCTGTATTGAAGATACATTTATTTTTCTCCAAAAATAAATGCGGAACCAACATGCCAAGCGAATGACAAAAACACTACCAAGATGCCGAAGATGACCAGTCGCCGATTAATTTTCTCACGACGCTCATTTTCTTCGGGTTCAAACTGTTTTGAGTCGACCATTTTTCAATATCTCTAAATCAACAAATCCCCTGTTGACCAACAAAACCAAATCAGTGGATACTATATGTGAAAATTATAAATCAAGTGAGTTTAATCACACAAAAAGTTATGGGGTTTGGGATAAAAATCACCTTCAAGTTTCTCTGTCTGCCAATCGTTCTTAATTTAATGTTTGTCAGTATCGGTTTTACGCAAGCACCTCCCGCTGAAGAAGAGTTCAATGACTTAGGTTTTATCGCCTATGCTAATGACTACAAAGTAGCTCCTGAATTTGACCATATTATTTTCCGTATCAAGAATCAATCAACTCTTACAATCGATAAAATTTACGCTTGGGTATACCATGTCTCAGAAGACGAAGAAGGAAATCCTCTGATTTTGAGCTTGGTCAACAACCCACATCGAGGAGGGGTAATCACAAAGGGCAACCCGCACCGACCTGGAGACATAGCTGAATGGCGGTTTCCATTATTTAAGGCATTAACTGCAAAAAAAATAGGAAACAAATACACCTTGCGTATTTCTCATAAAGGTATCTTCTTCGCCAAGGTCGAACCTCCCGCAAAACCTCCGGAATAATCTTGATGAAAATGGCTTGCAAAAGTTACCCTTAGAAAAACTTTAGAAAAAAAAGGGAAGCTTTAGCTCATCGTTTTTGTCTGTAAAGAGTAAGTGGGTGTCGACAATTTATTGCCAACAAAATTATTGATCATTCTAAGTGAACAACAAAGTTAAGACCTGAAAGAAAACAATCAATGAAAGTTCTAATTACCGGAGCAACGGGGTTTGTAGGAAAAAAACTGGTGAGCGAATTAGCCAGCAGAGGCCATAAAGTTTCGGTATTGACACGGGACCTAGAAAATGCGCGAAGGCGGCTGCCCATCGATTGCGAGATTCACCGGTGGGAACCCGAACTTTATCCGCCTTCTTCACAGGCATTTAGTGACGTAAATGCAGTCATCCACCTTGCGGGCTCGAATATAGCTAGTGGACGCTGGACTGCATCAAGAAAAAAATCCATTCACAACTCCAGAATACTATCTACTCAGAATTTAGTATCGACATTAAAATCTCTTAGAAATCCACCACAAATTTTTTTATCAGCGTCTGCGATAGGGTTTTATGGAAACAACAAACTAGTAGAACTCTACGAGGATTTACAGCCTGGAAAAGGGTTTTTAGCAGATGTATGCAAAGAATGGGAACATGAAGCTTTGATTGCCCAAGATCACGACATCAGAACAATTGTTTTTCGAATTGGCATGGTGCTTGGTTACGACGGGGGAGCATTAAAAAAAATGCTCCCCCCTTTCTGCGTTGGATTAGGAGGAAACCTGGGAGATGGAAACCAGTGGATGAGTTGGATTCATATCAAGGATTTGGTAAATATGATTATCCACTCTATAGAAAATAAAAGTACCAAAGGGCCTTACAATGCCGTTAGTCCCGAATCCACAACAAATAAAGTGTTCACAAAGTGTTTGGCTCAAGCCTTAAAAAGACCTGCAATCCTACCCATACCTAAGTTTGCCTTAAAAATAATTTTAGGGGAAATGGCAGATCTTCTTTTAGGTAGTCAAAAAGTATCATCAAACAAAATACTCGAATCTGGCTTCAAATTTCAATATCCTGATCTCCTGTCTTCCTTAACTGATTTATGTAAGAACTCCTCGAATGAGCTCATTGTCGAGCATTGGCTTCCTTTACCCATCGACAAAATATTTGTTTTTTTCAAAGAACCTAAAAATCTAGAAAAAATAACTCCATATTATTTGCACTTTAAAGTATTAAACCAATCCTCAAAAGAAATTAAAGAGGGGACAAAAATTAATTACTGGCTAAGGTTGCATGGCATCCCTATATGGTGGCAATCGAAAATTACTGACTGGCAACCCAATAGTAAATTTTCCGACACTCAAACCCACGGTCCCTACAAATACTGGCACCACAAACACGAGTTTCATGAAAAAGACGGGGGCACTCTAATTAGAGATCACATCCAATACAAACTCCCTTTTGGAATCCTGGGAAACTGCTTGATGGATCATTGGGTCAGAAAAGATCTAGAAAATATTTTCGACTTCAGAAAAAAGAAAATTCAGGAAATTTTTAACATAGCAAACAGCCCCCCCAGTAACTGAACCCTCACTCAATCTCATTAAGGAACAAGATTTTATTCTAAGTGAACAAGCGATATCAAACATGATTCCTGAGCATAAGCTCTTTGGGATGTGGATTCAGATATACCTGGTCGAGCAGATATTCGATGTTGTGCTTTTTCACTTGATGGTAAATCAAAGTCACGGGAACAACTAGAGGAAGTAATTCATTACGATAGTCCTCAATGACAGACAAAATATTCTTTTTTTCCTCCCTAGTAAGAATTTTCTTTAAAAATCCCGTCATATGAAGTAATACGTCTGTATTTTTCTTAGAAGTAGATTTATAGGTCAACGCTGCCATGAACAATTTACTATAGCGAGTCTTAAGTTCCGCTGTTTTTATTTTTTTCGCGTTAGCAACCAATTTACCCATTGCGTCATATTGCTTTTTACTATGAGATAAAATTAAAAATTTATGCTTGGTGTGGAAACTTACTAAGGCCCCCATTGTAAAACGCTCCTTTAGAAAGGTCTGAAGTCTATTGAAACAAAATACTCGAACGATAAAGTTTTCCCGAATTACAGGATCATGCAGTCTTCCTTCATCTTCAACGGGAATTAACGGCAAGGTTTTCATAAATGAGCTGGCAAACATACCAGGCCCATACCTAACCTTACTACTTCCAAATTTAGAATAAATAGGTACTCTGCCAATGCCACATGAAGGGGATTTACTCTTAAAAATATAGCCACATAGATCATTTTTCCCAAGTGTACTGATACGACCTTTCATGTAAGTGTTCATCTTTGAAGTCCAATCCGTTTGGCTTTTCTTACTTATCATCTTATGATCTTCTAAGACCCCATAAAGAGCTACGGTTTCCCTGGGGATTCCCATCCCCACATCCACCTCCGGGCAAGTTGGTACATACTCAAAATAGTTATCTAGAGCCGCTTGGACGTAACGATCCTTTTTGTGACCTCCGTTCCAACGAACTTCCTCACCTAATAGACAACTGCTTACTCCGATTTTAATCTTATTCTTCATATCTCTATCTACTTTTAAGTTTTTTAAATATGTTTAGGCAAGAAGTGTTAAATAGGTGAAATGTAGAAGCAACAAAAACTTTATCATGGCTTATCTTAATAAAATTCATAAATTCACTTTTTATTAATTCAACATTAAGGTTTATTAATTGAGCAAACTATAAAAAAAATTGATTCCCTCACGATTTTGCTAATTGGAAATATTGCTATATTAATTAAACTAGAAACCTACAACAAACCCAAATAGATCAATTGTTAACAATAAAAAAATGATGTAAAATTAGATCCGTTAGGTGTTAAGAACGTTGAGAACTTGTACGAGAATGAGATTCGATGGCTCGCAAGAATTTAATCCATAACCGTTGTCTCACAGCCCAAACCTTTACATTGATGCTTTTTTTAATTTGGGCTAATAACGTACTAGGGGCGCCGCCTCCACCCATCTCTACAGATAGAATTTTACAGACAAATTCAGTTGACATATTACAACCAGGGTATTTTCAGCTTGAGACAGGTTTTTACTCTTATGAAACGGACAGGGAAAATAACATTAAATCCAAACATATATTCCTGAATAATACCTCATACAGGATGGGTTTTAGGGAAGAGATGGAACTTAGGGTTGGATTTTATGGCTACAACTTCCAAAATATAGGTTCAGAAAACGATAGTGGTTCTTCCGATGCAGAATTAAGCACAAAAATTCTTCTAGCAAAGGGATCCGAATCTAGTCCAAAAACCACCCTAAACGCTGGGTTCACAGTCCCCACAGGAGAGGACGCATTTTCATCCAACACGGTGGATCCATTTTTTTCTTTCATTCCCTCGTTTTCAAATTTTTTACCAGATTCAATGTATAACGATAACAGCCTTGGTATCACATGGAACGATGCTAATGGCGATTTTAAGTATGGAACTCTATGGGGACTTAATGTTTCTGAATCAGTTATTTTTTATGGAGAGTTTTTTGGCTCTTTACCCATAGATAGTGGCAGCAACTCTCATGGTTTTAATTGGGGTTTTACTTGGGCTGCTAAAAACAATCTACAACTGGATATTTTTGCTGGGAAATCATTAAATGATCCAGCGACTGACTTTTTTGTTAATGTAGGTCTTTCAATGAGATTTCCTGAATAATTTATCTCGTCTACTTTGGAACTCGATGACGGCATAAACCCTTACACCGTGATTGAAGTGAGGGATCGCAATATCCGCGCATCGATGGCAATCATCCTCTGGCAGGACTAACCTCTCCCTATCTAACATAATGATTAAAAATTAAGCAACCGTTTGATTCGGTGACCGAAATTAATGCAAAAAGAATTTTTAAAAATATTTCCAAATGAACAGAAATTTATTTCTCATCCTGTAAGTACTGATAAGCTAAGATGATCTGATAATGCATGCCGAAGATATTAACTTGGCATGATTCTTGATGTGATTTAAGTATTAAATAGTTTTTTACTCTCGCTCGAGAAGGGACCTATCATTATGAAGAAAATAGAAGCCATCATTAAACCATTTAAACTTGATGAGGTTAAAGACAAGTTGAACGACTTAGGAATACAGGGAATCACAGTTACCGAAGTCAAAGGATTTGGTCGTCAAAAGGGCCACACGGAACTCTACCGCGGTGCCGAGTATGTTGTTGATTTCCTCCCCAAGATTAAAATGGAAATTGTTATCGCCGACACGCAGGTAGAAGATGTCATTAATGCCATAGTAAAAGCTGCGCAAACGGGACGAATCGGTGATGGGAAAATCTTTATCACTAATATTGAAGAGGCTGTCCGTATTCGTACGGGTGAGAGGGGTGAGGATGCTGTTTAGCAATCATCCGAGAATTTTTTTCTCGACCATCTCATTTTACAAGACCATGTCAATAAATTTTTTGGTGCATAAGTGTTCAATTATCAAATTTTCTCTTTAGTGATTAAGGTGAAAATAGCGATGAGGCAAAAGATACCCCTTCTCTATAAGGCATTGGTATCTCCATGGCCAGGAATTTTTATCGTTTAAAAAAATTTTATTCCACTCACAAAGAGTACTATTCATCCGCAGTTCATACAGGGAGAAGCCATGGAGCAAGACATTGTTATGTTGACAAGTAGTGGGGACGTTCTTTTTATGATGCTAGGAGCAGTTATGGTTTTCGCCATGCATGGTGGATTCGCATTTCTTGAAGTAGGGACCGTCCGCAAGAAAAACCAGGTAAACGCATTGGTTAAAACCCTGGTGAACTTTTCTATTTCTACCATTGTCTACTTTTTGGTCGGCTATGCCATTGCCTATGGAATGTACTTTTTCCAGCCCGCAAAAATGCTTGTAGGAGATAACCAAGGCTATGAATTAGTCCATTTTTTCTTTTTACTGACTTTTGCTGCCGCGGTCCCGGCAATCATTTCAGGGGGAATTGCAGAACGCGCTAAACTCTCGACCCAGGCATTGGCCGCCGCTATTTTCGTGGCAATCGTATATCCCCTTTTAGAAGGCATGGTATGGGGACAAATTACTTTTCTGGGACAGGATGATTCCTGGCTTGCTGGAATAACCGGTGGGATACCCTTCCATGACTATGCAGGTTCAGTAGTCGTACACTCGATGGGAGGTTGGATCGCTCTCGCCGGTGTATATATTCTTGGCCCTAGATTAGGGCGCTGGGACTCGCAGGGAAGAAGTCGACCCATCCCTATCAGTAATGTTCCTTTTCTGGCACTTGGAAGCTGGATGCTTTGTGTGGGCTGGTTCGGATTCAACGTAATGTCGGCCGCCACGATGAGTGGTATTTCAGGGTTGGTTGCTGTTAACTCACTCATGGCGATGATCGGGGGCGTTCTCGTTGCATTGTGGGTTTCCAAAAATGACCCCGGTTTTATTCACAATGGAGCCTTGGCCGGATTAGTAGCCATTTGTGCTGGATCAGATAAAGTTCATCCATTGGGTGCACTCATCATCGGGGGACTCGCTGGTGCTATATTTGTTAAAGGTTTTACCTGGGAGCAGGAAAAGCTAAAAATAGATGATGTCCTTGGAGTATGGCCACTTCACGGAATTTCTGGTTCGTGGGGTGGAATTGCGTGCGGTATTTTTGGGCAAGAATCCTTAGGCGGTATGGGCGGGGTCAGTATTCTAGGTCAGACAATTGGAACGGTTGCTGCCATTGTTATAGCTCTCGTCTCAGGATTTATCGTATATAAAATACTAGATTCTCTATTTGGAATTCGATTAGAAGCCGATGAGGAAATGAAGGGGTCTGATCTCACAATTCATAAATTGGAGGCATACCCTGAAGATGCCAGTTCTCGATTTGGCTAGTTTTAGGGAGAATTTTATATGATGAGGTTCAAACAGTTTTTGGTTTTTATAGTGTTTTTCTGGTCATTCGGTCTGTTGCCTTTGGTAGAGGCAGGTGTCACGCAAATTGATACCTATAAAAAAGCTATTGAAAAAAACCCAAAAGACTTCTTAGCCCACTTGGAACTGGCAAGAGCCTACCAAAAGTTGGGTCTGTATGAGAACGCTATAGCTGGATATAAGGAAGCAATCCGGTGGGAACCTATCTATTCTGCAGCATACCAGGGGTTAGGCGGAAGTTATGGTGAAATGCGTCAATATGATAAAGCCTTAGAAGCCTATCAAAAAGCTGTTGATCTGGATGCAAACTACGCAGAAGCTCAGTACGGTTTGGGGTGGTCTTTATATCACCTGGAACGGTTTGGAGATGCGATCGAACCTCTACTTGATGCCATCAATCTAAAACCTGATCTTGGCGCAGCACACTTCACATTAGGCCAAACATACGCAGCTTATGAGAGCTTTCAAAAGGCAATTGACGAATTCAAGGAAACTTTACGCCTCATCCCAACTTATCCAGAAGCCTATATAGAGCTTGGCAATGCTTATTTGAAGAACAGAGACTATGATTTGGCAATAGGAGCTTACCAGGAGGCAATTGAGCTCAATCCAGGTTTTTTTGAAGCCTTCACTGCCATCGGTGTTGCGTACACTGAATCTGGTCGCGAAAAACAGGCAATCGAACCTTTAAAAAATGCTCTCAAAATAAATCCAGATGATAGTGTGGCATACCTTAATCTAGGAATCGCCTATAAAAATCTAGGGCAGCACGAAGAAGCAATTGATGCTTTTTTAGAGTTGATTCGCATCCGCTTCAAAGATCCAGAGGCCTATTTTTTGCTCGCATCTGAATATTTCGTGACTGATCTTTACGACGATGCCATACAGAGATTCAAAGATGCTATTCGTTTAAAACCTGATCATATTGACGCCCATTTTCAATTGAGCCAAGTATACGATGAAACAGGTGATTTGGAACAATCTCTCAGAGAATTTGACAAGGTTACCAACATTCAACCCAGAAACCTGGAAGGACACTATAGAAAGGGTGACATATATCAGCGCCTTGGAGATGACAAGGCCGCAGCAAAATCCTTTGAAGAAGCCTTAATGATTGACTCAGACCATACATTGTCTAACTACCAACTTGGTTTGAGCTACATAAAGATGGACCGGCATGAGGACGCATTGGAAAAGTTTGAAAAGGCCATTGAGTCTGATTCAAGGTTTCCAGAAGCCTACTTCCAAATGGGCTCCATACTCGCTTACCTAAAGCGGTTCAAAAAAGCCATCGACCCACTAAAAAAAGCTACCAACCTAAAACCAGACTTTTCGAAAGCCTATTACGAGCTAGGAAATGCCTACAGCCACCTCAACCAATATCAAAAGGCTATAGAACCATTAGAGCAGGTTATACGAATTAACAACCTGCACTCCGATGCCTACTTAGTGCTAGGCTTAGCTCACTCCAAACTAAAGCAATACGATCCAAGCATAATTCACCTTAGAAAAGCACTGGATTTGAATCCCAGCAATACGAAAGCCCATTTCCCACTCGGATTAAGCCTTATGAAAGTGGGTCGGTTTGAAGATGCATCTGTTCTACTAAATAAAACGAAATCCGACAACCCAGACTATCCTAAAGTCCAAAACCAACTCGGTATAGGTTTTTTGAAATTAAAAAAATATACTGAGGCTGCTAGTTTTTTTAAAAAGGCAATTCAGTTTGATCCTGACTTAGTACGCCCCTATGTTAATCTCGGATCACTGTATACAAAGATTGGTAATCACTCACAAGCTATTAGATACCTTGAAGAAGCTGTTAAAAGGGAACCTGATAACCTTAAAGCTCACTATAATTTAGGTTTAGTGTATGAAATTGTGGATCGCTATCCGGATGCAGTAAGTGAGTACCGAAAAGCCGAACAGTTAGATCCTGACAATCCAGATATTTTTTATAATCTCGGCTGGGCTCTCATGGAGTCAGAAAAATACATTGAGGCATTGGTTTCTCTCAAAAAAGCCATTCGTCTTAACCCAAAAAACGCAGCTGCTTACTATAGCCTAGGGTGGGTTTATGGCGAATTAAAGCGCTATGAAGAGGCCGTGGTCGCACTGGAAGAAACACTTCTAATCGACCCAAATCATTTCGAGGCAGGAACCCGATTAAACACAATGAGGAACCACCTACAGGAGATTACAGCAAAAAGACCGAATCAAACCTTGACCGCAACTTCCATATTACACGATAAATCTGAAATCATTGTCACTCCCTAATAAATAAGCCGATCCAACTGCATAAAATTGCTTTACGAAACAATACAAAAAATTTTCAACCCCTTGATGATGAATTAGACGCACTCAAAGTAACCTCCCCAAGATGTTAGTTCGATATTATTTCCAAACGCTTCCCTCTATTTATTCAAGTCCTTATCTCCCTATAAAACCTTAAAAGAAATGGCTGCTGCAGTCTTATTTTACAATTAGTTATATAAATAGTTCGAGGGAACTGCTGATCACAAACAAATCTGTTGACACTAAAACAATCGAGCTTATATACTTCCACCTTTAATCACTCCCAAAGCGACGCCGAGGGTTTAAAATTTAGATAGTTATAAGATTTAAGAATTTTTAGGTTCACCTCCCTTAGTGTTAAAGAAGTTTGGAAGCTTCTTTATGAGCAAAGAGGTATCTCTGATTATGGAAGCTAAAGAAACAGAAGTGGACGATCAAGATGCTACCGAGGAAGAAGAAATTGATTTAGCACCGGTGCATGAGATGCTGGATAGCTTTCCAAGCCGAAATCGACGCTACCTGATCCCTATGTTGCAGAAGATTCAGGGAGTGTATCGATACCTCCCCGACAAGGCGCTCCTCCTTCTAATGGAAGCATTAGAGCTGACTCGAGCCGAAATATTTGGAGTGATCTCTTTTTATCCGGGGTTACTCATTACTGAACCTGGAAAATATATAATCAAGCTGTGCTATGGAACCGCTTGTTTCGTCAAAGGCGCTAATATCATTGCAAATAGAATCCATGAGACTTATCACATACATCCAGGTGATACTGACGAAACCAAGCTATTCACTTTACAGACCGCTTCTTGCCTTGGAAACTGTGGTGCTGCGCCGATGGCCCTCGTGGGCGAGGATACTTACGGAACCATTGACCCAGAAAAATCTATTGAATTGCTTAGCGCGTACAAGTTGGAAGATGAACCTGAACAACAGGCCGAGGAGGCTGCAAGCGAATGAGTACGGTCGTCAAGAAAACGGTCCACTTCAAAATAAATGGTAAAGAGGCTTCTGCAACCGAAGGCACTGTAATCATCGAAGTTGCCAAACAGCACGGTGTTGAAATCACAAATCTCTGCTATAACCGGAAGCTCAAACCTTTCGCTGCCTGCCGCACTTGCATGGTAGACATACGCACTCCTGAAGGAAAAAAAGAACTCGTTTACTCCTGCACTCAACCTGTAGCAGAGGGCATAGAAATTTTTACTTCTACTGAGGAAACTGACCGCTACAACGGTGCCTGTCTAGAAATGCTTCTAGTTGAGCACCCGTTGGATTGTCCCATTTGCGACAAATCCGGTGTATGCCCACTTCAGGACAACACAGAGGCTTTGCAATTAGCCAATGGGCGATTTGAAATTCAACGCCGCAACGAACCAAGTGACAAATCAAACCCACTCATAGAGTTTTATCTAAACCGTTGTATTATGTGTGGTTTATGCGTGCGTGCTTGCGATGAGATCCAGGGTGTTCAGGCGCTGGACTTCCACGAAAGAGGCATGAAAACAACGATCGGCACAGCAAACCAAGAACCCTTGGACTGTGAGTTCTGTGGGCAATGCATTACCGTATGCCCTACCGGAGCACTAATGGACATGTCATCACAGGAGCGTGGGTTGGCCGCGCTGTTTGGAACAAACCACAGCACTTGTGGTTACTGCTCTTGGGGCTGCACAATTCAAGTGGAAACAAAAAAGAATAGAGTAGCTCGGTTTGTTGGTGACGAAACGAATGACTTGGGAATCAACGAAGGAAATCTTTGCGCCAAGGGACGCTTTGGACATGGCATTATCCACAATGAAAACCGCATTCAATCCCCCCTTATAAACGTTGGTGGAACTTTCAAGGAAGTAAGTTGGGACGAGGCAATTAAAACTATTGTCGAGCGTGTTCAGGCAACGATTAATCGAAGTGGCCCTGAGACTGTCGCTGGTATAGGCGGGGAAAAGCTAACCAACGAAGAAAGCTACCTTTTTCAGAAGTTGTTTCGCGGCATATACGGCTCCAATCAGATCACCAACCTGGCTCATATGAGAGCACCTTATGTCAATCAGTTCATGGTCCAATGCTTTGAAAATAGCATCAACTCAAAGCCAGTGACAGAAATGGATAAATCTGATGTGATCTTTGTGTTCAACTCCGATCTACCATCAGAATATCCTGTTGGCGGTAATTCGGCTCGTAAAGGAGCGATATTTACTGGCACCGATATTATTGTTGCGAATCCACGTAAAGTTATTTTGAAAAATGAAGCCAACATAGACATTCGCCTTAATTATACTTTAGGGTCCGATGCAACTGTGGTAAACCGAATTTCTCGTATCTTGATTGACCAAGGCATAGTCGATATAAAAAAAATCAAGTCTGCTGTTCCAAATTATGACGAAATAGCGCAGTCCTTAGCCTCATACACATCAGAAACTACGCAAAAAATTACTGGGATTTCAGATGAAGTGCTGACACGTGCTGCAAATAGGTTTGGGCGAACAGCTGACAGGTACCTTCTCATTGGAAATGATATATTCGACACTGGACAAGGTGAGGATATTTTAAATGCTCTTCTTAATTTATCTATCCTTGTACACCATGGCGCGGAAGGTAGTATCAGCATCTTCCCCCCAAGGGAACACTGCAACTCTCAGGGAGTTAATGACATGGGTTGCACTCCAGAATTTCTCCCTGGTTACCGTTCAGTCACAGACTCCAGCGCTTTATCCTCACTAGCAGACGAGTGGGATATTGACTCCCCAAATTTTGATAGTGACAATCCTGCTAATGATCTGGTTAGAAACTGCGCTGAGGGAGCTATTAAGTTTTTACACATTGCTGGCGAAGACCCGGTGCACTCTTACTATAAAGGGGCCGAAATCAAAAATGCTCTGCAAATAGTTCCATTTCTTGTAGTACAAGACGTCTATATGACCGAAACTGCAAAGCTAGCCGATATAATTCTCCCCACAACAACATCTGTGGAAAAAGAAGGCTCATTTACCAACATGACCCGTCATGTGCAAAAAGTAATTCCGGCAACACCGCCGCAATACCAATCACGTACAGACCACGATATTTTTGTTCAATTGGCAGAAGTATTTGGAAAAAAACTTAAGAGTTCTTCAGTTTCTGAGGTTCAAGAGGAAATTTTAAAAACAGTTCCGATCTACAAGGGAACACTTCCTGGAACAAAATCCAGACAATGGAGTCCGGAAGGATTTAAGCATGCCCCTTGTTTCCAGATTTCAGGTACGCCACAATTAACGCAGCGAAAGAAAGATTTTCCATTTCAACTAGTTTCCAACAACCATATGTTTCACATTGGAAGTTATACCCAATACGCCAAAGCATTAACAGACATCGGCCCAGAGTGCGTCGCAGAACTGCACCCTGAAGATGCAGAAGCCTTGGGTGTTAATGATGGCGACCGAATTGTGATTGAATCGAGCACCCATAAAATGGAAGTTCCTATGGTAGCGAACACCGTTACAGTCAAAGGCATGGTATATCTCCCTAAAAACTGGGTAGAGATACCAGTCAATATGCTTAGAAATGGCGAAGAAGGACCTGTTTCAATTAAGATATCAAAGGCAAGTTGATTTGATAAAGGTCTGTTAAAAATTTTATTACTACTAGCACGATACTGTGTCTGACTTAAAAGAAAATTTACATACTGATCACATGGTCCTGAATATGGGACCATCCCATCCGGCGACCCACGGCACAGTAAAATTTCTCTTAACCCTTGATGGAGAGACCGTGGTCGACATGACAGTGGAGGTCGGCTATCTGCATCGCGGATTTGAAAAAATGTGTGAGAGTGTCAGCTATTCTAACGTTTTTCCCTATACCGACCGTTTGAATTACTGCTCGGCAATTATGAATAATATTGGCTACGCTTTGGCCGTCGAAAAATTGTGTGACCTAGAAGTTACAGAACGTTGTAAATACATCCGCGTGGTGACAAATGAACTTGCCCGCATTTCAGATCACTATACGAATATTGCAGCCGCTGCTTTGGAGCTCGGAGCTCTTACTGCTTTCATCTATTTTGTAGAAGCACGGGAACTTGTATGGGATCTTTTGGAAAAAGTCTGCGGAGCCAGACTAACATCTAATTATATCCGCGTCGGTGGTTTAATGTGTGACCTACCATCTGGATTCAACGATGACCTAGAGGCTACCTACCCAAAACTTGATAAGTTGTTCGACGATGTAGACAAATTGCTCACAAAAAACCGTATCTTTCTAGACCGCATGCGTGATACAGGCGCCATTTCCAAAGAAGAAGCTATCTCTTGGGGATTTACTGGTCCCTGCCTCAGGGCTTGTGGTATCGATTACGACATAAGAAAAAAACAACCCTACTTAGTATATGACCGTTTAGACTTTGACATTCCATTGGGAACAACTGGTGACAACTTCGACCGCTACCTGGTTCGAATGGAGGAAATCAAACAAAGTCTAAAAATCATCAAACAAGCAATGAAGGATATGCCGGAAGGCCCTATCAATATAGACAACCCTTACCTTCGAATTCCATCCAAGCAGGATGTTTATTCGCAAATGGAGGAAATGATCGCCCACTTTAAAGTTGTTATCGACGGTGTCAAACCACCTGTAGGAGAAGTGTACTATGCTACGGAGGCTGCGAATGGAGAACTCGGCTTTTATATTGTTAGTGATGGGTCAGGAAAACCTTGGAAATGCCGAGTCAGGCCACCATGTTTTACTATGACTGGAGCGCTCCCAGAGCTTTGCAAGGGAGGCATGCTAGCCGACATAGTCCCCACTTTTGATATGCTCAATATGATCGGCGGCGAATGCGATAGGTAGCGCACCAGAAAATGATTTCCTCCTCGCTTATGCTCTAACATTGGGTACCTATGTTATGGTCTTTTAACTTTAGCCTGTTATTTTCCAAACCTACCTGAAGTCAGCCTTAAAACTCCTTGCTCAATGACAAAACCTTTAAAGCTTATATTTTTATTAATTGGTTGTTCATTACTTGGCTGGGCTGTGTCAACCGTTGACTTGTTGGCCGTTGGTGATCTTCTCATCAAGTTGGGTTATGGTTTTATAATAATTCTAATCCTTTATAGCAGTGTCACTTGGGTTGACACCATTGCATGGAAAAATAATTTTAAACAAGAAGAAACCAGGCAGTTTAGTTTGTGGAGTTTATGGTGCATCCGGCAAATTGGCGAAGCCTACAATACCATCACACCATTAGGAACTCTAGGGGGAGAACCCATTAAGGCCCAACTTCTAAAAGAAAGACATGGGCTCTCTCTGAAACAGGGGATGGCCTCCCAGGTGATAGCGCGTACCACATTTCTCATCGCCCTCATTTTATTCTTTATTCCGGGCATCTTTTTCACAATGCAATCCGAAATAATCTCCGAAAAAATAAAGATGGCCTGTCTTCTAGCGATGTCAATCCTCTCTATACTAATACTTTTTTTTCTTATTTTTCAAGTCACAGGAACTTTAGGTAAATTAGCGAGGTGGGCTTCCAAGCTTCCTCTTGGAAAAAAAATGGGTGTGTTTTTGGGCAAGCTCGAATTATTAGATCAAGGTATTTCTTCTTACTATAAGCATGATATTATGCGAGCTACAATCTCCGTATCATACGCATTTGTCGGTTGGGTAATTGGGCTAGCAGAACTATACGTAACATTATATTTTCTTGGTTATAATCTAAGCCTAGCAGACTTGTGGCTCATCGAGGCTATGGCTCAATTAATTCGCAATGCGAGCTTTTTCATTCCTCTAAGCATTGGCGCTCAAGAAGGGGGGTTACTTCTGATATTTACAGCTCTGGGAATGTCGGGAGCCTTGGGGATAACGGTCTCATTCGTAAGACGAATCAAGGAACTTCTCTGGGTCTGTTTCGGGCTTGCTCTAGGTTGGGGTACTGAATTTCACCCGGGAAAATAAAAACCTCGGAAAAAGTTTATTTCTCTGAAAGCTCTTTCTGATTCAATAAAAAAAGCTGGGGGCTACTCTTTTTTAGAATAAACGTTTTTTATTCTAAAATACATCGCGACTAACCCCTCTTTCGCGCCCTCTTCCACCAGGTGTTGATCTCAATGAATTAGTAAAAACATCATTTTGTTGGACTAGTCCATCGTGAGCTGTTTTTATAGGAGATATCCTATCTTTTAAAATTCCATCAGCAACTTCGTCTATCATTTCAGCCTCTTTTTTCGCGGCTGCCTCTTCAGGTGTTAGAGCTTTGTCCGCTGCCTCAACTGTCGAGCCAGAGTCTGATAACGCTGACTCACCATCTGGAGATCCGGACTCTATTTCCCCGGCTTCCGCATCTTTCATAGACTTTTTAAAATTCTTAATGCTATTGCCAAACGCGCTACCAATTTCTGGAAGCTTCCCGGCACCAAAAATTATCATAATGATGACTAGAATAACCATCAATTCTGGAAAACCAATGCCCATCATAAGAGATATCTCCTAAGTGAATTTGGAAGTAATAAAATAGTATCAGATAAGGCATAAATCACCAAGCTTTTGTGCCCTCCCCTTGTTTTCCAATTAAGAATGGAAATAAAAAAGGGGGCCAAAACATAGGCCCCCAACTAAACAAATTTTAAATACTTCTTTCTACAACTAAAATCTCTAGTAGTACTAAAGCTTGAATAATCACATGCCGAGGTGACCTTTTAAAATTGGCGAATTTAAAATCTGTGGATTGCCGCCAGCTTTCTTTAAGGCTACTCCGAAATGCTTGGTGGCGACTCCATGTTTTCCCACCTTGTCGTAAGAAATGGCTTCATTAAAATGAACCTCCCCAGAAGAACCATCGGCTTGGGATGCTGCACTAAAGTGTTTTAGAGCAACGTCATAATGCCCTTGTTGCCAATGATCGATACCCTCCACATTATGTTTTTTTGCTTTATCATCTGCTCCCTTGGGCAAAGCTAGGGGTCCCTCTCCTGCAAAAACAGTTGTCGAAACCGAAAACAATGCTAAAGCCGCTAAAATCGAAATAATTTTTTTCATGGTTCCTGATCCTCCCTTAATCAGTTTATTACTTAAGAATAACCGCGTTAATCAAATATACCATGCCTTAAATTTATTTCAAACCTCTACTCTGTTTTTTCACTAATTGGAGTAATAATTGACCACATTTAAAAGAAGGTTTAGTATATGAATCTTGAGAGTATGTCATAATTATCCTTAAATGCTTTGAATATTTTATAAAAGTTAATTAATGAGTGATGAAACAATAGTAGATGTTGAGAAGTTCGTTCTTGATAATTTAGATGCAAATGGTTCGCTTGACTTGGAAAATAGGAAATTATGTGATGGTGGTGCAATCCGGCTTTCCAACCTAGAGGCATTATCCAAAGCTAAAACTCTGATTCTAGGCGACAATGAAATCAGCGATAAAGGTGTTGCTGCCCTATGCAATTCGCCCTATCTTTCACAGCTAAAAACATTGAATTTAAAGTCAAACAAGATCACAGCTGAAGGCGCAAAACTGATTTCTCAGTCAGCAAATTGGTCCAACCTTGATCAACTTGTTTTAAAATTTAATGAGATAGGAGAAGAAGGGGCTATGCATCTTGCAAAATCAGAAGTCCTTTCAAACATTACCACCCTTGATTTGTTTAGAAATCATATTGGATCTGAAGGCGCAAAAGCAATAAAGTCTTCACCAAACTTAAAAAAACTTAGCCGGGTTCGCCTAGACTAAACCTCATATAATATTTTGGATACATTGCTAGTTTGTTTTTCCCTGTAGGAAAAAATCCACTTCACATGAATCTCGTTGAATCAATTCCCAGAAGTCCTAAAATAAAAATGAAGGGCCTTGTGATGGTATCCCGCATGATAGATAAAGCAAGGGCGTACAATTCAAATACGCTAGGCGAATATATATTCCCATGCCCTCTTGATAAAATCATATTGGAGTTTCTGAATACTAACCACAAGAAGTTTTCTTACCAAGCCCAAAATCTAAGCGACAAGGAAATGGCCTCTTGGATTGAAGAAAAATGTTTACATCGGTCGAAAGACGACAAAGAGCGCATCAATAAAAAAATATTGGATCGAAAACCAGACACTCCAGAAAGTTTAAATCGGTTCGATGTAATCCGAAATAAAATCAATCCTATTGCCAAAAACGTAACCACCTGGGTAGAGCTTATCGAGCTAGAAGAAAGCAAAACCCTCCCCAAAATTACGTAATGCCAAAAACTGAAAAAGAAAAAATATCTAAGAAAAAAAAGAAAACCAAAAAAAAAAGAAGGAGCGGTTTTTTAAAATGGCTATCCATGGGAGTGTTCTCTATTTTTATAACTATCTTACTTATTGGATTTATTGGAACACTTGCCATTTACTATACGTTTACAGACCAATTACCTGACGTAAGAAAATTGAAAGGTTTTGAACCAAGCACCGTAACCCTCATGTATTCTGATCAAGATGAATTGATCGCCGAACTTTATCTCGAAAAAAGAATACTGATTCCACTAAACAAAATTCCAGTCAAGTTAAAACAAGCTGCACTTGCGGTCGAAGATGCAAATTTTTATCGCCATATGGGAATCGACCTAAGAGCCATTTTTCGTGCCTTTCTTACCAATATTAGGGCAGGTCACGTTGTCGAAGGCGGCAGTACAATAACCCAGCAGCTATCCAAAACACTTTTTCTTTCTCGCGAACGATCACTTATACGAAAAATCAAGGAGGCCATTTTATCCGTCCGAATGGAACTGGTTTTTACAAAGGATGAAATTCTAGAAATGTATTTAAACCAGATTTATTATGGTCATGGCAGTTACGGAGTCGAAGCTGCGGCACGCACATATTTTGGCAAAAACGTGGAAAACCTTACGCTTGATGAAGTTGCTCTCATTGCCGGACTCCCAAAATCACCAAACAACTATTCTCCCTATCGAAATCCGAAGCGCGCACGCTCCAGACGCAATCATGTCATACGCCGCATGGCTCAAGAAGGCTTTGTCAAGCGTGACGAAGCTCAACAAGCGATGAAGAAGCAATTCAAGCTTGGTGAAGTCACAAACATGCTTAATAAGGCCCCCTATTTCGTCGAATACATACGCCAACAATTAATGACTATGTATGGTCGTAACAAAGTCTATAAAAGCGGGCTGAAAGTTTATACCACGCTAAACCTTGAAAAACAGATCATCGCCCAAATTGCAATAAAAAAGAATCTAAATATTACTGACAAACGCTACGGTTATCGGGGACCATTAGGGACAATGGATATTTCTCTACCGGAAACCGTATTACAAGAAAGTCTACGCGAGATAAATAGTTTTACAGAAGGAGTACTCCCAAAGGCAGGCACGATCATCAAGGGATTAGTGAAGTCAGTAGAAAGAGAATATCTTACTGTTTTGATTGGCCAAGGTGAAGGGATCATCGAGCTAAAAGATATGAATTGGGCAAGAGAACCTAACGTCAAGGTAGATGGCCGCTGGGCACGCATTAATCGAGTTGATAAAACTCTCTACCCTGGTGACAAAATAATGGTCAAGGTTCTAGGTGTTCATGAATCAGGATCCGTCTGGTCATTATCTTTGGAGCAAGAACCGGATGTGGAGTCTGCGCTAATCAGCATAGAACCCGATACTGGTAATATCAAAGCCATGATAGGTGGCTACAATTTCTCTAAAAGCCAATTTAATCGTGCCGTACAGGCAGTCCGTCAACCTGGATCTGCATTTAAACCTATTGTTTATGCTACCGCCATTAGCAAAGGGTTTTCCCCCGCCAGCATCATTATAGATTCACCCATTATCTTTAAGGAAAAAGATCACTCTTTCGACAAATGGAAACCGGTCAACTTTGAGAAAAAGTTTTACGGGCCAACACCTTTACGTAAAGCGCTAGCACATTCTAGAAACATCGTAACCGTGAAACTACTTCAAAAAATTGGCACGCGTTCAGTAATTCAAATGGCCAAAAGCCTTGGAATAAATAGCCACCTAGAAAACAATCTTTCGATTGGCCTGGGTTCATCCGGTGTCACACTACATGAACTAGTTTCAGCATACTCTGCCTTTGCCAATCGTGGCATAAGAGTAGAATCTCAAGGTATCCGTTATATAGAAAACCGAAATGGAGAAACATTATTCGAAGAAAACCAAAACAAAACCCAACCTATCACGAGCGGAGTGGCTCAGATTGTCACCAGTCTTCTGCAAAGTGTTGTTCAGGAGGGAACCGCTAAAAAAGTTCGTTCTCTTGGGCGACCTACTGCAGGAAAAACAGGGACAACAAACAACTACATAGATGCCTGGTTTTTAGGGTTCACCCCAAAATTACTAACAGGGGTTTGGGTGGGAAAAGATACTGTTGAACCTTTAGGAAAAAACGAAACAGGTTCTCGTACTGCGATTCCTATCTGGTTAGAGTATATGAAAAATGCCTTGGTCAATACACCTATCCACAATTTTCAGGTCACACCTGAAACCATATTCGCCAAGATTAACCCAGACACGGGAAGTCTAACGAATTCAGAAGATTCAAAAGGTTTTTTTGAAATTTTTTCACAAGACAATCTTCCGAATGAACAAAATAACCCCACAGAGGTTATGACCAATTCTACCTTCTAGAAAACAACAAGCAGCTTAAGAAGCTTTGACTCCATCAGGGTATTTTAATCAATTAAATTCAAGGCACTCTTAAACTAAAAAAATTTATCAACTCTATATATGAAGTTGTGCCATCCCATGGCCCAATTAATAAGTTGATTAATCATCTACCTTTTTCTTATTCCTAATTTTTTTTCTTAGACGATTCCTCAGTTAAAGTTCTCTCCAGTGTCTCAATTTCTAGTTTTGATAATTTGAAATGAAAGCTAAAAAAATTACTATCAGAGTTTTTCATATACCTTAATATCCTCACGTACTTTACAAATTGACGTGACAATTTCTCCATCGTATCAGACAAAGTGGATCTGCCCCCTAAAATCTCTTTCAAGCTAGAAGCAGCTGATGAATAATAAAACCCACCTTTATCAATATAAGCATCCCCAAGAGTATTTGTGTCCGATCGCAACAATCCAAGGTTCAGTAGGAAATAATCCGCGTTAATCCGATAAACAATAAATTTTTTTGATCGCTCACTCGCCTCCAACGCTATTTGCCCGGCATCCGCTTCCATACTGACAATATATTTATTTTTTAGGGTTTGTGACCTGGCTTTAACTAAGTCGGAAAGGGTTAGCGTGATGTACTGATTAACATCTTCATCGTACTTTAGTTGATTGTCTTTGACTTGTTTCCAATGTTGTTCTTGCCAATCAGAACTTCGATTTTCTTCTAAAATTAAGTCAAGCCCTTCATTCGAGGGATGTCCACTTTCTATACGAGCCTTTATAAACCGATCAGAAAAAAAAGATTCTGTTGTCTCAATATTGCCAGTGTCCAGATGGGTAAACTTTTCAACCATAGTAAGAACCTCCGCAAAAAGTCAAGGTGGAAACCAGGATCAGCTTTCAGCAAAACTAAGGATTATATAAACATAAGCATTATCCCATTAAGTAAATAACAGGTAACTATATTAATCTTTTTAAAGAGCATCATCTAGCTATTTTCACGTAATTGTTTTTTCGCGCTTACAAACTCTGCCTGCAAACTGTGCCCTGCTTCCACCTGCATGCTGGGAGTAGCCAGCCAAAACACCAAGCCTACAAAAGCGCCTCCACCGACCAAGTTGCAGGGTTGTGGGGCTTTTATTCTCTTTTGTTGACCCGTCTTTTAAGTCCTTCGGCCAAGATCGGGCATATTCCAACTTATATCGGAATTAAGTTTAATTTTGTCCTATGTGAATTAATACACAGGTGGACTCTCAGCTCCCATAATGACCTCCGTTACAAAATTGAATAGCTTTATTTAAGACTATTTCTCACCCAGTCCAAAAGGTATACCATTCCATGATCATACCCTCCTATGATCGTTTGTGTAGGGTGCTCATAAAATGGTCTTAACTGGCAGGAACTTCTAAAGGTAGAATGGTGGATTTTCCATTGCAAACCCCCTTGGAGATATAAAACTAAATGCTACTGTTAATACTAAAAATATGCCTGTTAGATGAAATATCCATTAATTTTAAATTAATTCTGATTCATGAATTAATTAATCAGGTAGAACCGTGCCCTTTTCAATCGATTATTAAAAAAGACCTGAGGATGCGTTATGTAAAAAAACTTGGGCAAACCCCTAAAGATTTAGGCGTTTATGTCTACGGAATGTTCTTGAAGCGTTTGCGATGAAGGAACCGTTTCTTGCTTTTCAACTTTTTTCTCTCTCGATGAAGTGTTATCGTTCTTAACCTGCAACGTTAATCCCCTTTTAGTCAACGAAGGTTGAGAGGTTCGAACCTTCTCCGAAAGACTTCCCACTGAACTGCTGGTATCCATTTAAATCACCTATTTTTATTATCTACCCTTATATAAAATATTCTTCGACAAAAAATAGAACAAGTTTAGCCCGACCTGAAAAAAATTATGCCCCACTTAATGCGTAAAACGCGTTTCATACATTTAATACTGATTAACGTACCAAGGGAATAGCCCTTACAACCTTGTTCTAATTTATGAAAGATTTTACATCCCCCTTAATCTAAAATTAACGGTGTATTAATGGACAATTCATGTTCGCAAGTTACCCTGTCGTAGCTCTACTCATCTCTCGAAGGCCTTCCTGTTTCCAATCAAATCCTTAAGATATTGGGAAAGGCTTTCTTTGAAATGAAAGGAGTCAACCATGTTTGACATTTTTTTTTGGTAGTTGTTTCAGCAGTTTGTTATTTTGCATATAAGCTTGACTCATCTCTAAATGCTTCATCTTCCTTTCACCAAGGGTATTTTCAGTGTGGGACTTGCCTATACAGATCGAAAGACCTATATTAAGGGTACCCAGCAATCTCAAGTGTTCATCTGCCTTTAGTATCAGTAAATCATAAGGAGGTGAGTTATAGTGATTAAATGGAAACTAAAATCCTATAAAGGACCATTTATCTTTTTAAACTTGGAAACGTTCATTCTGCTGATAGTAGTTTTATTGTTAGTCGCTCCTTTTTCAGTTCAATCCTGCGCAGTACCTGAGATAAATTAGTCCGACTAAATTTTATTTCATTTAATTAGAAGGCATGAAGCGTCTTTCACTTATATATACTAGTTCTTGCCCAAACTACGAGCCAATCAGACAAATGCTCAAAGAAATTGGGTTGGCCTTTATGGAAATCAACCAAGATCACTTGCACGAAGGATCTTCTGGTAAGAACTTTTCATCGCCAACACTACTAAAAGATAATGACATTATTATCTTTGGTGGAGAGACAGACTCATCGGAAGGTGCTTGCACCACAAACCTACCCGATAAAGAGGAGTTAAGAAACATAATCAACGGACTGACTTAATTTCTGAAAACTTCAGAAAAGCCCTGCTCTTTAAAGTATTTCATCAACTTATTCTCTTCGATGGGACTCCATACGCATTTTAACAAGATTAAAAAACATTTTTTTTTGGCCGGAATCATGCCGGGTTTCCACGTCCATAAAATCCAAAAAACTAGCCTCCTAAATTAAATTATTTTCATGCTCTGTTAATACAAATTTAATCCCTAATTAATTGACGGTTAATGTCTATAAGTTAGGTTAGAGCCAAATAGTTGGCCTTCCGTTTTTGAGAGCCTCTCCTATCAAACCAAGCTAGCCCTCGGATATAGATAGGGGGGGCTTTCTTTCTATTATTATTCTTCTTTTTCAATAAATCCAATAACCCCTTGTGCTTTCGACTGGCACACATCCAAATGGATAAAGTTTTCTGAATACTCTTCCCCAATCCGGTCAACGCCACAACCAAGTATGATGAGGATATGTTGTGGGGAAAATGCGGTATAATTACTTTATGAAAACAAAATATATCTCATTCCTACTCACTTTCACTTTTATATTTTTATTGCCTGATTCTGTCTTTAGCCAGAAAAAAGAAGTCAGAAAAGAGTTTTGGGAAGAAGGAAAATTAAAAAGTGAAAAACATTACAAAGATGAAAAGATAGACGGATTTTTCACAATATGGCATAAAAACGGAAAAAAACATTATAAAACTCATTTTAAAGATGATAAAAAAGATGGCCCTTCTTCTGCTTGGTATAAAGACGGAAAGAAAAGGTATGAAAAGAATTATAAGAATGGGAGAGAAAACGGTCGTTTCACTATATGGTACCAAAACGGACAGAAGGAGTGGGAAGCGCACTACAAAAATGGGACACAAGATGGTAGTTTCACTTTTTGGTATGAAAATGGCCATAAAAAGAGTGAAGAATACTATGTAGACGGCCTACAAAATGGCCGTTTCACTATATGGCACGAAAATGGGCTGAAAGATTTAGAGATTACTTTTAACAATGGAAGGCAGCATGGTCTTCTCATCGAGTGGCATGAAAATGGACAGAAGAAAACAGAGAGAAACTATAAAAATGGAAAAGAAAATGGCCGAGCAACAGAATGGAATAAAGATGGAGTAGTAATTTCTGAAAAAAATTTTGTAAATGGAATCGAACAGTAGTCCCCGCAGAAAAATTACTTTATGGAAAGAAAATATCTCGCATTCGTACTTTCTCTATCTTTTATATTTTTGTTTTATAGTTCTTCTTTCGTATTTGGTGAAGAACCTGAAGTAAAAAAAGAACTTTGGGGAAACGGGAAAAAAAGATTGGAAGAACATTATAAAGATGGAAAATTAGACGGTCTTTCAACTTATTTTTATGAAAACGGAGTTAAAATGTTTGAGGTTTATTATAAACATGGTAAACAGAATGGTCTTAAGACTCATTGGTATCCAAATGAAAAGATATGGTATGAACGATATTACAAATTTGGAAAAAAAAATGGCCCTTGGACTGAGTGGTATTTTAACGAACAGATGAAATTTAAAGGGTATTTCAAAAACGGAAAAAAAGATGGGATTTTTAACTCGTGGTATGAAAATGGGGGGGAAAGCTTAGAGGAACATTTTAAAGATGGAAATAAAGATGGTGTTTCTATTTCTTGGCACAAAAACGGAAATAAAAGTTTAAAAGAACATTACAAAGGTGGAATCAAAGATGGTGTTTCCATTTCTTGGTACGAAAACGGAAATAAAAGCTTAAAAGAACATTTTAAAGATGGAAACAAAGATGGTGTTTCCACTTCTTGGTATAAAAACGGAAAAAAATGGTATCGTCGACACTACAAAAATGGAAAAAAAAATGGTCTTGATACAGAATGGTACGAAAACGGAAATAAATGGTATGAACTTATTTTCAAAGATGGGAAAAAAAATGGTCTTGATACAGAGTGGTATTTAAACGGTACTAAAAGAAATGAGGAACACTATAAAAATGGAGTGAAAGATGGACGTTGGACTAGATGGTCAAAAGATGGAGAGAAAACATATGAGAGACATTTTAAAGGGGGAAGTGAAAAATAGTTTTCCTGGATAACTATTTCATGAAAACCACACTACTACAGTTCAGAAATATAACTAACACTCCTAGGAAGTCTCTTCATGGATTAAAATTTAAGTTAATTATCCCCAACTATTTTCTTTTTTACAATTTTCATCGCGAACAACTTTTTTTCTGCTTCGCCAGTGGATAAAATAGTGGTTTCCCCTGAAACTCCCTGGAAACGCCGTATTTGCAACAATCCTTTTTTTACTTGAAGACGATTTTTTGCTCCTGAATGAATCGTTTTGAAGAACATTTTTGCAGCATCGTAAGCCTGAGCGGATAATAATGTAGGGTCCTCTCCAAAAGTATTTTTATATTCTCTTACAAACTTAACCACCTCAGGTCTTTTTGACTGGGCATAAAAACCATCAATAAAGTACCCCTTCCGCATATATTTACCCGTCATTTTTGTCAATTCTGGGGAGTTCCATCCTCTAGCGCCAAGCAACGTTGCGGTATCTATATTATAAAAAACTAACTGCGGAATGATAAGTCCAACTTTATCGTAAAAACCTGGTATAAATATAGCGTCATAGCTTAACTCCAATGATACTTTTAAATTCTGCACCTCATCTCCTGACCAAAGACCCATCTCCACCAAAGGCCGAGACATTTGGCCATTATCTCGTAACAACTTTGACTCTATATTATTTTTTGATTGATCATTAACCAATGCCTGAAGGCCATCATCATCAATACCACCCATTTCATGAATTTGCTTTTTAAAGTCAGTTTGCGAGCGCTCATAAGAGATCACTGAAACAACCTCTCCTCCTAAGGATTCCACTTCCTTAACAAAGACGTCTGTAAGTTCGAAGCCGAACTCCTCTGAAGGATGAAGAATAACAAACCTGCGTAACCCCAAACTATTAACAGCGTATTCAGCAATATATTTTCCCTGAAGTTCACGTGTAGCAACATTCCGAAAGACATAAGGACTCAATTCTGCTAGCCCAGAAGAAGACGCGGTAGGTGTCATCATCGGTAAGTGATATCTATCTGCAATGGGAACCGAATCTCTTACAGAGTCGCTCAAGACAGGTCCCACAACTCCAATCATGCTAGGATCAGTAGCAAGTTTTTCAACTAGCTGCTCAATAGGCGCTGATGCCGAGTCTTGGACAACTGTTTCAAGTTCTTTTCCTTGATGCTTTAAATTAGATTCATTCACTGCCAGTTGAATTCCTTGAAGCACCTGCTGCCCGTTCAAAGACATTTCCCCAGTCAACGGCAAAACTACCCCAAGGCGCAATTTATTTTCTTTATTTCCCTCAATTTGTTTTAGCGTGGACTCAAGTGCTAAACGCTCAGACTTCTCTGGAAATAGTTGCAAAAATCTGGTGATTGTTTTTTGCAATTCCTCGAGGTCACGCTCGTCACGATAAATTGAAATCAACCTTAGTAATATTTGGTCTAATGGGAAACCAGAAGAATACTTTTTTGAAAACCTGATTAACGTAATCTTATCCAGATTTTTTGTGACAAGCTGACAAATCAACTCTTTTGTCTGATCTTGGATAGTTTTATCTTCACTTTGAGAATAAATCACCTTGAGCTTTTCAATCGCTTTTTTGTAATCAAGACGTTTTTCGTCCAACCGTCCAAGGTATATTTTAGCCTCCCATTTTTTTTTTGCGTCGGGATGAGAAAACACAATCTCTTTCAAGGAAACCTCTGCTTCGTCATACTGTTCAAGTTCGAACAGGCATTGTGCCTGACTAAATTTCGTATCATGAGTCAACTCAATAGCTGGTGCACGATTCAAAACCATCTTGTAGTAACGCAGAGCCGTCGCACAAGAAAAATTTTTCTGATGAATAGTACCCAATCGATAAAGTGCAGTATTACCACGATCTCCACTTGGCTTCCCCTTAAGGTAATTTTGATAAAGAAGTTGCGCTTTATCAAAGTCACCTGAGTAATATGAATGTTCAGCTTCCAGAAAAGGATTAAGAGAATGGGGGGGGGTTGCGTCACGTTCTTCCGCTGCCACATTAAAGGCAAAAAGAAAAACCAAAGAGAAGAAAAACGCTCCACAGAAAAACAAACTGGCTTTAGATTTCATTGCTAGTGAAGAGTTGAATGATCCTATTTATTTTTATCCACTTTAGAATCATAGACCTTGGAATACATTTTCAATCGAAGCGCATTAAGTCGGATAAATCCATCCGCATCATCTTGACGATAACCATCTCCTTCTTCAAAAGTAACCACATTTTGATCGTAAAGTGAATTGATCGACTTTCTCCCCTCCACTGTACAACTTCCTTTATAAAGTTTGAGCCGAGCTGTTCCTGTAACTGTTTTCTGAGACTCATCGATCATCTTTTGAAGAAGAACCCGTTCTGGAGAAAACCAGAATCCATTGTAAATCATCTTGGCATATGAAGGAATTAAGGAGTCGCGTAAAAACATAATCTCCCGGTCCATGGTAATAGATTCAACTGCACGATGAGCAATATGTAAAATTGTGCCCCCGGGGGTTTCATAAACCCCGCGCGACTTCATACCTACAAACCTATTTTCTACTATATCCACTCGTCCAATACCATTCATACCGCCGAACTCATTTAACTTGGCAAGCAAAGTTGCAGGACTCATTCTCTCACTGTTTACTGCGACGGGATTCCCTTGTTCATACTCAACTTCTATTGTCGTTGCTTTATCTGGTGCAGACTCAGGAGAGACGCTTAGTATAAACATACCTTCATCAGGTGCAACCCAAGGATTTTCAAGGTTTCCTCCCTCATAACTAATATGAAACAAATTACGATCCATGCTGTAAGGTTTATCCTTACTCACTGGAATCGGTATATAGTGATCTCTGGCGTAGTCCATAAGGACACTCCTAGAGGTCAAGTCCCATTCCCGCCACGGTGCAATAATTTTAATGTCCGGGTTCAAATCTATATATGCCAATTCAAACCGAACCTGATCGTTCCCTTTTCCTGTTGCACCGTGGGAAACACCGTCAGCCCCACATTGTTTTGCAATGCGGATTTGTTCCTTAGCAATTAATGGGCGGGCAATTGACGTGCCTAGTAAGTAATTCCCCTCATAAAAAGCGTTGCCACGAAGCATGGGAAACACAAAATCACGAACAAACTCTTCTTTCAAGTCTTCAATGTAAACTTCGCTCGCACCTGTTGCGAAGGCTTTTTCACGGACAGGATCAAGTTCCTGCCCCTGACCAACGTCAGCGGCAAATGCAACAATTTCGGCATCGTATTTCTCTTTGAGCCATTTGATGATCACCGAGGTGTCCAGCCCTCCAGAATATGCTAATACTATTTTATTTACTTTCATCACAAACCCGTTCTATTTTTATTGAAGACAATGCTCCACAAATATAAATTATAAAAATCTTCTATTCGAAAATATAGTTAATCGTTACTTCAAACAATATGTATTTTAGCAAAGTAACAATTAGTAAAAACCACATCACTCCTACTTGGAAATTTATTCCTGAAACCATCCAAGTGTCACAAGAAGGATCTAATTCTATCATCCAATGCAGCTTGATCTTTTGAAAAAGATTGCAAAGCAGATTGAGTCATAAGGTCGTCCAAAGCTACTTCATGTGACCACTCATCTAGCCTTGGTATTTTCCCTAAATCGAGTATTTTCTTAAGTTGCGCAGGCGAAAAAGGATAAAACAAATCAACATTTTTCTCTCTACAAAACGACTCCATATCACGGCCGTTCATACTATCCAAATTAGTGCTGGCAAGCAGGTCGTTTACAAATTGAACGAAGGCATCAGGCACTTCCCACAATTTGTGAAACCGAAGTCCATGAGGATGACTGAAATCAATCCCTGGGTTAATATCTTTCCCAATGTTGGTCCTCATAGTACCAACAGGATGTTTCATTTCTAAAAATTCCGCCATAGCGGATGGAGGAATAGTCATAACATCAAGACCGGCAAGAAAAGCCACCTGCTCACCGCTCCTAATACTAGCCCCAATAAGTCTTGTGCCGACTTCGGAGTATTGCTTGCGAGCTCTAAGAAGAGCTTCTTGCGTAGCCAATGTTACCTTTTCACCAACTAAATCACCTCCACCCACTGAATTTTCAGAAACCACCTGATTGAGTCTTCCCAAAAATACATTTACAAAATCAGGATTTGACAGTCGAGCTGCAAGATAGTTTTGGCGCGCTGAAAAACCAAGAGTGAAATTGATTGGCATTCCCTCTTTACGTAGAGTCCTGACCGAAAGGTATCCTTCGGGCGTCAGAGGAATTTTAACAATAAAATATTCCGGACATACACGGTAGTAGCGTCGAGCATAATCTATCGTCCGCCCAATATTTCTTGACATAGATGGATGCAACTCAATGCTCACCTTAGTTTTAAAAGCTCGAACCAATCGAAGAGCTATGCGACAGTTAATAACAAAACCTACTTCTGTAACCCGCTCTTCTTCCGTCAGGCCTGAGGCCACTTCATTCAATCGAGAAATAGTTTGGTGGATGACTTCATCCATCACCCCAGTTTGGACTACCTGATTCGCCAAAGTATTGTTGGTAGTAAGTGCGGTAAATTCAGACTTCCAAATTGACTGAGCTTTCTCTAGATCACCAGTATCAATCCAAAGCTCCGTTCCAGTTTCTTTGAATCGAGCCATAGTTGGATCTGATTGAAATAGGGGCTGGTCATTCCCAAGCTCCATACAAGCAATCTCGTGAATGACACCATCAAGTTCACCAGAAACAGTAGTCATTTTATTTACCTTTCTAATTGGCTAGGTTTATTTAGCAAACGAAACATATTTTTTTTATAAAATTCAACACCGGGTTGATCGAATGGGTTTACCCCAGATAAGTATCCTGTCATGGCCACAACACGTTCAAAAAAATAAAATAGCTGACCAAGATTTTGTGCCGAACGCTCTTTAAGAGTTATGGCAAGGTTAGGAACTCCACCTTCAAGATGTGCAGTCGCCGAACCTTTGTACGCTTTCTCGTTAATAAAATCCAGTGATTTCCCCTCAAGATAACCAAGACCATCCCTATCGCAATTATTCTTTTCAATTTCAATAACTTTTGATGAATTTTCCATTAACAAAAAAGTTTCAAAAAGGTTACGAGTTCCCTCTTGAACTAGTTGCCCAAGAGAGTGCAAGTCAGTTGTGTAGCGCGCCGAGGAAGGAAAGATTCCTTTTCCTCCTTTGCCTTCGCTCTCCCCAACAAGCTGCTTCCACCACTCCAAAACATACTCGAAAGAGGAATGAAATGCAGCCATGAGTTCTATAGTTTTACCCTTTTGAAACAATAAGTGGCGGTACGCAGCATAAAGATAAGCTGTATTTAGGGACAAATCAGAAGACTTCGTTAATTCTTTTTCTGCCAGCAAAGCACCGTCCATAAAATCACTTATATCTATGCCAGCTATGGCAATGGGTAATAACCCAGCCGATGTAAACACTGAAAAACGGCCGCCCACATCTTCTGGAAGATGGAAGGATCGATAACCCTCCTCTTTAGCTAGATCGTTTATTATGTTTTTTTTGGATTCGGTAGTTACGATAATTCGTCTACTAGCACCTTCTTTACCATATTTTTTTTCCATGAAATTTCGTAGCAACCGAAATGCAATGGCTGATTCGAGAGTGGTCCCCGATTTTGATATCAAGTTAATGCAAACTTCCCTACCTTCCAAAGCCAGGAGAAGTTCTGCATGGTAATCTGAACACATGGTGTGCCCTGCAAAGTAAATTTCAGGGGTATCTTCTTTATTTGCAACCGAACTTAAAAAA
>JALPWY010000039.1 GCA_023271875.1 Nitrospinaceae bacterium | reverse complement strand
GATAGAGCAGGAGGAAAATGTGGGAATAAGGGAGCGGAAACGGCTCTTGCAGCTATTGAGATGGCTACGCTTTTTAAAAAACTTTAATCTCTTGATATTATGGGAATAAGAAGATCATCAAGGGAATTGGCACTCAAGTTTCTTTATCAATTTGAACTGAATGAAGGGGACTTGGATGGACAGATAAAATTATTTTTGGAGCGAAACTCATCTCAGGAAGACGTAGAAAGTTTTATGAAGGAATTAGTGGTGTCTCTTATTAATAAAATGGAAGAGATTGATGAAATTATTCAAAAATTTAGTGACCATTGGGTTCTCGACCGCATGACGGTGATTGACCGAAATATTTTAAGAATGGGAACGTGCGAATTACTATTTAGTTTTTCAACCCCACCCAAAGTTGTCATTAATGAAGCTATAGATATAGCCAAAAAATATGGCAACGAAGATTCCCCAGAGTTTATTAATGGAATTTTGGATAAGGTTTATAATGAAATTAGACAGAAGGGGCCCCTTCCTTTTACAAGTTGAGACCTTATCTTCCCGATTCGGCAGGAGATAGTGAAATTTATAATTTTCTCCGATGTTCATAGTAACCTCGAGGCGCTACAGTCTTTTTGTCGTGCCACCGAATCTGTTCTTCATGACAAGAAGGTCTGTCTTGGTGACATAGTAGGGTATAATGCCGACCCTAACCCTGTTGTTGAGTGGATTCGTGAGGAGACCGACTTTGCTTTAGCTGGTAATCACGACTGCTGTGTCTTAAATCAAACTGATGCTAGTTACTTAAACCCCGCCGCCTATCAAGCATGCGTCTGGACACGGAGAAACCTGACTCAAAGTAATAAGAATTTTTTAGATACCTTGCCAATTGAAATAGAGGAGGATGGTATTTATTGGGTTCACTCGTCTCCTTTTGAGCCAAAGAAATGGCATTACGTTTCTACAATAACAAGTGCAGAAAAAAATTTTGATTATTTTAAGCAGGCTATTTGTTTTATAGGGCATTCGCATCTACCGGGTATTTTTGAAAAGAATAAAAACAATAAGATGTATTCACATGATACTTCTAAACTGGAACTCGACCCTGACTCGCGTTATATAATTAACGTTGGTAGTCTTGGGCAACCAAGGGATGGGAATCCGGACCCTGTATTTGTTTTCTATGATTCGGTGAGTCACATCGTGGAGTTTTGCCGATTTTCCTATGACTTACTCTCAACTCAGCAAAAAATAATGGCTTGTGGACTTCCTTCTAGTCTAGCAGATCGCTTGAGAAATGGTGTATAACACCAATAAAATCAAATATTAAGGTTGTTGACCTGCTTTCTTAGAAATGATAGCATTTAAAATGTCAATAAAATTAAATAGTTAGGTCACTTTTGCCGGACGATGATAGGTTTGTACTATTTGGTATTCACTGTTTCATAAGTTCTTGGGTATTTTATGAAAATTTTTTTAAAGAAGTTTATTTCAGTTAACCTTTTTTTTCTGTTTTCTGTGTTGGTTTCCTTTGTCTCTGGGCAGACCGTATTTGCCGCTTCATCACCTGCATCAATTGATTATGAAAAAGCACGTTCATCTTATCATAGTTTTTTTCAATCAAAGAAGGAGATGCATAGGCGGGATCAATGGATTTCGATCATTCGAAAATTTGGCTTGGTTTATAAAAAACATTTTCCAAGTAACGAAGCATACAAAGCCATATTTACAACCGGGAACTTATACGAGCAACTCTATTCTATTTCTAGACGGGATAAAGATCTTGATGCAGCCTTGGAAGCTTATAAAAAAACAGTAAAAGAATTTAAGCCAGGTCGCCTAACAGATGATGCTCTTTACCGTCAAGGAGAAATATTTTTCAATCGAGGAGAATATGACGCTGCACTGAATTCCTTTGAGAAGGTTTTGACATTAATTCCAAAAGGGGACGTTGTTGCAAAAGCAAGGTCTAGAATACCGCATGTTAAATCCTTTGTGTCGACAAGTTACGTAACTAAAAAAGTATTTCCCAAGAAAATAAAAAAAATATCTCGCCTAAACAAAAATTCTAGCTTAACCGTTGGCAAAAAATTAATTCTAGAGAAAATTAATTACACGGTTGGGTCAGACTCTGTTCGAGTTGAGGTACATACAAATGAAGCAGTTACTTTTTCTCAAGGTCGTTTGTCTGAACCAGAGAGGGTATATATAAACTTTAATGAGACACAACTGGCCGACAGTGTGACCAAGAACATTAAAATTGGAAGTCGCTTTTTGAAGGGTTTACGATTGAGTCAGTTTGATAAAAAAAATACGCGCTTGGTATTTGACTTGAACGAATCAAACAACCTTAAAATAGGTGTTTGGCCTGAAGGGTCTAAGTTGCTCATAGAGTTGAGTGATGAAAAACTTGCAAAAATGAAGGTGGTTTCGAAACCGAAGGTTTT
Source organism: Nitrospinaceae bacterium (assembly GCA_023271875.1). Lineage (GTDB taxonomy): Bacteria > Nitrospinota > Nitrospinia > Nitrospinales > VA-1 > Nitromaritima. Next base: position 14,320 of record JALPWY010000039.1, on the reverse strand, counting down.
TGTAAAATCGAAAAATATTGCCCCCGTTAAAAAAAATAAATCTAACAAAGAACCTAGCAAGGTGGCTGTCAAGGTATCCAAAAACGGTTCTTTTCTATTGAGTAATAAAAAACCACCTTTAATTGTTATTGATGCTGGTCACGGAGGCAAAGATTTGGGAGCGAAGGGACATCGAGGCCTTCGAGAGAAGGATGTAAACCTGGCTATTGCTTTACGTTTGGAAGATGTTTTGAAGTCTCGCTACAAGTACCGTGTTGTTCTTACCAGAAAGAATGATATCTTTATTCCCCTTCCGGAGCGTGGGAAAATTGCCAATGACAGCAATGCGGATGTCTTTATTTCAGTACATGCGAATGCAGCTCCTAGACGAGGAGCCCATGGTATCGAAACTTATTACCTTGGCTCTGGTCATAATGAAGAGGCAAAAGCGACAGCTGCTCGTGAAAACGGAAAACTCGTCAAATCGGTGAAAGATAACCAGACTCAAGAAATTTTGGCAAGTATGATAAGCACCACAAAAATCAACAAATCCTCTCGATTGGCCAGTAGTATTCAAACCCAGTTGTATCAGTCTATGAGAAAAAAATATTCTGGTATCAAAAATTTAGGGGTAAAGGAAGGCCCTTTTTTCGTGTTGCATGATACGAATATGGCAAGTATTCTTGTTGAAGTTGGATTTGTTACAAATCTAAGAGAAGAGCGTCGCTTAAAACAAAGTTCTTACTTAGACAGGCTTGCTTCCTCGATTGCAAAAGGAATCGCTAAGTTCGTTCAGGATTTTGATCCAATGATCTAGAGAGATTGAAAACCATGTCTGCATTACCCCTCGTTGCTATTATCGGCCGAGCTAATGTAGGGAAATCTACATTATTTAACCGACTTGTCCAGAAACGTAAGGCAATCGTAAATAACACCCCAGGAGTAACTCGCGATCGTATATACGGTCAATCCGATTGGTTGGGGCATTCTTTTGCCGTGGTCGATACAGGAGGAGTAGATGTTGATGGGGTAAACGATATAGAGAATCAGGTTATTGAACAGGCCCTACTAGCCCAAGATGAAGCGGATGTTTTGATCTTCGTTGCTGATAAGAACTTAGGGCTTACCCCTGAAGATAGAAAAGTGGTTGACCGGTTAAGAAAATCCGGGAAACCATTTTTTTTTATTGTTAACAAGGTTGACGAGGTTAGGCATGAGCAAGAACTTAGTGATTTCTTTGCGATGGGTATGGATGCCATTTATCCAGTATCAGCAGAGCATGGATATGGTGTTGCAGACATGCTGGATGAGTTGGTTGCTGTACTACCAGAGGTGGAAGAAACCATTCTCCCAGAAAATACTGTTCGCGTTGCTATTGCTGGGCGCCCCAATGTTGGCAAATCATCATTAGTCAACAGATTGTTGGATTCGTCTCGATGCATTGTCTCAGATACTCCAGGTACAACTCGAGATGCCATAGATACAATGCTCAAGCAGGGAGATAAGAACTTTTTACTAGTTGATACAGCGGGAATCAAGAGAAAGGGAAGAACTCAGCAGGTATTAGATAAATTTAGCGTAATAATGGCATTAAAAGCTATGGATCGCTGTGACATAGCAGTGGTTCTTATTGATGTTTCCGAAGGCATTACCGATCAGGATGCGACTATTGCGGGTTACGCTTTTGATAGAGGAAGAGGATGCCTCTTTGTCGTAAATAAATGGGATTTGGCAAGGCCACTTGGCGCGACTAAAAATTCTATTGAAGAACAGATAAGAAAAAAATGCAAATTCCTAGATTTCGCTCCAGTCATTATTTTGTCTGCACTATCGGGATATGGTGTGGAAAAGTTATTGCCTCAGGTAGAGTTGGTTTATGAAGAGTACAAGAAGAATTTATCAACGGGAAAACTAAATGATTGCATCGAAAAAGCCATAGAGAAAAACCCAATACCAAGTTACCGAGGTAAATTTGTAAAAATCCAATATATAACTCAAATCAAGAGTCGACCGCCTACTTTAAAGTGTTTTGTTAACTACCCAGAAGGAATTCATTTCTCTTATAAGAGATATTTGACCAATAGCCTAAGAAAAACTTTTGGGCTTTCCGGGACACCGGTTAGATTATTTTTTTCAGGAAAGAAAAAAAAATGATTTAAAACGATTTAACAGTTTTATGGAGGGCGAGGATCCTAGCACTTTACTACCCGCCACATAATTTTTATGAATTTCTCACTGTAATGAAAAAAAAGAGGAAATTCAGCACCTAAACAACGAATTACAACCCCTTTCCACATCAACAAGTTACCTCTTTTCTGCAACGCCCCTTATAATTAGATTTTGCATCCAGATAAAATAAGGTTTGAGAAACTGTTTTTTTCCAATAGTATTAAACAGACTGAAACGTGTTTGATTTATAGTGTTACAACATATTAGTTTAAGGTAGATTGGATAGGTTTTAGTATTAGGCTTCAGTTATTGGTTTATAATTGTATCCTCTTAATCCTTTTTCTGGAGGGGCTTACGATGAAACAATATAATCCCCAAGATATAAGAAATGTGGGTGTGATCGGGCATGGTGGTGCAGGGAAAACTTCCGTTGCAGAAGCAATGCTTTTTTTATCGGGTGTAAATGATCGCTTGGGGAAAGTTGGAGATACTTCTTCACTAATGGATTACGATCCTGACGAAGTAGACCGAGGACATTCGGTTAGTGCTTCTATTGCTTTCTGCGAATGGGGAGGGAATAAGGTCAATCTGATCGACACCCCGGGAGACGGCAACTTTATAGCTGATACGCCTGCAATCTTGAGGGTTGTCGATGGTGTTATATTGGTAATAAGCGCTGTGGATGGCATACAGTTTTATACCGAAAAAGTATGGAGCTGGGCTACCGAACAGGATATACCCAAAATTATTTTTATTAATAAAGTTGATCATGAGCAAGCCAATGTAAAAGCAGTTTTAGAATCAATCAAAAGAAAATTTAAAGTAAGCCCGTTTTGTGTTCACACTGCAGTTGGTGCGGGAGAAGAATTTACTGGTGTGATAGATGTTTTATCAAAGAAATCATACACATATCAAAAAGATGGATCAGGGAAAAATAAGAATGATGCCATTCCAGATGGGATGCTTGAAGAAATAAATTTTTCTTTTGGGGAACTTACCGAGTTGGTTGCTGAGGTAGATGACGAGTTAACCGAAAACTATCTTGAGAATGGGGAACTTTCTGATAAGGAGTTTGATGTTGGTCTAAAAAAGGGATTAAAAGAGGGCAAGTTATTGCCAGTTTTTTTGGGGTCGGCTACAAAAAATGTAGGCATCGATCTTTTGATGAATTCTATCATAGACTATTTGCCCTCACCGGATCAGAGAGGATCGGTAAAAGGAAAAAGCCCAAAAGATGGTTCAGAAAAGCTGTGCAATGCCGACCCTGAATCTTCCCTGTCAGCACTTGTATTTAAGACCGTTGCTGATCCATATGCAGGGAAACTGACCCTTTTTAGGGTTTTTTCTGGAGTAATCAAGGCAGATTCATCTGTTTATAATGCAACTCAGGAAATCGTAGAACGTGTGGGGCAGGTATCTTTATTACAAGGAAAAAAACAAGTCTCTACTAGTGAAATTTCTGCGGGGGATATTGGTACGGTTGCCAAATTAAAAGTTACAACAACAAGTGATTCTTTATCATCCGAAAATAACCCCGTACAATTTGACGCAATATCTTTTCCAAAACCAGTGTTAACGAAAGCTCTTCTTCCAAAAACGAGAGCCGATGAGGAAAAAATCAGTGATGCTTTGAAAAGGCTTTGTGAAGAAGATCCCACGCTTAGCGTTGAACGTAAAGCTGAAAGCCATGAGCTTTTGGTTTCAGCGATGGGACAAGTGCATCTTGATGTTTCTTTGCAACGGATGAAGCGTCGATTTGGTGTTGAAGTTGATGTCAGAACACCGAAAGTTCCTTATCGAGAAACTATTCGAGGAACAACAAAAGTCCAAGGCAGACACAAAAAACAAAGTGGAGGGCGTGGACAATTTGGTGACACCTGGATAGAGATTTCTCCACTTAAAAAGGGGGGTGGTTTCGTGTTTGAGGACAACATTGTAGGTGGGGCTATTCCGAAGACATATATCCCAGCTGTTGAAAAAGGTATTAAAGAGTCTATGGAAGCAGGGATCATCGCTGGGTATCCAATGGTTGATATAAAAGTACGGTTGTATGATGGTTCTTATCATGATGTTGATTCTTCAGAAATAGCTTTTAAAATTGCTGGATCAATAGGTTTTAAAAACGGGGTGCCTGACTGTCGGCCGACTCTTCTGGAACCAATCATGACAATGGACGTTACTGTTCCCAGTGAATTTGTCGGTGATATTATGGGAGATTTAAACTCAAAGCGGGGGAAAGTTTTAGGAATCGATGCAGATGATGATCAGCAAAATATTCGTGCAGAAGTTCCTATGGCTGAAGTACTCAATTATTTGGCTGACTTGAATTCCATGACAAGTGGCAAAGGCGTGTTTACTATGGAGTTTGATCATTACGACGATGTACCAGAGCACTTAAAGGCAAAAATTATTGAAGAAAACCAAAAAGATTTGGAAAAAACAGGATAAGAATGTTGGTTGATATTTGTGTGTATTAAAATGAGAATAATTTAGAATGGTTTGATTTTTGAAAAATATAGAGCAATATGGAACTGTTGTTAAAGCAGATCTGGTTGAGTGTGTATATAAAAAAGTAGGGTTTACTCGCCAGGAAGCTGTGGAGGCAGTTGAAATTATTTTAAATGAAATTAAAAAATCTCTTGCAAGCGGGGATGATGTCCGTATCTCTGGGTTTGCAGGGTTTCATTTGAGAGAAAAAAAGGCAAGAAACGCAAGAAATCCAAGGAGTGGAGAGGCTGTTCTTATTCGAGCGAGAAGGGTTCTAACTTTTAAGCCAAGTCAGCAGCTATTAATTACTACTAATCGGTTGATGTATGAATCAAAAGATACCGGATAAGTTATTTTTTAAAATTGGCGAAGTTGCCAAGCTAACTGGTGTGGAACAACACGTTCTTAGATACTGGGAAGACGAGTTTGATGCACTTCAACCAAAAAAAAAAAAATCAGGTCAACGCTTGTATGAAAAAAAGGATGTCGAACTGATCTTTAAAATTCAGAGACTGCTGTATTTAGAACGTTACACGATTGTTGGGGCCAAGAAAAAAATGAGAGAAAGTAAGAGGAAAAATTCTCAGCTGTCTCTAGGTTTTGATCGTGAGTCCTTTCTAGATCAGAAAAGAGATATTATTTCTGACCTTGAATCTATTCTTGAACTTCTTCCTGAAGATTAAATTGTACGGTTAAAAGATTGGATTTTTTAATTGGTAAAATATGAGATGATTTTTTAAAATTCTCCCCTAAAACTTATGGGGAGAATTTTTTTAAAATCATGGCAATAGGTTAACCAAAGGCTTTTTGAGCAACGCCAACTAAACTCTCAACTGTGCGGCACCCTAGAAGGTCGGCATCTTCTCGGGCCACTTCATTGCCATCTGCGTCTACAGCGATTACTGATCTGTTTAAGTACCGACTACGAACTCCATCCAGGTGCAGATTGTTAGACTTTGCAAACTCTAGGTCTGGATCCTGGAAGAGGTTGGGAATGTCACGACCGGCGTTACTTAAAATATCGGTTCCCACGACAACAATTACTTCCTCAGCACCAGCAATTGTAAATTTGTCCATATTTTCTTTTACTTGGTCGAACTCCTTATTACAAAAACCACCGGCTCCGGGGAGGGTGATGATGAGTCGTTTCCCATTAAAATCATTTATAGAAAGGTTTTGTTCTAAAGGTGTTGAAGCCGCATTCTCTACACTCCATTCAGGGTTAAGTCTTATTAATTTTACGTCCATTCCTGGCAATTGTGCCATAAAACTACCTCCTCGATGATTAAATGTTTAGATAAGCATATTTGATGACGCTTATATTTAAAAGTATCATTATTTCACACATTTATTAATTGATTAATGCTTAACCATATTGAATTAATAAGAATTAATTTTGGTTAAGTCGCATTCAAAACGAACATCTGCTACTCTTCAATTACTAATAACTTTAAATTAATGGCTTGTTTTATGATGTTAACCCACAGATTTCTCTATTTTTCTTTATTTTTTTTGATTTTTTTTAGTTTTGGGGATCTTTATGCGCAGGATAGTGATACTTCTAAACGTCCATTTTACCAATATAAGGGTAATTATGGTGAGGAAGTGGTGGCAAAAAAATCTAAGTTTAAAAGTGCATTTGGTTATAATTTAATTGATATGGAGCGAAACTGGTCGCCAATTGAGATTGATATTATTCATGCTGCTTTTGAGCAACTTCCGTCCGGGTTTCACAAGATACCTACTTTAAAAAGTTTGTATCGTCTCGATAATATCGTGTTGAACACTAAAAATACACCAGTGGATGATATCCCAGCTGCAACACTCCCGTCATTTACTACAATTTATGAAAATATATCTGAGTCATACAGAGTTTTTGTTGAAAAACAGGAGCTCCGGGTCGAGCTATACAACCCATTATTTCATGAAGACCGGATAGATCTAATTAATATTATCCAGCATGAGATGGCTCATGCTTTTGATTTTTCTAAAGGTTTTCTGAGTTTTTCTGATGAATGGATTTCTTTGACAAAGTTTAAGGTGTTGCATATTTTTGCCTTGGATGGTGTTCGAGATAGTGATTCTTTATATTCCTTAGTCAATGACCCTAAGATAAATAATTATGCTCCAACAGCCATGCGAAATTTCTCTACTTATTCCAGACAAAACCCGCAGGAGGATTTTGCGAATTCAGTGACCGCGTATATTCATTATCCTTATTTCCGTTATACCCATTCAGCGAGATATAAATTTCTTAAAAAAAATGTTTTTGAGGGTAAGGAATATTTTCTTAATGATTCTTCGATAAATAGTTTCGAAGAAAAAATTAATTCTGATATAGAAAAATCCTTGAATAGTGGTTCATGGGTTGAAGTGAGAGCTATTTTAGTTGAATTAGGAAGAGGATACTTTCCTGAGATCGAGAAGAAAATCATCAGCCGTATAAAGAGAGCTCTTGGAGTAATGTCTGTTTCTCGGGAAAAAGATATAACCCTTAGTCTTGCTACCTGTTATTTGATGCAACCAGAAGGACTTGAGTTGAGAAAAAACATGATACGATCTCATCGTATTTCTGTAAAAGAATTTTTAAGTGAGCCTCAATGTTTTCGTTATGCACGTGATACTTTTGAAAAAAAACTTACAAAATGGGCCCCCTCGAATCTTTATTTTTTTCAAGATGGCGGAAACAGTTTTATTCAGTTTGTTGATCCCGTTCTTGCAGCCGCGCATCTTCGTGGATTTGACACTGGATATGTATGGAAAATATTTTTTGAAGGTGAGAGAAGGATTCTGCTCGCTGAAGGATCTTCTGTTTGGGAAAAAGGCGGGAACGGTTCTGTTGATATAAACTTAAATAAAAGTTCCACCCGAGATTTTGAGTTTCCGGAAGGAAAAATTTTAAGAATAGAGTTGATGGCTAAACGTACTCACCCAATTAATTTTAAAAGTTTTGAATCTGAAAGAACGGGAGCAAGGTTTATTGTGCAACCGTGGTTTTCTTATGTTGGACGCAATCCACCAAACATTAGCGTGACTTTTCCGATGGACGTGCTAAAAAACGTTCATTGAAAGTCAGGTGAGGTTTCGAACTAATCTGACACACATATTCATATTAGCGTATTTGGAAGGCCAAACCTTTACGCCGTCTTCATATTGAATAACAAGCGCCGAGGAATCTTTTTCTTCAATTGTCCAGGTTGTTCCACCTGACCCTGGTCCAAATATTGAGTGGAGATAAATTTCATCGCCATATTTATCAGTATTTTTGTTACTAAGATCAAATAGACTCCATGCCTCTTCCTCATTTGGGTATCGCCATTCTTCTGACCCTGCAAACCGTTGTATGTTTGTAATTTCAGTGTAATCTTGGCATTTAAACCAGTTTTGCCATTTTTTTGTATCCTGAAATGAGTCTGTTTTTTTCCAGATTATTTTCATTTTTGAATCGGTTATCGTGTTGTTGCCATTATCTGTAAACCGTTTGTCATCCGTCATAGGGAGCCTTTATTTTCCATAAGGTGATTGTATACGAGAAGTTTTATTTCTGTCATCTCACGTAAGCTATATTTTATTCCTTCTCTTCCAAACCCGGAATCTTTAACCCCACCATATGGCATATTGTCAACTCGAAAGGTAGGGATGTCATTAATAACAACACCACCTACATCTAATTGATTAAATGCTCTAAGTGCTTTGTTCATGTTATTAGTAAACACACCGGCTTGCAGGCCAAAATCTGTGCTATTAACTGCCATGATTGCATCATTAAAATTGGTATATGAATTAACGATTAAAATTGGACCGAAAGCTTCACTGCATGCAACTGGAAGATTTGGGTTAACCTTGGTAAGGATTGTAGGTGGGTAATAACTTTTGTCACGTTTGCCTCCGATTTGAATTTTTGCACCATCAGCTACGGCCTCGTTTACCCATAATTCGATTCTTTCTGCATTTTCCCGGTCTATCATAGGTCCCATAGTGACCTTCTCATCGAGAGGATCACCATGTTTAAATGCTTGTGTTTCGTTAATTAAGCTCTCTAGAAAGTCATCATATATTGATGTGTGGATAAAAACCCGTTGAATTGAGATACAAACTTGTCCTGAATAAACAAAAGCTCCAAAGGCTATTTTTTTTGCAGCTAAATCAATTTCAGCATCAGGTTCTACGATGACCCCTGCATTTCCACCTAGCTCGAGAACTACCTTTTTACGTCCGGCACGTTTTTTGATATCCCAGCCAACATTAGGGCTACCAGTAAATGTTACCATTTTTAAACGAGGGTCTTCCACTAGGGGAGTTGCGTTTTTGCTAGTGCATGGCAGTACACTAAGGCTTCCTTCTATTGCTTGTGTATTTTGTACGATTTCTCCGAGCAATAATGCTGTTAGGGGTGTGGAAGATGCAGGTTTAATAATAATTGGATTGCCACAAGCAAGAGCCGGGGCTACCTTATGGGCAACGAGATTTAAAGGAAAATTGAAAGGACTTATTCCAGCTATAGGTCCAATTGGAAAACGCCTGGTAAGCCCAGCCTTTCCATGAGCGGATTCTGTAATATCTAATGTAAGCATTTCTCCGTCAAGCCGAAGCGCCTCTTGACTAGCAATTTCAAAAGTTGAAATTGACCTAGCTACTTCCGCTCTAGCATAAATAAGAGGTTTTCCTGATTCCTGTGCAATAATTTTGGAAAACTCATCGGATCTGCCTTGAATACCGCTAGCAACTTCAGCACATATCTGGCTACGCTGATAGGAAGGTAGGACACGTGTTTTTTTAAATGCTTGCTCCGCTAGGTTTATAGCTTTATCTATTTCAACAGCATCAGCAAGACATACCTCGGCAAATGGTTCTCCTGTGAATGGATTGACTACAGGAATCACACTAGTTCCTTTTGTTAGTTCATTTCCAATTAAAATCTCATAAGTTTTATTCATATCGGATATGTTGTAAAAGGTATTTTTTACCAGCCTTGTCCTTTAATACCATAAGAGCGAGAGCCAGATTTGCCTGACTTTAAATAGCTTTCTAGATTGTCATTAATATTTTTTTCTTCTGCCTCGGTCGGATTAAGATGTTTTTTTTTAATTTCATTGGCGAGGATTTTTTTTACAAAATCTTCCATTGCATTTATATCACCGTCAAATTTAACTTTTAGGTATTGATAGGTGTCGTCATCAAGTTTCAATTTAAGATAATTCATGAGTTATTAGTCTCAATATTAAAAACCGTGATTAGGGAAAACTAACTTTTAAACTTTAGGCTAAAGCTTGAACAGTAAGAAGGTTGTCTATGAGGCTAAAAGGGTAAAAAAATCTTTTTATTAGATGAGAACGTAATGGGCTCGACATCTATAAAAACCGGTGTAGGTGGAATCTGGATTTCAAAAGTTGTTCCTCTTGGTTGATTGTTTTTGACCGATATTGTTCCACCATGATCAACCACTATTCGGTTGACAATTGCCAATCCAATTCCGGTCCCTCTTTTTTTTGTTGTAAAGTGAGGCAGGAATAACATGTCTCTATCAGTACTAGGAATTCCTGTCCCATCGTCTGAAAACCGAATAAATATTTTGTTTGCGTTGAAATCAAACTTTGTGGATATTTCAATTTTACCATCATTTTTTAGCGCATCTATAGAATTTTCGAATAAATTTATGAATACTCTTCGAATCTGTTCTGCGTCTATGGTTGCATTAGTTACGTTAGGATCGTAATTCATTTTTACGGTAATATTTTTTTTGTTATTTTTGTATAGCGTATAAACGTTATCAATTATTTTATGTAGGGAGTTTAGTTTTGGGGATGGTGCAGGCATCCGGGCGAAGCGAAGAAACTCATTGATTAGATCTTTCATACCATTAACTTCTTGGGAGATTATATCGATACTTTCTTCGAATATTTTGTTGAAATTTTCTTTATCTTCCAAATATTTCTTTTTAAGACGTTGAGTATTTAACTGGATTGGCGTGAGTGGGTTTTTAATTTCATGCGCTATACCTTGAGCCACTTCTTTCCATGCAGCGGTTTTCTGGGTTTTAATCAATACTGTGAGGTCCTCAAAAACGATAACTACTCCAAGATATCTTTGTTTCGAATTTCTCAAAATATGAGCTTTAACTAGAAGAACCAATGAGCTATCATTCACACTGATCTCAATTTGACCTTCCGTGTTCTCTTTTCTATTTCTTAACATTTCCCGAACGACTTTTCGAATCACCCTTAAATAACTTATATCAAAGACGTTTATATACCTTGAGCCTGCAGCAGTTTGCGAGTTTATCATCAAAATATCTGCTGCGGCTTTATTGAATGTGGTTATGCGGCCCTTTTGATCGATTGAAACAACTCCTGCTCCTATATTTTCGAGAATTGTTGCAATATATTGACGGCGTTGTTCAAGCTCAATATTCGAGGTCTTCAAATCTTGATTCACCTTTTCAACTTTAGACTGACTATCATTAAGCTTCCCTGTCATGAGGTTAAACGAGTCAACTAGAGTGCCGATTTCGTCTTGAGCGTTAATTCCTAGTTTAAAATTTAAGTCACCCTCTGAGATACGTCGCGTCCCTTCTGCAAGTAACTGTATGGGAACTGTTATGCCACGAGCCATATAAAAACCCAACCAAATAGCTGAAAATAGAATCAGCAATGTGATCATTATAAACGTGGTGTAATAACTTGCAGAAATTGGGAGTTTTAGGAATTTTTGGCGTTTATAGCTCTCGTAGGAGTTTTGTATTGCTTGAATTTTATGTTGGGTGCCTCCCGGAATCGATACTAGGGTTAGTATGTATCCCCAAACGGAGAGCGTATCTTGGATTTTCTCGGTCAATGGTTTGGCGACGATAAGATAATGGCCCTGACTAGAAGTTCGAAACTCAGAAACCCCTTCTCCGCCGATGCTCTTTTTTAATAAATCCTCGAAGTCATTACTTTTGATATAGGGTGCGCGGATTTTGTCAATTTCCGAAGCGATAGGTTTGTAGTTGTTGTCGTAAAGAATGATTCCTCCAAGTTCATACTCATCCCTTTTCTTCTCAATTAAGTCATTTAATTGCCAGCGTTTTGCTTGCCGGAAAAGCTCTTTTTGAGTTATAAAGGCTTCAATTTTTTGTATTTGGGTAAGTGAATTTTTCTCCATGGTTGCGTAGTATTCTTGCGCCACGTCCATTGACTGTTGTAGTGTTTGTTCTGTTTTTATGTTGAACCAGCTGCCTATGCTAAGTGTGAATAATTTGCTGGCGACTGTGAATAGAAGAATCGCCGGAACCAAGGTTAGGATAAGAAATGCGGTAATAAGTTTTGTTTGAAATTTCGCTCCTAGAATTTGACTTTTTCTTTCGGTGTAGAGCTTTACTAGGTTGCGAGTTATGAGGACAATGAGAGTAAATAGAAGTATTAGAATAATATTGAAAACTAGTAAAACAGCAAGGTTGTTTTTAATGGAAGAAGGTGACTGATCTTGGAGAAAGTAATACTCTAGGCTGGTTGAACTGACTAATGCTAATAGTACCCAAGCAATGGTTCGCCACGTTGGATTTTTTTTACCTCGAACTTGGTTTGGTGAAAGTGTGAGGTAGGGGGGGTTATTTGTTGAAGGATCTTGGGACATAACGAATTGTTTGCTCTTCCAAGGTGATTAACTTATCAGTTTTTAGTATGTTACAAGAAACGTCAAAGTTTTAAAAAGCCAAAATTGCTGACAAAATAATGTCAAAACATTATATCAGTTTTTTAGGCTTATGCTTCTTCATAAACCCCACCTTTGAAGAAGGTAAATAAACCCTATAAAATAAGGCGTGAAGGTAGTTTTGTTAATGGCTTTACATAATATGAGGAGTTATGAGTGACCCTTTTTTCGCAGGGCTTGGTGCAGCAGGAATGTTTTTGGTTATCTATGCGGGAGTTCTCGCATTCTTTCTACAGTTCTATGTAATGGGAATATATAATCAAACTAAGGCAGCAAATATAAACCTAAAAATACTTGTTGGATTATTTCAAACACACGAAGATCGATTAGAACTAAGGAAGCAAGATCCAAATTCAATTTTTTATAAAAAAAATTAAAGTGGGCATTATAAAAGGGGAGTGAGAACAATGGCTATTACGCGTGTATGGATTGTTGAAACAGACGAAGAAGGCTGCATTTCATGTGGCTTTTCAGAAAGCAACTGCCCAGAGGTTTTTAAGGTTGAGACAGGAGGAACCTCGAAAGTAATAGAAGGGGTTGACTATTCAGGCTTGGAGGCGAAAATCAAAAAAGCCGCCGAGAGTTGTCCCGTTGAAGTAATTAAATATGATGAAGAATGATATGACTATATAAAGAATATTTAAGAATTTAATTATATTAAATCCAGTAATAGTTATTTCTTTTATTTTTGGATCAATATTCTTTGAAACACCAGAAGTTAATAAAATATTAGAAAATATAAATGATGGTCTTCTATTTAATATTGGTTTTGAAAATATTATTGTTATCTTTCTGATTATCTACCTTTTAATTTATTTGGTTAGTTTGGTTCTTCTTTACAAGTTTGTATATTTTGGGAAACCTTTATTCACAGTTTTATTTTTTTGTAATATTCTTATAAGTTTATCTTCTGGGACAATGATATTTAGTTCATTATTTTATACATTGGATTGATTAGGTGGAGTAACAGAAGGAGCAATATTAGTCTTTTTATATTTCACACCCATTAAAGAAAAATTTGTAAAGGAAATATAAAATGGAATTTCAAGCTTTCCATATTCTAGTAGCCTCGATGTTTTGTAATTTTATAGTATTAGGGATTTCTATAAACAGGCCAGATTCTTTTTATCCAGTTAGTCTTTCAGCTATTTCTATTTCTTTACAAGGATTGGCATTAAGACACTTTGCTATCATCTCAGTTACTTGAATTATTTATTCAGTTAGTGAGTTTAAATAAAGGGGGCGTTATGAGTGATACATATTTAAAGGCCATTCTTGTTTCTGCGGTAGAATGTAAACTATTGAAAAAATTGACTATAGAGGATTAATCCTATAAGGTGCGTATAACAAATGGTTTTAAATAAGGAGTAGAAAAAAATGCATGTTATTTACTGGTTAATTCTTATGTTAGGAATTTTGATAGTTGGTATGGGATTAGCATTTGCGGATACTTATATGAGAAATGAAGAGATGAAAAACGATATGATTGACAAGGCTTATATATGGAAAGCAGAACAGGAAGCAATTGCAGCCCTAGAAGAGGAGGAAAGATTAAAGGAGGTTGATGCGAAGAAGGAGAAGATTCGACCTATTCATCTTGCGCGAAGTTTTAGGGCTGCGTAACCAAGTGGAAAAATAAATGCCCCCCACATTCCTCGCACTTGATTAACGCCATAGTTACCCCCTTTAAAACAGAAAAAGTGGATTGTATATGATTGCGTATTCTTTATATTTTATTGGTGACCAACTGGGTTATCTAAGATAGATAAATCCAATTTGTTAGTGGGTTTAAATAAAGGGGGGCAACATGGGCTTACTTGATTTTATTTTTGGTAAAGATCCAGAATGGGTAGAAGTTTCAAAAGATACTTTTAGCACTGAAGACACCTATATATAGTAAGGGCAAGTCAAAAAAATTACTTAAATTATACCTTGGAAAATTAGAGTTTAGCAAAAAGACATAAGAGATGAAGTTGAGTTTATACGGAAGGTA
>JALPWY010000038.1 GCA_023271875.1 Nitrospinaceae bacterium | reverse complement strand
GAGGAGCGCCTCTCCTTTGATGATGGCGTGATTTTGTGGAACTCCTTTGATCTTTTAGGTGTTGGGTACTTAGCAAATATTGTTAGAGAACGAATACACGGAAACGATACGTATTTTATTCACAATCGGCATATTAACCACACTAACGTCTGTGTAAATACTTGTCAGTTTTGCGCGTTTGGAGTCAAAGAAGATGATCCTACTGCGTATACCAAAACTCTTGACGAAATTTTTTCAGATGCGGAACTGTATAAAGGTGGTCGGGTCAGCGAATTTCATATCGTAGGGGGGTTGCACCCAGACCTTTCATTTCAATATTACCTTGATATGATTTCCGGTCTTAAGAGTCGGTTCCCTGATGTTCATATTCAAGCCTTTACCGCTGTTGAACTTCAGTACTTAGCGCAACTCGCTAAAAAATCCCTCGAGGAAACTTTGGTTGAATTGCATAATGCAGGGTTGGGTTCTATCCCCGGGGGTGGGGCGGAAATTTTTGCTAGTCGAGTTCGAAGAAAAATCTGTTCTGAAAAAACCAATGCAGAAGAGTGGCTTGGTGTTCATAGTACAGTTCACTCGGTGGGGATGAAAAGCAATGCTACCATGCTCTATGGTCACGTGGAAAACGCTGAAGATAGGACGGATCATTTGATTCGTTTACGCGAACTTCAGGATAAGACCAATGGTTTTTTGACTTTCATACCGCTGGCATTTCATCCAGAAAACACAAACCTCAGTCACCTTAATAATACACCTGGGCAGCTTGACCTGAGAGCATTGGCGGTATCACGCCTTATGCTAGATAACTTTCCGCACGTCAAAGCGTTTTGGATTATGATTACACCTCAAATTGCTCAAATGTCTCTTTCTTTTGGAACTAATGATATGGATGGTACTGTAGTTGAAGAAAAGATCATTCATGCTGCGGGAGGAGTTACGGGGCAAATATTTCATAAGAACGTTATTGCCGATATGATTATTGAAGCTGGACGTATGCCTATGGAGAGAGATACTTTGTATGAACAGACCCACGAGTACGTGGTGTGAGAAAATGATTTTTCTAAATATTTTTACTTGCTAGGTTTAAATTGATGAAAAAAAAGCCAACTCCCTATAAGGAGCTGGCTTTTAATATTTTATAGACTCTTATTCAGCGTTTTCGTCTAAGCCTTGCTCCAAGTCAGCCATAAATAAAACGGCTTCTTCTTTGCTTGCGGCGGCGTTCTTCCTTTTAAACTCCGCTATTCTCTCAAGCTCTTCCTTCCCTTCAGGAGTTAGTGCCCAAGGAGTTATATTGCCGTCTTTTTTAACTTTTTTCACAGCAGTAATAAGTTTTTCTATCTGTAAGCCGTCTGTATCTTGAATTGAGATAAGGGCGTCTTCGTGCCCGTCATACTGACAAAGTGCGGTTGTATAGCAATTTGTATTAGCCCGGATCATTTTTAATGTAATATTTGCAAAATGGCAATGTATCCCAATTAATGCACATACTTCAATTTTATTGTAATCAATTGTAAGATTAGGGTGACATGGATTAATTACTGCCTCTGGATCAATTTTTGGATAAATAGGGCGGTAATCCGGCATGGGGATTATATTACATCCGGGAATTTCTTTTACCAGCTCAAGACTGAGTGTAGCTTTATGGCATGCTGCTTCATTCCATCCCCAAACGATTAGTGGCCCTGGGAAAAGAGTTGGGTTTCTTCGAGTAAGCATTTGTACTGCCCAATGCTCAATAGCCTGATCTTCTGGCATATGTTCACCTTCAACTAATTGCATTCCTGAACCGTGTTCAGGTTGGAAAATACCCTGCATGGTAGCTGAAGGTGGAAGTAAACTGATTGGCCCTACTTTTAATTTACCCATCCTGTTTTTTTCTCCTGAATCTTACTGCGAAATATAAATAAATTTTCTACAGATAACTTAAATGTTATTAACTATTATTGGTTTAATTTTTGCGTACAGAATTCCCAAGATTGGCGTAAGTTTTTGTGTTCAAGAGAATTTTAGGACTGGTAATATTAGTATTATATATTAAGGCTGTCAATATATTATTGTCACTTCTTATTTTGAGAAACCTAGTGGTTGCGGTAAGGCAATAAAATTATAGGAGGGGCTAATTCGCTTGATCAACAAAGCCGTTTTTACTTCCCCAGTTGAATGGATCGCTGTGCCAGGACTTTAACAAGGAGAACTGCTCGGTGCTTACACTTTTGTTTTCCCTTGCCAATAATATAAGTTCTTCAAAATTTAAAAGATGATGTAATTGACAGCGTGCATTTTTAAATTGCTCAATGGCTTTTGAAAAACCGTAGCTAAAAATACTCAGGCAATGATCAACTTTACCGCCAGCCTCCCGGATGGCAGTGACAGCATTGAGAGCACTTCCGCCTGTTGATATAAGATCTTCTACCACTATTACATTTTGGTTTTGGCGTAAGACACCCTCTATCTGATTTTTCATCCCATGCTCTTTTGGGTGTGTACGGACATAAATTAAGGGAGTTTCTAACAAGTTGGCTAAGCTTGTGGCAGGAGGAATTCCGGCTGTAGCTGTCCCAGCGATAACATCAACTTCAATTTCTTTGCTTGTAATTACATCTTTAAATCCCTCAGAAATTAACCGACGGTGTTTTGCGTTTCCCAATAGCAGCCTGTTGTCGTTGTATATGGGCATGCGATATCCCGATGCCCATAAAAATGGAGTTTCAGCTTCAAGTCGTATTGCACCTGTTGCAAGGGAAATTTTAGCGATTTCTTCAGAAAACTTCATTGGAGTGTTTTCGCGTAGGTTTATTAGTTATGATACTTTAGTTAATGGTACTTGGAAAGGAAGAGTCTTCAAAGTCCCTATGTAAAAACTTCCCTTTACTTCTGGATCCAAAATCACCAAGTCCTCGAAATTTAATGGTCCATAAAAATTGTGTCTGATTATTTCTTTCGCTACTAGCCACATCTAAATTTCGGTCAATAATATCGAATGAAAAACCCCAGCACTTGCAGGGGTTATCGTACAGTAAGCTAAATTGATTTTCACGAAAAGTCGAAGCTGATTCGTCATAACGTGCGCTGTATTGTACTCTCCACCCTGGTTTTAATGCCATGTCAAGCGTGCCGAGCATGTAATTAGGACCATCTCTTGTCCACCGTCGTTCCATAATCACCCAAAGGTTTTTCACAGGCTTGACACCCGCTTCAAAGTTAAACGTGTTAATTAAATCGGTATTAAAATTATAGGATGCATCAGTATTTAAAATAATTGATTCTATAGGTCGGCTGTCAAAATCAAAAAAAAGGTCAGAGAAGGGGAGTCGTTCAGCTCCAGATTGTTTTTGCATGATAGCTTCGCGAATATTATAAGTTTGGGAAATGTTGAAACGCAAAATCTGTTTTGTTTCAAATTGATTAGCGCCTGTTTTGAACTTTTTTAAAAGTCGTTGTCCAAATTCGTAAGTAATACTACTGGTAGGAGTACCAACATAATCTATACCATCGAAGGCTTTGATTTTTAATCGGTCCTTTTCGTCTATGTCAGGCACATAATTAATGGTAAGTCTTGGTTCTAAAAGATGATTAATTTTGTCGGAGGAATTATCCAAATGATATATCTTATTAATTTTTGGGCCTTGTATGATGGAACGAAAATCAAAAGATTCACGGGTGAAGCTAGGGAGTTTTTTATATTCAGAGCCACTTGTAGTGAGACCTCTTCCGTAAAATGTTTCCCTTGCGCCAACGGTTGAGGTCATGGATAGCCAAGGTGTCAATGTCAATGGAACGGTCAATTGTGGATGAAGATCTAAACGAGAGGTTTTAAATATAAAATCTTCCTCTTTTTGTGTCTTAAGATCGGTTACAAACCAGGCTGAACTTGTGTCCAAGTTAAAATAAAATGGGGTATCTTCTATCCGTGTTTGTTGTACTTTGTAAGTGATTTTAGGGAGTTCACCGAGAGTGTCATCTTGAGTATAGCTGGTACTTTCTTTAAACCTCGTCAGGATATCGAGAGAACTATTATCCCATGATTTGTTGAGCGAGGCATAAGAATCGGTATTGCGGCGTGTTCGTTCTTCGATATTATTATTTACTACGCGGTTCAGGCTTTGTTGGCTTTCAAGGTCAAGAGATCCTTTGAATTTGAATTTATTGGGTAGGTTCTGGGTATGTCTGGCTCCAGCCTTCCAGAGGGTGCCTCCCGTCAGGTTATCTTTATAAAGACTTCCACTAATTCTTCCCTGTGTGTTGTTTGATCGGACGTAGCGATAATCGACTCCATGTTGCCAGCCACCTAACACCCTGTTTGTATTAAAGGTTGCATCAGACCATCGATTAATTGCCCAAAAATATTTTTGATCAAACAAAACCCCGTCAATCTTGCTCCAGCCAAAAGTTGGGAATAAAAAGCCACTTTTTCTTTTTGTATCTATTGGAAGATATCCAATTGGTATGTGAAGAATTGGAAAATCTTTTATTTTTAAGACCGCGTTGCGAAATAAAGCCCGGTCACCTTTTTTGACATCTATAGATTTAGCTTCAATTTTCCACACTGGAAGAACTCCTTTGCATGTTGTTAGAGTGGCATCATCTAAGATCAAGTGATTAGCGGATAAATTTTTTATTTCTTTGGCCGTTAAGCGAACTTGGTTGGATAAAATAATTTTACTTTCTAATAGCTTCCCTTGTTTTGATTTCAAATTAAAGAGCGTCTCCTTCGCCTTCATTCGAGTTCCATCTTCTCCTTCAAGAATAATGTGTCCCCGTGCCTTACCAATACCTGTTTTGTTGTTGATCATTACTTTATCTGCCCATAGCGTTCGGTTTTGATGTTGCATCTTGACACGACCCCAGGCTAGTACGCTGCCTTTTTTAGTTCCTTGCATGACGTGATCCGCGGAAATATGAATAGGGTCGTTATTTTTGGAAGTGGAAATTTTAGAATTAGGGTGGGAGATTTCTTGCGCGCAAACCTCACCCGTTAAGGTGAAGACCAGAGGAATGAGAAAAATTAGTTTTAAAATCCGATTCATTTTCTAAGTACTGCTTTGCCTCTCCTACGGTGAATATTGAGCCAGTAATACAAACCATATCGTCAGGCAGAGCAGTTTGTTTTGCCTTTCTAATTGCCTTGGGGATACTTTCTATAACCTCACAGGAGGCGTTGTACTTTCTTAAAATCTCCTTGAATCGAGTTGGACTTTCACTTCGCTCTTGATTTGGGCGTACTAAAATAAAATGGTCTGCAAAACTAGTAAGTTTTTGGAGCATTTCACCAGATTGTTTGTCTTTCATGGCCCCGTAAATGACAATAACTCTTGTATATGAGAACAGTTTTTGGGCAGATTTCGTCATTTCCTTAACAGCTGCTGGGTTGTGCGCAATATCAAGAAGTATAGTGGGGCGCGATGAAATAACCTCCATTCGCCCAGCCCAAGAAGTGTTTTTAAGGCTTGTTCTAATAGATTGTTCGCTAATCTCCTTTCCGGTTTTGCGAGCATGATGCAAGCATGCTGACAAAGCTAAAGCAGCATTGCTTGCCTGGAAACCTCCTGCGAGAGAAAGCTCGAGGTCTTTCAAGCAGAAATCATGGTTCTGATATGTAATAAGCAAGGGGGAGTTTTTGCCTAGGGACTTTTCAACAACAAAATGCTCCCCTAAAAATTGCACATTCGCTGATTTTTGGTCTGATATTTTCTTGATTACTTCGTGCACCTTTTTACTCCCTTTAATAGCAAAAACCGTACCACCTCTCTTGATAACCGATCCTTTTTCAAAGGTAATTTCTTCAATCTTGCTGCCTAGGTAGGATGCGTGATCCTTGGCTATGGAGGTGATTATGGTTATATCGCCCTTACAAAGACTAGTAGCGTCTAAACGGCCGCCCATTCCAACTTCTATTACATTGACATTCGTTTTTTGCTCGGCAAAATGCAGAAATGCCATCGCAGTGCCAAACTCAAAAAATGTAATGGGTATTTTTAGGTTTTCTACGACATTTTTAACTTTAGCTACGAGCTGAATCACTTCACTTTCTGATAGGGGGGTCCTATTAATCTGAATCCGCTCACCAAAATGATTCAAATGTGGGGATGTGTACAGTCCGACTCTGTAGCCTGCATGGCGGAGAATTGATTCACAAAAAGCTGCGGTGGATCCTTTGCCGTTTGTCCCCGCTATATGGATCGATGGAGTATTTAGTTGAGGATTGCCTAACTCATTCAGTACAACAGAAATATTTTTTAACCCGAGCTTGATTCCTTTTGGGATCAGGCTGTGGAGATAATTTAAAGATTCTTCAGCCGTTAGCGTTGCCATGGGTGATAAAGGAAAATAAATATAGGATTATGGCTTGGTCTGCTTTCAATCGGCACAAATTTGAGAGAGAGTTTTCCAGGTAGCTAAACCCGCACCTGCCCAATTCAGCTTGGGAAACTCTGAACTCGCCAACGAATAGAAACGACATATCTTTATATATTTTACAGAATTGATGGTGTCTCTTATTTTTATATCAGAAGTTCCGAAGAGGGGAACAAAATTGTTCATATCTTTTTCCCATTCCCAGGGAGTAGGGGCGATTGCCAATTGGATACCTTCCCATTCGGGGTGTTCTTTTAGCTGTATCAACTTTTCGATTAGCGGATCCTGATTATCCTGTTTGAGAATGAGTGAAAAAATTAAATCATGACCCCACCAAAACAAGGTTCGATAAGTAAACATTTGGCTCTTGGAAAACATTTGCGGCATATCCAAAGAGATAAATGGAAATCCCTTGTGGTTTTCTCCGCGCACAATCTGTCCTTTTACTATATCGGATTCAGGAGGGCAGGGGTGCGGTGCCTGAGATAGTGTTTTTATGACCTCTTGTTTAAGGGCGGTAAGGTTGGCTTCCGCCTTTTTCATGATGGCTGGTTTATGGAGAAAAACATCTACCGTGTTCAGCAACTTGACTTCTACGGGGGACCAGTCGGCAGAAATAAGCTCTTGTTTAGCCATAAAAAGTTCAACAGCTCAATTGCCAGGAGGGGGTAACCAAGTAGCACAAAATTAAGTTGAAAAATTGGTAAGTGAAAAAGTTATGTGTCTCGTTAGCGCATTAAAATTTAGTTTTTTTCGCTATAATGTCTTCTTTTTGTCGCTCCATAACATAATGATGAACCATGTCATCCTGCTCGTCAGTAGTATCAGTAATTGAACAACGACAAACATTCCCGTCATCAATTTTATGAATAATGACCTTTGCGGCAAAAGGTTCAACATCACGACTCAATTTGATTTTACAGTCGTGGGTAGATCCTTTATCATAATTGTCATTGGGAAAAGAAATTCCGCCTGCACATATATCGATTGCCTTTGATGTTTTGCCGTCCTTAATCTTGATCAGGATTGGTTCGTCGTCGGATGGATAAACACGATACGAGCCTCTATTTCCTTCTGGGACTTCAAACATCTTTTTTTCTTCCTTCTTTTTTTTCCAGAACAAAATTAATCCTCCTATTTTATGACTTAATTTTCTTTTTTTGACTGGTGCTAAGCGAAAAACAATGGCAGCGTATAAGAAGTAATCCTATCCCACTTTATTCTTTTTTTTTGTCAAATTCAACCCTCCTGATTTTAGTTTGCCTGATTTAAGATTTTGTAAGGGTTGGGTGTTGATAGAGCAGTAACTGACTGTTAGGCTTTTTTAGGTTTCAGATTTTCTCTTCCATCTACTTTTTTCTTTTTGGGTTTTTTGTCAGGTATTTTTTCTAGAACAAATTCAATCCGTCTATTTTTGGCCCGCCCTTCTTTTGTGTTGTTCGGTACCATTGGGAAAGTATCAGCGTAGCCCGTTGCTGTTAACTTTTCAGGGTCTATCCCTTTATCATAAAAATAGCGAAGTACAGCAGTTGCTCTAACTGCCGAGAGTTCCCAGTTTGATTCAAATTTTGCGGTATGTATTGGCACATCGTCCGTATGTCCTTGAATGAAAATTTTATGGTTCTTTCCTTTTGTTTTGATGATTTTAACGATTTCATTAAGAACCGGGCGTGCTTCTGGTGAAAGCTTTGCGCCGCCTTTTTTAAATAAGTTAAGCCCCGGAACCCGAAGTACTATTTTGTCCTCTACAGTTTCTTCTGCCTGAGCTGCTTTTGTCGCGTCCCTCATTTCCTTAAGGTTTTGCATTACTTGGGTTGAATCCACAACCTTCAAAATTTTAGCAAGCCCATCAGGGCCGTCTTCTTCAACCATCATATCGATAGCTGATTTAAATTTTTCTGTATTGTCTTTTTCAACCGAATAAAAGAGCACGAAAAAAACCATCAGTAATGTAACCATGTCCGCAAAGGTAGCCATCCAGGGTTCGACTCCCCCGGGAATATAATCACCTGGAACTTCCCCGTCACCACTACCTTTCTTTGCTTTTGGTTGGTCGGCATTTAACGCGGCTTCTTCAAATTTTTTCTTCCACTCAGTCTCAATTTTTGTTTTCTGTGCTTCAAGCTTGTCCTTAGTGGCTTGTACTTGAAGCTTCAATTTCTCTTCAGCTTTTTTTACGTTCTCTTCTCCTTCTTTGATTTTTTCTTCCTGCTCCTCCATTTTCTCTTGCAGATCTTCTCCACCACCGCCTTCTTCTTTCGATCCATCTGCTGCTGTTTTGAGAGATTCGACCAGGGAAGATTTTTCAGCTAACGCCGATTCAAAAGTCTTTTTTTGCTCCGCAAGTTCTTTGGCTGCTTTCTCGTTGGCTGATTTGAGTTTTTTTACAGCTTTTTCGTATTTTTTAAGCTTCTCTTGGGTTGGGTCCGCTTCAGCCATGGGGGTAGTTTTGGGTGTGGTTTTCTATTTAATTATTTAAAAATTGCCTCGTGCTAATCAAATCTTTTATATTTTCTGTGTCCGTTTTATTTTTTAGTCTTTGTTAGGCCTACGCGGCTCTTTGCAGGGATATAAGAAGAAAGTTTTTCGTAAACTGTCATTGGATTACCTTCAGCGAGAATGGCGCATGCCCCTTCAAACGTAATTTCAAGATTGATTACCTCGGTCGCTGTTCGTGATGCTAGCTTTGCTCCAATAGGATTCCATAACATATTCGCAAACATGGCGCCATACATGGTGGTTAAAAGAGCAACCGCCATAGCGGGTCCAACTGCTGCTGGGTCTGATAGATTTGCGAGCATCTGAACTAGGCCGATCAAAGTCCCGATCATACCGAAAGCTGGGCAATATGCAGCTAATTTGGCAAAAACATCCTGGATAACTGCATGGCGTGCTTTCATAGCATCAATCTCAATGGTCAGTGAATCCCTTATGACATCTTCTTTGGTACCATCAGCGATTAAGTTTGCAGCCTTTCTTAAAAAATCCTCCTCAAATTTCATTTTACTCAAGGCTACAAGTCCACTTTTGCGGGTCACGGTACATAGGTCACACATGGTTTGAACCATAGCATTTGGCTCCATCTTGTCTGCGGTCATACAGAACATCGCTGCTTTGAAGGCTGCTATAACTTCTTTCATCGGAAATGCCATCAGACAGGCTGAAACTGCCCCACCAAATACAATCATTAGGCCAGCAACATCTATGAACATGTCCATAGTTCCACCCATAAGCATGGCAGATAGAATCAATGCATTACCTACAACAATTCCAATTAGTGTTCCTAAATCCATGGGAAACTCCTATGTGTCCAAATATTGGTGCAAGTTTTAATTTGCTTAATTGAATTACGATTAACTGGTTTCGAATTTTCCGCTATTAAGGAGATTAATTCAAGAAGTTTGGTTTCTATCGATAATCATAACTTGGTGTACTCTAAAATAAAAAATTTGTTTTGCATTAATAACGGTATATTTATGCTTATTAATTAGTTTAAAATCAAAAATTTAGCTAATGATCAGAGCTTATGATACCTCCGTAGTGCCTTTGGGTCGGATGCCTTAAGAGTAACCGCTTTAATAGTTAATCCTAACTATAGAAAAATTTATCTAAATTATTGTACTTAAATATAAAATATTATTTTAATTGTATAGGTGGCACTGTACTGTGTGTCGTTCTTCTAGCTGAAAGGTGGTGGGTCGTTCGGTTTTGCAGCGGTCAGTCGCTTCAGGGCAACGAGTATGAAAATGGCACCCTGCGGGTGGGTTAAGCGGTGAGGGGACATCGCCGCTCAATGGGACATGATCACTTGATTTTTTGGGGTTCGTCGATGGTTTTGCTGCCAGTAGTGCTCGTGTGTAAGGATGGGCAGCATTTTTATTTAGAACTTTTGTTGGAGCGGTTTCAACGATTTGGCCCAGGTACATAACGGCTGTTCTGTGAGATAGGTGCTTTACAACGTTCAAATCATGTGAAATGAACAATATTGAAATACTTTCCTTTTCCTGAAGCTCTTGCAATAAATTTATTATCTGTGCCTGAATAGACACATCCAATGCGGAAACCGGCTCGTCGCAGACCAGATAACGTGGGTTTAGTGACAGTGCTCTAGCGATACCTATCCGCTGCCTTTGTCCACCGGAAAATTCATGTGGGTACCGGTTCATAAAGGAATTCGGCAGACCCACTTTTTGCATTATTTCTGCGACTTTTGATTTCAAGTTTAATCGATCTGCCAAACCGTGAACTATCATCGCCTCACCGATGATTCTTTCTACCGTGAAACGTGGATTGAGGGAACCGAAGGGATCCTGAAAGATTATCTGCATTTTCGGTCGCAATGTTTTAAGGCTTGGGTTGTCTAGCTTAAGGATATTCACCCCATCAAAAATAACTTCTCCTGAGGTGGGTTTGATGAGATTTATTGACATGCGCCCAAGCGTTGTTTTTCCACAACCAGACTCACCGACCAACCCAAGAATTTCTCCGTGAGCTATGTCAAGTGACACACCATCTACAGCTTTCACAGACTTTGTGTTTCTAGATAAAAAACCTTCATGAATAGGAAAATATTTTTTTAGGGAGCGAATGCTAATCAATGTCGTCATTGAGGATCCTCCACCCATTCCTCGTAAAGCCAGCACGCGACCTTATGGGTATTTTCTTTAGTTGCACTTGTGAGGGGAGGCTGCTGCTGGCAACGGGGCATAGCATCTTTGCATCTTGGATGAAATGCGCAACCTTTGGGAAGGAAAGCCGGGTGAGGCACGGCACCTGAGATAGGCTCCAACTTTGATTCGTTGTCGTCCTTGGGCAGTGAATTGAGAAGACCACGAGTATATGGGTGCATTGGGTTTTCAAATAGGGAGTCCACAGTTGCCTCCTCCACGATTTTTCCTGAATACATGACAGTAACCCGGTCAGCAAACTGGGCAACGATACCAAGGTTGTGGGTTATTAGAAGGATCGACATTTCTGAATCTTCCTTCAGAGAGGAAAGCAGATTGAGTATCTGATCCTGAATTGTAACGTCCAGGGCTGTTGTTGGTTCGTCAGCTATAAGTAAAGTAGGGCGGCATGCAATGGCAATAGCAATCATTACCCTTTGCTTCATACCTCCGGATAGCTCGTGCGGATATTGATCGATCCTTATTTCGGGGGAGGGTATCGAAACTTTATAAAGCAGTTCAAGGGTTTGTTTTCGAGCTTCTGCTCCGGTTGTACTTTGGTGTTGGATGATAGCTTCACCTATCTGATCACCTATTGTGAAAATTGGATTAAGTGATGTCATGGGTTCTTGAAAAATCATACTGATATCATTTCCACGAACCTTTTGCATATCAGCCTCGGAAAGGCTTAACAAGTCGTGGTTGTTGAACTTAATTTTGCCCGAATCAAAACGACCCGGAGGCATTGAAATTAACCTGAGAATGCTAAGTGCCGTAACTGACTTGCCACAACCAGATTCGCCAACAATTGCTAGAATTTCGGCATGATTGACACGAAGATTGATACCACGGACAGCCTGAACGACAGTATCGTTGCTCTGAAAACTTGTAGTTAAGTTTTCAATATGCAGAAGAGGTGGTATTGTGGGCATCTTAAATCCGGGATTCAAAATCCCAAAATCGAGACAGGTGGATGTTGGGATATAATTAAATCAAATTAGTGATCGTGCTGATGGGTATCATTTTGTTCCGATCCCTCATCAATGATATCTTCGTAACGATAGCCATCATCTGATTCAATTTCGTAGCGAGCCAAAGATGGATCTATCTTGTCCGACCATGCGTCGATTCCCCCTTCCAGACATTTAGCGTATGAAAACCCTTGCTGAAGGAGCCACTTGACGAAGCTCGGGCTTCGGTCTTGTTTCCAATCAATAAGAATGAGCTCCGCATCTTTTTTAAGGTTTGACAATATAGATTCGCTATTTTCTCTGGTGATTAGTTGTGATCCTTCGATATGGGCAACGTCCCATTCCCAACCTTCGCGCAAATCTAGAAGAATTAGATTGGATCCACCCGAACTCAGCCGGTTATCTAGCGCTTCAGGTGTGATGACGGCTAAATCAACGGATTCATTATCTTGATTTTCTACTTTCACTTCAGTAATTAACAAAATATGGTATCCGTACTCTGAATGTACAGGGCCAATAATTTTATTTGTTTTATCTTTTGTGATTTTTTCACCCATCAGAGATAGAGCAGCTTCTTCAGGCATCCAGCCTAGATCACCCTCTTGTTGTTTGGATGGACAAGTGCTATATTTCTGGACAACCTCGTTGAACGGCTCATCTGCATCCAGCGCTTTTTTAGCGGCAACAGCATCTTCTATCGAGTGCGTAAATACTTGACTTGCCCGAATCTGTACCATTTATGAGAACCTCCATAATTATAAAAACTTATAAACCATCATAATATCCTATTTGGATTATGTCAAAATGTTGAGGCTCGAAAGAAATAGCCTGGGAAATAGTATTCTTTGATTTTAAGGTTCCAGTTTAGGATTAAAAAAACCTGTTTTCAATGGAAACTATTTAAAAATGGTCTCTGTTCTTACTGCGTGGATCAATTCAATTAACAATTAATTTGATAAAATTATTTTATGGCATCTCCTTCATCGATTAAAGCAATTCTTGCAGCGCTTATTGGTAATAGCCTTATTGCTATTTCTAAATTTATTGCGGCTTCGTACACAGGAAGCTCTGCTATGTTTAGTGAAGGTGTTCACTCGGTGGTCGACAGTGGTAACCAATTGTTGCTTTTATATGGGGTAAAAAGATCGAAGAAACCTGCCGATAGTAAACACCCCTTTGGATACGGAAAGGAAATGTATTTTTGGAGTTTTGTAGTTGCTATTTTGATTTTTGGTCTTGGAGCTGGCATATGTTTTTATGAAGGGATTCATAAAATTTCTTCTCCTCAACCAGTAACCAACCCAATAATTAATTACTTTGTCTTAGGAATAGCTATTGCTATCGAGGCTTGGACTTGTTGGGTTGCTGCTACTGAATTTAAAAAATCAAAGGGTGATTATGGATGGGTAGAAGCTATACACATTAGTAAAGATCCAGCTCTTTTTACTGTTCTTTTTGAAGATACAGCGGCGCTACTCGGTCTTTTGGTCGCTTTAATTGCCCTAACATTAAGCGAGTATTTGAATCTCCCTGTTTTGGATGCAGTTGCTTCTATAATTATTTCTATCATTTTGGCTATCACCGCGGGTCTTCTTGCTTTCGAATGCAAAGGATTGCTGACTGGTGAGGGGGCGAGCGCGCAGGTAATTACAGGAATTAATCAAATAATTGATGACTGCCGAGGAATTATGCATGTTAATGAAGTGCTGACTCTTCACTTGGGGCCACAAGATGTTCTTCTTACTATAAGCTTGGATTTTGAAGATAATTTGTCTTCTGGGGATGTGGAAGAAGCTATATCTGCTTTAGAGTCTAGAATAAAAGGGATGTTTCCTGAAATACGTCGAGTCTTTATAGAAGCTCAAGGGTGGGGAGCGCATCGCAAGGAATCCAATCGACAATCAAAAGCTTAAGCGGCCAGTTGAAAGGGTACATGGCTTGATCGGTGTGCGATAGTAGACAAAATTAATTGAATTGTATTTTGTAGGCAGATGTAAGTTTAAAAAAACCCCCTCAGTCCTTTTAAGGGCTGAGGGGGTTTTGAGCTTAATAATCAAGCTTAACTTCGCATCCATGTCTCTTTAAGGATTTTCCAATCACTTCCGTCATTGATCCAGACAAGTTCCTTTATACCGATATCCGAGTATTTTTTTGAATTGAACCTTTGGATAAAGTTTAGTTCGATTATATTTTGATTTTGAGATGTTTGTATATTACTTACTTGAATAGAAAGATTTTTGTTGGCTTTCAATGCGCGGTGTCTGGTATTCCTCCACTTTGCGCGGCTACCTTTCGGTGTTTTGAATTTATTGGAATAAAAAGACAAGTAGGTGTTCACATCCTGGTGTTCCCAAGCTTTCAGCCAACCTGCAAGCTTATCCTTAACTTGTTCCAAACGATCAGTTGAACTTTTATCTTTAGCTGATGCGCCTGCTATCATCCACGTTTCTTTAATAATTTTCCAACCCGTATCTTTTTTCTCTACGAGGAGTTCTTTTATGCCAGTATCGGCATACCCATCAGATTTGTATTCTTGAGTAAAGTTTACCTCCACTCTATTTATTTTCTTTTGACTTGTTTGAATATTGCTTAACTTGATTGATATGTTCTTGTTATTTTTAAATGCGCGTTGTCTCGATGCTTCCCAGGCACCACGATGGTTTTTGGATCCTTTGAACTCTTTTGAATAGAAGGATAGATAGGTAGGTATATCCTTCTTTATCCACGCTCTAGCCCAGTTTTGAATGAATGAAGCAGCAAGACTTGGCGGTGTGGTCGGCTTCTTTTTTTTCTTTATTTCCTTGTTCTGAGGAAAAGATGGTTTTTTGACTGCCTTTGCGCGCAGTACTTTGAGAGTCTTGGCAACCTTTTGGAGGGTAGTTAAGTTTTCTTTTTTTCTAGTGGTTACCGCACCTTTTTGTTTGTTGTATTCCTCTTCTTCTTGGGCCAAGGCTATTGAGAAATCATCAAAGCATTTGGATTGTTTTTTCTCGTCGTCTAGATTAGAACAATTAAAACCAAATGTAGATAATGCACCACTGGGTTTGGTTTTTGTATTGTTTTGATCGGAGGATTTCTTTGAAAGAAACGGAATGTTAGGTAACCGTATGCGGTTTAAGTGGTCGGATATAGGTTCTAATTTCAAGTCAGGGCGATGAACTCTAACTTCTTCATATCCTTCAATGCCAAATGCAGTGATTGTCACTAAGGCGCCAACCCCGGCACAAGAACTCACGAAAAACAGACAAACTAAGATTCCTAAATAATAAAACACTCTCCTCATAAGCATAGACCCCCCTGTATACTTTTTCTGGTTGAATAATTCAAAATTAACACATTACCCTTTACTTTTCAAGTGTTACTGCGTTTCCATGTTTCTTTAACAATTTTCCAGCCATCGGTATCTTTTTTCCAGACAAGCTCCTTTAGTCCAATATCTGAAAACCTGTTAGATTTAAACCGCTGAAGAAAGGTGACTCTTATTATATTTGTACTGAGAGTATATATTTTAGTATTGGAAATTTTAATAGAAAGACCTGATGCATTTTCTAGAGATTTTTGTCTATGGGATTGCCATAGAGAACGAGATTTATTTGGATGCCAGAAACTTTTCGAATAGAAAGACAGATATAGAGGGACATTTCTGTTCTCCCAAGCTTTTACCCAATTTAAGAGTATGGCATTGATAATACTTTCCGAATTGATATCAGTTGATGATGGTAAAAGCTTCTTTTTCGATATAATTTTCTTTTTCGATATAATTTTCTTTTTCGATATAATTTTCTTTTTGGCTGGTTTGTCGAGGGTACCCGTAGTTTTGTTTTTTTGTTTGGTACTCGCAGGACTGGTCAGCCCTCGTAATTTTTCAGCGGAACTGAGTAAGGTTTCGGGTTGGATAGATCTCGTTCGACCAGACATGAGATGGGTTAGTTGATTGCGAAGGGATTCATTCACGCCCTTAAGGTTAGCAATTTCTATCTCACTTTCTTGTTTGAACATATTAAATTCATTTTCTTGGGCTATTTGATCAGCTTGGGTTTCTATGTTGTTAAAATTGACCCCTTCTATTGCCTTAACTCTATCAAGGTTGGCTTTATCCAGTTGAAGTTTAAGTACGATTGATTCCTTTTTAAGAACATTAATTTCTTTTTCTCTGATTGTTTGCTCAGTCGCTATTTTTGTATCACGGGATTTTCTGGCCTCGGCTGCCTTTAGTTTTTTAAGTTTAAATGTTTCTAAAACAGTTCGAAGGTTTTTTATCGTCGAATTAAGGGTTTTTATTTCACTGGTACTTGACTCTTTGAACATTTTGTTTGATTTTATGTTGGCCTGTTTAATTGCTGTAAGCTTGTTAGTCCTGTCATCTTTGGCCTTGTTCAGTTCAGAGCGTAGAGATGCAACTGTGTTTTCGAGGCCTAGAATTTTTTCATGACTTGTTTCTTTTGTTCGGTTGGTCTCGGCAGAATTAGCGAGTTGCTCTGCTTTCAGTTTATCGTTAGTTTGATTGAGTGTTCTTATGGATTCGGTTTTTTCATCTTTAAGTTTGTCTAGTTCTTTACGAAGGAAAATCACTGTATCTTTTAATTGGTTTGTAAATTCAATATTGTTTAATTTCGTGGTATGAAGTTCGGCGTTGGTTTGGTCAATAGCGTTAATTGCTTTTTCCTTGTCATCCTTTATCTTTTGCAGTTCTTTTTGCAAGGATGCAGTAGAAAACTTAAGATCAACGGTTTCTTTTAGGGTTTTTTCTTTTAGGTTTTTGATTGTATTTCTATTTTTTTCTCTAAGGTTTGATATTTCTTTTTGGTTGTTAACCTTTAGCGATGTCACCAATTTTGCGTTTGACAATTTCTCAGTCTGAAGTCTAGAGATT
>JALPWY010000037.1 GCA_023271875.1 Nitrospinaceae bacterium | reverse complement strand
TATTATGGTGATCATTGTGAACCCCTTGATACAAAAAAGAAGGAATCATCAACGGAAAGCCACATAATAAGTTCCATACAACTCGAAATAAATAAAAAGTGCCTTTTCGCAAATGTGTTATTTCGTGAATAAAAATAGCTGCTCTATAAAAAGAGAAAATTGAAACAAAAAAGAAAACCCACTGGCCCGGAGAAAAAAAAATCCGCATTATAGCAAAGGTAAAAAGAACACCAGCCCAACACAATATGAAACAGAAAATCAACCCAATATATAAAAGCATTGGGCACCATCAAGTCCTTAACTAATTCTCTAGCTTCCCTTATAGAGATTTCTTTTTCTTCCTGAATAACAGACATAAAGCCAACCTACACCGAATTAATATTATTCAGCACGCTAATTTTCATCTCTAGACAAAGAGGAAAAACCGGAAAAACAATAAAAAATTCTAAATATCGATCTTAATATCATTCTAATCCGCAGCATTGGCATCAGTTTCGTTTTTAGATTTCGTTTTACTTCCCTTGCCAACGCTTAATTCAAACAACGCAGGTAACATAAATAACGCGCAAATAGTACAAGCTACAATCCCGATCTCTACTATGGTTGCAATAGAGTTTACCCCTGCATGATGTGCCATATTAAGACTTGCATATCCCGCCAAGCTTGTTAAAGCAGATAATATTATCGCACTCCCTGTTTCCTGAACAGACTTAACCGTAGCACCCACCGAATAGTCCAGAATATGATGACTTAAGTAAACACAACTCCCGATCATAATACCTATAATTGATGGGAGCATAACGATATTTATAAAGTTAAGCTTGACTTGAAAAAAAGCCATGATAGCTCCTGTAAAAACCAAACCGGTAAGCAGCGGTAGAAAAGTTTTGAACGCGAGCAAAAAGCTCTGCAGATCAAGAGTTAAAATAAGGAAAACAATGACCACGGCTACCACCATTGCTTCTGGTCCTTTTTGCTTCACCCAGTCCATAATTTCAGCTGCCAAAAGATTTTCATTTAATATAGACACAGATATATTTTTCTCCTCAAGGATACTTTTGACCTCTTTTATTTCTTTAGACAATTGATTAACATTATTCACGTTAAAAAAGTTCTTATCTGAAGGCGAAAACATAAGCAACAAAAAGTCATCTTTGGCGGTAAGTTTTTCTATTAAACTCTCGGGTACTGCTGATTCATCGAATGGCCCAGCAGTAAGCATTTGTTTAAATTTTTCAAACCTCGCACTCCCCAAAGCAAGTCGTACAATGTCCTTTTCTTCGTAAAATAACTCGCGAATTCTTTCAAGAATTTCCTTTTTGGATTCAAATTCTTTTCGACTAAAATTGTTTAGCGAATAGTACTTTCCTATGGTTGAATCCTTCCCATTATTTTTTTTAACCTCCTCTAATGCTTCATGTGTGTAAAAAAGATCTTTTGTTTTCGAAGCAAGCATTACAGTTGGCGAAAAAGCAAATCCAAAATCGTCTGTAGTTTCCGTCTCATATTCTGCGGCCGGGGAATCGCCTCTTAATTTCTGAAAATCATATTCAAACTGAACGTGGGGTAAAAGGAAAAGACTTATTACCAAAACCACTAAAAATCCCAACGAAATGAAATAAGGTGTGTTGGCATATAGATCGTAAATTTTAAACACAAATAACCTTGGCTTTGGCTTTCCTAACCATGCTACTCGATCATAAAAAATTGTTTGGGCTGGAAATACAAAAATATATGTAAAAAAAGCACTTATGATCCCGATAGTTGCAATCTTTCCGAATTCAGCAAACCCAAGAAAATCAGAAAAACTTAATATTGAAAATACGCTTATGGTCGTTAACATCGAAATAACTCCAGACCTCCCTACCTGAGTTGCTACAATCTCACTTGCTTCAGGAATAGACCTCCCCTTAAGTAACTCCTGTTTAAAACGAATATATAAGTGAATCCCATAATCAATACCTAGCCCCATCAGAATTGCCACAAGAAACCCAGAGATAATATTAAGGTGCCCAATAACAAGGCGCGTTACAGCAAACGTATACGTCATTGATAGCAACAATGGAAAAATAATGAGGAGAATGGAAAACCAAGACCGCGTATACATCAATATTAATGCAACTACCAGAAAAGCAGCCAGCAAAGCAGATTTTTCAAGATCATGCTTAATAAATGTATTTTCTTCCAAACGTACTATTAAGGAACCTGTAAGCTTTATTTTTAGGCCATGAATTTCGTTTTCAAAGCCAGAGTCATTTATAGCTCTCTGAATGCCATCAACAAAATCCTTAGTGAATGCAGTATCTGTCACTGTTCCTTCTGGCTTTACAAAAATATAGTAATTTCTGTGTTTTTTCCCTTTATAAAAAGAGCTGATTTCATCAAAAAATTGGTAATCTTCAGAAAGTTTTTGCAGTTTTTCCGGATTAAAAAGCTCATTTCCCAATGAAATCCCTGTCAATTGATCGCGTGCATATTGAATGCCCTGATTCACAAGTAGTTCGAGTTGAGTCAATTCATTTCGGGACAATATGAGGAGTTGCCTATTATTTAAAAATTCTTTCGGTATTTGCGAGTCGACATATTGCGTTCCGTCAACTTTTTTAAATCGTTGCGATAACTGATTGATAACCAATGGCGCTTTATCTTGCGCTAATCCTTCAAGCACAACTACCAAAGGCCCTGAGCCACCTGTTTTAGAAACAACTTCATTAAATTCTTTAATTAAAGGAAGATCTTGCGGAAGCAAATTATCCATTCGCGAGTCATAAGATAAACCCGTAGAAACATAAATAGAAAATCCACTCAAAAGGAGCGCGAGAATCAATATCCGGCCAGGATATTTTTGTGTAATATTCTTAAAACACCACCGTAAAATATTCTTCATTGTCGAAAGTTTTGATATGAATTTTTTCAAAAGGCATGGAAAAACTATACCTTACCACAGCATTTCTTATGTTTTTTGTTACTTCCGCAAGGACATGGATCGTTACGGCCTACTTTAGGTTGATCTCTAACGAAGGTTTTTGCTACTGAGGGAGGAGCAGACGAAATTATTTTGGATTCATGTTCGCTATAAAACCACTTCCCCTCTTCTTTGATAAACCTTGACACTTCTTGAAGTATTTTTTTTTCTCCATTTTCTACATAATGTGCTATAAAACTGACCTCCCCATCCTCATCACAGGCACCACCTTTTTTAACATCGAGAATATCAAGTTTTGTCCAAGAAATTTCATCATGCATAAATTTTGTCTTATACCATGCACTCAATTCCTGACCATCAGGGTACCTGGTTTGTTCTAGATAACTCCACAGCCCTTTTGCAAAAGCGGAAAACCTAGACCGCATTAAATCTTCTGCCGTATCCGCTGGACTCGCACCACGAATTAACGGGCCACAACAATCCGTATAGGGGAATCCCGTCCCACAAGGACAATCTTTCATAACAACCCAGCCCTCTCCTTTAACTACCTTTTAGGGAACATAGGAATATCCGCAAATGGGTCAAACCCACTTTTGATCTTTCTCCAATCCATTTTTTCCGACTCTTTCTCAACCTGTAGAGCATCAAAGGGGAATAGGATCAACTCCTTCTCCATGTTTTTTAAAACCCTTGATTTGAGATCTTCAGGGTTCTCAACTAATAGCAACTTGATCTTTCGATCTTGATTTTTTATAAATCGCTCCACTTTCAAAGCAGTCCCAATAGTATCGAACAACCTCCAACATTGAGCGATTTTGATTGGTTTAAAGCTACGGGTGTATCTCGCACTCTGTTTTCCGTTTTTATGCTGATAGTAACGAATAGCAAGGTTTTTTGTGTAACCGGTATAAAATGAACCGTTCTCGCACTCCAACAAATATAACCAAAAACATCGATCGACTCTCACAGCATGACCTCGGTTAGCTTCGACCTTATTACTCAAGTACTTCCGTTCACGACACCACGATACAACGTAATCTAAAATGAGCCAACAATATTTATCAACTGTTCAAGAGATAATATAAAATAATCTGGGTTTTATTTTGAAGGAATGACCGTGAGGGTTATTGAGTTCAAGAAAAGAAGAGTAAACCGCTTGAACAAATCAATCCATAAAAAAACCCTGCCTCTTAAGAAAAAAGGAAGGGTTTTTGGGAGTCAAAAGGAAAGGCGTACGTTTTTCAAATAAAACAAACTCTCTTTATACTCGCCTTACCAAATCTTTACACAAAGTTTCCCAGTCAACTTGCTCTCTTATTCCTGATATTTTTTTTCCCGTTTACAGGTTTTCCTGGTGAACGGTTTCGTGAAAAAGAAAAATTTTTATTTTTTCCTTCAGCGCGCGCGGTCGACTTATTTCTACTCCCTCTCCCCCTACCGTCTGAAAAATTTTTAGAACCAGATTTTCTCACTCCGGTTTTTTTACTAGCTATAGATTGAGCATGGAAGGGATGATTTTGGTCAATATTTAAAGAGCAACGGATTTCTAACTCGATCTTTCTCAAATAAGATTTTTCACCAGCATCGCAAAGCGACAAGGCAATCCCATCCGTACCTGCACGAGCTGTCCTTCCTATCCTATGAACATAACTCTCAGCTTCCTTCGGCAATTCATAGTTTATAACATGTGTAATCCCATCAACATCTAATCCACGCGATGCGATATCTGTTGCAACCAGAACTCTCACTCTTCCGGACCGAAATTTTTCTAGAGCCTGCAAGCGCGCAGACTGTGATTTATTCCCGTGAATTGCCTCTGTGGAAATTTTCACCTTGCTCAATCTCTTTGCTATCCTATTAGCCCCATGTTTAGTCCGAGTGAAAACTAGAGCCCGTTGAATACTTTCATCTTCCTCTAGAATAAATTCCAATAAGTCAGATTTGTTTTCCCGGTCCACGAACAAGACTTTTTGTTCAATTTTGTCAACCGTACTAGATGGAGGGTTTACGGTAACTTTCACTGGGTCACTTAAAAAGTTTCTAGAAAGCTTGACGATTTCGCTTGGAAGCGTTGCCGAAAATAACATAGTCTGTCTACTGGATGGAATAGCCGAACAGATTTTTTTGATATCAGGAAGAAACCCCATATCCAACATTCGATCCGCTTCATCCAAAACAAGAACTCCAACATTATCTAAACGTAGTTGCCTCTGGTTTAAAAGGTCTAGAAGCCTTCCAGGAGTAGCAACTAAGACATCCACACCGCGCGATAAAGCACGTATTTGTAAAGCGGGTCTAACACCACCGTAAATTACTGCCTGTTTGATTCTAAGATGGCGCCCATACACTCGAAAACTTTCACCAATCTGAACAGCTAATTCTCTGGTTGGCGCAAGTATTAAAGAACGAACGCCTTTTGGGCTTACAGCTTCCCTGTCTTGCTCTAACCACTGCAGAATGGGAAGAGCAAACGCCGCTGTTTTTCCAGTTCCTGTCTGAGCGCACCCTAATAGATCTCGACCTTTTACAAGATAGGGAATAGCTTGCTCCTGTATAGGCGTGGGCAGAATATATTTTTCTTCATGAAGTGCTTGGCAAATAGGATTAATAAGATTTAAAGTTTCAAAACCCGTTTGCATTGATTGAATAGATGAATTTGCTAACATAGTTTCCTTTTAAATAAAAATAAATGGGGACTGACACGAGCATGCACAACCATTAAAGCTTGGCCGAGACAACAAGCACCGTTTTAATAAATGTGATTGACTTTTTGTCGTTGAGAAAAATGGAGGGAGGGGAGGAAGTTAAACTCAAACAAGGATCATATTAAGACCCGCATCTCTCAACCTAAAAGGAAAAGCTCTCTTCTATTCAGCACCACTAATTCTCCTGACGGCTTCAACCAACAACCGAATTACCATAGTACCCTAACTAAGAGTGCAATACCAACCTTAAATTGATAACAAGATGAAGACCTTTTAATATAAAGTCTTTAAGTAGTGTATCCCCTTAGGCTTTGGCCACCTTGCTCAGTAAAGTCATAAACTATAATAATTTTATCTGAACATTTAAGGATCCAAATAACTTCCCGAAAAGTCTCGAAAAACTTCCGTTAATCTTCAATGGACTGCTTTACTTTCTCAAAAGAATCAATAGTTTTAAAAATCACAAAAGTCATTCTTTAGTGAAAAATTTGCTAATCACTATGATTGTAAATTCAAATCAAAACACCTTAGAACATCAAAATTCTTCTAGGAGTAAAGAAAGAAAACCATTATAAAAGGATGTATTGTATAAAAATCTAAATTAGGTTGTCCTAGGGCACTAGCACCAATACTTGCAAACCCATTTCAAAATCCAAGCATCTAATCCAAAGTTACCTCTAAATCAAGGATTTTTATTTTGGAAATATTACGGATAGAAGAAACACCTAATCCTGCGGCACTCAAATTTATAATGGATGGACCGGTAGTCGCTAGCGGTTCCCTATCATTTTCTTCTGGAGAAGAAGATGAGGAATACACTGGAGGCAACCCTCTAGCTGAAGCCTTATTCAAGGTCGGGGCGACAGAATTATTTCTATGTCAGGATTATGTGTCAGTCACTATGTTCTCTTCCAATGCCTGGGAACACTTTATGGATGATGTAAAAGCTGCTATAGAAACTATTCTTCTGCCACCAGGGGAAAAACCGCCTGAAAAAGAAAAAAAAGCTTCCTTTGTGAGCACAATTGATCGTGAAGCTTTTCCTAGTCTCCCCGATAGCGAAAAGGAATTAATTATTGGGTCCTTGATGGATGAAATAATTAGACCCGCTTTAGCAAATGATGGAGGGGGTCTCGAAGTTATCAAGGTAGAAGACAACAATGTCGTCATCAAGTATCAAGGTGCCTGCGGTAGTTGCCCAAGCTCAACGGGAGGAACGCTCGCAGCAATAACAAGGGCTTTGAAAGGATACTGCGATCCAAACCTTGAGGTTTCTATAAGTAGTTCTTAGTTAGCTCCACCCTAATTCATGTGACGGTTAAGCAATTAGCAAAAGGGATCAAAATTGATCGTTAAAAAAGACAACCAATACGCAGTGGAATGCCAAATCAAAATATCTGCTGAATGCTCTCAAACTGGCGAATACTGCGATACCGAGGAAGAAGCTAAAGAATGGGTGGAAGATGAATTTTGGATCTTCTCAGGAGAAGGCTATATTTGCCTAAAATGTAACGAACAAATTCTGAAAAACCTATCGAAAATCAAACCACTTATTAACAACTAAAAGATTTTTAAATTACTGGCAATCAATTGCTCTTTCCAACAACACCTTACCTCTACGCTAGAGTTATTTAAAAGTAAGTCGAGAAATCAAAATTAAAAAGGATCCGGCAAAAAACCACCAGATCCCTTTAAATTTATACTGGATGAACACCCAGAGTCACTCTAAGTAAGTAACTCCCTCGTCAATTTTGAGTAGAAGAAAATACCCTCAACCAACCCTTAATTCAAGCTGTCCAATATTGAATTGAATGTTGTGCTACGACGCATGGCCTGTGCAACTTTTCCTGGGTCTGTTCGGTAATAACCGCCAATATCTTTGGCCTGCCCATTACTCGCATTCATTTCATCAAAAATGGTATCTATTTTGGATTCAAGTTGTTCGGCGACGGGAGCAAACTTTGCTTTAAGATCCGCATCGTCATCTTGAGCTGCTAGTTCTTTTGCCCAGTAGAGTGCTTCGTAAATATGAGTACCTGCGTTATCCAAATCGCCCACCGTACGACCAGGAGATTTTTTATTTTCCATCAATTTTCCAGTAGCTCGATCCAGCGTTTCGGCCAGCACCTGTGCTTTAGTATTTCCCTTCACCTGTTTTAAGTGCGCGAACGATTCTGAGAGTGCAAGAAATTCACCTAGAGATTCCCACCTCAAGTGCCCTTCTTTAACAAACTGCTGAACATGTTTGGGAGCAGATCCGCCAGCACCAGTCTCGAAAAGGCCACCACCTTGAATCAGAGGAACAATGGATAACATTTTTGCACTGGTGCCCAATTCAAGAATCGGAAACAAGTCCGTCAAATAATCTCGTAACACATTTCCCGTAGCGCTGATGGTGTCTTTTCCTTCTTTCGCCCTTTTCAATGAATGATTCATAGCATCGACAGGAGACATGATCGAAATATCCAGACCATTTGTATCGTGATCCTTTAAATAGGTATTTACTTTTTCAATCATGTTAGCATCGTGCGCCCGGTTTTTATCGAGCCAAAAAATAACTGGCGTTTCAGACAATCGAGCTCGCTTAATAGCCAGCTTGACCCAATCTTGAATGGGGATATCCTTAACCTGGCAGGCACGGAATATATCGCCTTCTTCGACGGCAATTTCATGCAGAGCGTTACCCGCTCCATCAAGGACGCGAACCGTACCGTTGCCGGACATCTCAAAAGTTTTGTCATGAGATCCATATTCCTGAGCTTTTTGTGCCATGAGGCCAACATTGGGAACGGTTCCCATCGTGGTGGGATCGAATTCACCATTCTCCCTACAAAAATCAATCGCCGACTGGTAAATACCTGCATAACTATTATCTGGAATCATGGCCAGGGTATCGGCTTCCTTTCCG
Source organism: Nitrospinaceae bacterium (assembly GCA_023271875.1). GTDB lineage: Bacteria > Nitrospinota > Nitrospinia > Nitrospinales > VA-1 > Nitromaritima. The sequence goes on along the minus strand of JALPWY010000037.1, from coordinate 8,348 downwards.
GCGGGATCCCACATTTTTCCAGAGGTCCGGATAGTAGCAGCCATTGAGGCATCGATAATAATGTCACTGGGAACATGTAAATTTGTAATACCTTTATCCGAATCTACCATTGCCAGTTCAGGACCGTTTTCAATGCATGCTTTGATATCTGCTTCAATTTCTGCCTTTTGGTCAGCGGGCAACTCCTTGATCTTTGCATAAACATCACCTAAACCGTTATTTGCATTGATACCGAGTTCTTTGAAAAGTTTTTCGTGTTTAGTGAAAACATCATCAAAGAAAACGGTCACGCCATGACCAAAAATGATGGGGTCGGAAACTTTCATCATAGTAGCCTTCATATGAAGAGATAAAAGAACGCCTTGCTTTTTAGCTTCGGCAATGGAATCCTTAATAAAACTGCGAAGAGCCGTGCGGCTCATCTTCGTTGCATCCACTAAATCGCCTGCACCCATTGCAATGTTGTCTTTGAGCAGGGTGGTATTGCCATCTGCACCCACAAACTCAATTTTACCTTTCCCTGCAGCCTGATCAGAAATGACAGCAGATTTTTCATTAGAACAAAAATCACCACCATTCATATGAGCGACATTGGTTTTAGAGTCTTTGGACCATTTACCCATTTTATGCGGGTTACTTTTTGCATAATTTTTAACGGATACAGCTGCTCTACGATCTGAATTTCCTTGTCGAAGAACCGGATTTACCGCACTACCTTTAACCTTGTCAAACTTTGCCTTTATTTCTTTTTCCTCGTCCGTTTTAGGATCTTCCGGGTAATCCGGCAAATTGTAACCCTGAGACTGAAGCTCTGCGACGGCGGCTTGAATCTGTGGATTAGAAGCACTGATATTAGGCAACTTGATAATATTCGCATCGGGCTGCATAACCATTTCACCCAGAAGAGCAAGATCATCCGTTTGTTGTTGTTCTGGCTTCAGACGTTCTGAAAACTGGGCAATAATTCTGCCTGCAAGAGAAATATCTTTCGTCCCAACTTTAATGCCAGCTACTTGTGCGAATGACTGAATAATGGGAAGGAAGGACCCGCTGGCAAGCTCTGGAGCTTCGTCCACTTTTGTATAAATAATATCTGGCTGTTCCGACATTGCTTTTACCCCAATAATGAAAATTACTTAATATGTTAAGATTTAAGTTTGGAAAATGAAATAATCAAAGAAAATTGCATGACTGTCAACTATTTTCTGACACTAAACATGAAACTTTTTTAAGAAAAACCCTGATTACTGTTGGCAACCAAATCAACACCGTTGGTTATCCTAAAAAAAACGTGCATTTTCAATAACAAACACAATAAAACTCACCCTCATTAAAGAAATAAATGAATGTTGCCCTTTAGTTTCCCATGAGCTCATTTATTCTTTCTTGTGTCGCAGGGTGAGTTGAAAAAATGGAGGTTTTTGCAGAATGACCCGAACTATCAAGGTTTTCCTTCATCCAATAAAGAAACTTCACATAATCAACTTTAGCCAGTCCAGTTTTTTTAATGTATTCAACGGCCAATTTGTCAGCACTTAGTTCGAATTGGCGACCGAAAGAATTTGTTATCGCTGGGTTAACGAAATGATCTAAATAACCCAGTCCAGGCACAAATGTGCCTGCTGCGGATATTACAGCAGAAGTAAATGTAGATATCCCTACCTTGGAAAAATAATGATTACTTTTCAAGTGGGCCAGTTCATGAGATATAACGCATATTCTTCCCGTCTCACCTAAGTTGCTTAAAAGGTTAAGGGTAATATTAATCTCTCCACCCGTGGTCACCCAAGCATTTGAAAAGTTTGCCTTATGCACAACGGGTTTATAAAATCCTAGTTCATCAGGAAAGTTTGCAACCACCACTCTATTTATTGACTGCCCCCAAACTTCCTTGGCTCTTAAGCAACTCAGGCTACTCCCGGGATAGCAGATTTGAGTATTGGGGCCGGCACAACTCGTCACGAAAAGAAAAAGTGACAAGAAAGTAATTTGAGATTTATAAAAAATTCGCACTTATTGTATTCTTTTTGTTCATTTCCTTATTTAGGATTCAGGGCACTCTTGAGCCTTTCTGGAGAAACCTTGAATTCCGTGGCAAACTCTTCTTCCTCAAGTCCACTGGCCTCAAATGCTTTCTTAATCGCTTTATCTTCGTTCTTAATGGCTTCATCTAAAAAACTTTTCAGTTGATCGATATCAACCCCAATTTCTTGAGCATATTTTTTTTTTTTGATTCCTTTCTCCACAAATGCCTTCTGAAGAGCTTTTAAACGATTGTCCCTTCTCCATTTCCACGGTGGTATTGGATTTTTATCGCCCCACAAACCTACTTGCTTGTTTTTAGCTACTCGTTCAGCACTAGAATAAGAATTTCTGTCTTTCTTAGATTGCTCGCTCTGATAACGTTTATAGTGCCATGCCATCCCCGCTTTAATTTGCTCTAAACCAACATCCAACGTTCGGACGCACTCAATTGGCAAGCAAAATGTATTTCCTTTCGGGTCAACCAGTACCTTCCCGACAATTCTCCCATAACGATCATGTTTAGAGTATTCGACGGTAATTCCCTTATCATGAATGAGCCATTTTAGACCCTTAGTAGATTCCTTACCATAAGGCTGATCTCCTTGTTCTGGAGCATCTATTCCTGCTAATCGAATTCGATGCTTAAAACCTTTGTAATCAACCATGGTAACTGTATCCCCATCAACTACCTTAACAACTGTGCCTTTAATGGTTTCGGCTGAAAGCGATGAGACCATGGTAAACAAAAAATGGAACCCCGCGATAACAATTACACGATAGGCCATATTCATAGGAAAAATTTAAAAAAATCAGACAGGAAAACTATCTTACGCCAGTTGTGACAGGGGATCAATAGAGGGTCTGGCAATTTCGAAATGATAAAATATCTTATTGATCCATCGATTTGATCTATGAAAATTCAGACTAGTGTGCAGGCAAAAATCTAATGATACCTATTGAGTTAACCTTTATTAATAGTTAGAATGTTCGTTGTTTTCTATAATTAATTAAAAACTAACAAAATAAATCTCACAACAAAATATCTCTCAAAACCCAAGAAATCCTAAAAATAATAATATAAAGGTGTCTTACATCCGGTTCTTTAACGATAAAGGGGCTCGTTGAAAAATGAGAAAAATAATTATTTTTCTAGGCTTGGTTGTTTCGATTTTTTATTTAAGCTCTTGTAGCACTATTTTAATTAAACCGGAAGGTCCTATTGGGGGCGTTAAATACAGAGTAACCGGCGAAAACTACCGTGAAAAAACCGTAGAAATTATTCCCCAAGAAAAAAACGAACTTTCACATTGGTTATACCTAAGTTGCGATTATATTTTTGGCTGCTATATGCGTTGCGAAGGACCTATCAACTCTTGCATGGAAGTCGCAACTCTCGGAAAATTTGACATGAAATATATTGTGACGAAAAAAAAGGACCACTCCTCACAACCAAGGTGCCAACAATATTGTTAAAGGAATATAGATCAAATGGGAGTGGGGTTTTGGGCAAGGATAATCATAGGTGCAGTTATAGCTACCATTACGTTGTACATGATGTGGGAATAATCAAAGGATACCTTGGGAATTTGTTTGAGTTATAAGAATAGTTTGGTTCTGCATTTTTGATACTTAATTTAATTGCCAAAAAAAATATCAAGGCCATAAAAAATTAATCCTCTAACTACCAAAATATCAAAAGCAATAGAACGAGAAGAAGACAAAATAAGATCTCATCATAGGATTGGCAGTCTTAAAATTCGCACTACCGGAAAGATCGCGCAATTAATTTGGAAAAGAGTAGATTTTGTTGAATTTGATAAACAGTGGTGGCACCAACTCAATCAGGATTTGATAGAGAAAAAAATCCACCTGTACTTCAATGCTTCGCCTCCAATATCTAAAGGAAAATCAATTTACTCAGAGGGAAAGGGGTTTTTATATTGTGTCTATAAATACACTGGCAAGAAAAATAAAAAAAAACTAACTCTCGCTAAAAAAAAACCACTCCTCAATGTTTCGGGATACTCTAGATCAAGAACTACAAAGGCATTAAACACTCTATCTAGAACATTAAGTTGTTCAAAAGAACTCAGAAAAATTTCTAGGATATTGGAATTGTACTGGAAGGTCGGCGTTAAAACATAAACTGATTTATACTGCCAACAATAATAATAAACATGACAGTTAACTTGAGAGCCTGCAGTATGCCACCGGTATTTCATCAACATGAGTTGTATAACATCGTGTCTTTTTTTCTGCTTTCGCTCTCCATTGCTTTTCCAATCCTTCCCCAAGAAATCTGATCGTACCAGAACCCATCGTGTCATTGATTTCATCTATGGCTTGCATGAGAAATTCTGAGTGTGTCTGAGATTCTTTATCATCAAACAAACTCTCCTGATGTTGATTGAAAGGTAATAAATCATCAAGTAAGACACCCGCCTTTTTGTAAGAAAAACCAGGTTTATAAATACTCTTCAACCCAGTGAGTACCGCTCTAATCAGTACCCGTGTATCATCGGTAGGATTAGTTAAAGGAACAAGGCGTCCCGGGTTATATTGTCGGTCTTTCTTGTTGAATGGATTAGTTTGGATAAAGACGTAAACCATTGCCGTTACCGATCTTTGACGTCGTAATTTCTCAGCAACCCGCGTAGTATACGTAATTACCGCCTCGCTAAGTTTGCTCAACGAAGATACTGGAATACCAAATCCACGCGAGCATACCAATTGTTTTTTAGAGGGTGCGATTTCTTCTAAAGGAATGCAAGACTCTCCATTCAGCTCTCTAATCGTTCGTTCCATTAGAATAGAAAATTGTTTACGTAGCGCTTGAGGTGATGATTGTTTAAGATCAAAGACTGTATTGACACCAAGTTTGGCTAGTTTCTTTTCGATACACCTACCAACACCCCACACCTCTCCAACCTTGATTTTAGAAAACAGCGAATCTAAAGTATCCTGTGTTATTTCACTAAGATTACAGACGCCATCAAAAAACAGAACACTTCTTAGCTATATGATTAGCAAGCTTTGCAAGCGTCTTTGAGGCTCCGACTCCAATACATACCGGCAGACCCACTAATCTATTGATTGTAGATCGAATACGCTGACCATAGTCGGTAAGACCCAAATGTTTGAATCCAGTCAGATCAAGAAAACACTCGTCGATCGAATAAACCTCCTGATTGGGAGCAAATTTAGAAATGATTTTCATCACCCGATTTGACATATCAGCGTAGAGCGTGTAGTTGCTGGAAAACACGATAATCTTGTGGTGCATAGCCAAGTTTTGAACTTTGAACCACGGCACACCCATCTTGATTCCCAAGTCCTTTACTTCCTGTGACCTTGCAATAACGCACCCATCGTTGTTGGAAAGAACGATGATCGGTTTTCTTTTTAACGCTGGATTGAAAACACGTTCACAAGACACATAGAAATTGTTGCAATCAATCAGCGCAATACTTCGATTTACTGCGGTCATAACTTATGAATCGCCCAACGGACGACCCCCCAAACTTCTAGGTCATTCTCAGGGTCGACAATGATATCTCGGTACGCAGGATTGGCGGCTTTTAAAATGCAACCCTTCTTACTATGAACCAGTTGCTTGACCGTGAACTCACCATCAACAGCTGCGATCACAATCTTGCCATCCTCCACCGGTAAAGAACGGTCTACAACCAGCAGATCATTGTTTAGAATGCCAAGCCCCGTCATAGAATCGCCTTGGACTCTTAAAAAAAATGTCGCCTCCTTATGCTGAACAAGATATTCGTTAAGATCGATACTGTTCTCTATGTAGTCGTCCGCTGGGGATGGAAAACCGGCTGAGATGGTAGAAGCAAAAACAGGCCACTCTCTAGGAGATGACTCAGGCTTGAGACCCATTGAAGAAAGAATACTCACTTTACTTTCCATATTTTCGAATCAGACCGACAACCACCCCTATAATTTTAAGACTTCCTTCGGATTGGATAACGGGATAAGAGTCATTCGCTGGCAATAAAATTGCTTTCTCTCGTTTTTTGCCAAGGGTTTTGACTGTAAATTCATCGTCTATAGCAGCAACAACAATATCTCCGGTGTTTGCTGTAGAACCAATCTCAACCACAACCACGTCCCCATCATTTATTCCGGCATTTATCATGGAATCTCCCTGAATAGGAACCAAAATTGTCTTTGATGGTTTATTAACAAGAAACTGGTCAATCATGAATGGATCAGCAGTTACATTAGATACGAAGGTTGGAAGGCCTGCCACAACTGGCGTGTCAGAGAGTTTTCTCTCGAAGAAGCTTTCAGCCGGAACCCACACCTCATCCACGGTTCGTTTCAGATACCCCTGCTCAGCAAGTCGCAACAATACCTTATTAACAGCTGATTTTGCCGCAAGCCCCAGAACATTACATAGCCGCGCATACGAAGGAAAGCCATGGTGCTTCGCATAATAGTTTTGAAGCTTCGATAGATAATCAGAGTCTTTGATAGCCATAATATATAAGGAGTATGATAGTTCTCTTTATACTAGAGAACGAACGTTCTCCTGTCAAGGATTCGATAAAAATTTTAATAACGAATGTTGCTGCATATATGAATCTTTGGTAGCCGAGTCATTTTGGGTATAAATTGTCTTTATTAATTATATTGTGGTGATTCATGAAAACAATTTATTCGCGTTTTTATTGGGAGGTTGGATTTAAAACCCATTTATGTGGCCACTTCCTCCCCCCACAAATTATCGATTATCTATAGCCGAATCAATGTAGAGAGTGGGTGATTTAATTAAGTCTGTGTTAGCTCATACAAAAACGTATAAACAGAAAGTGGGAGTTGCGTAGCATATTGAGGCAAGAACTTCATAAAACCGTGCAGTACTACCCACACGGTGAAGAGAGCGAAAATTAATTTTATAGCCTTATCCACATCCATAATGAAACATAGTTACAGAACCCATTGGGCTTCGTCCATTTTTTGTTCTCTCAAACGAACTTCATCTGCCCTATTATATTTTTTGTTACAGTTAACACAATACCTAGAATCGTTATATATAGACAGGAATGTGTCAGTTGCTTGACAACGAGGACAATTTGAATGCTTCGGTTTTGACTCTAATTTAAACAACATTATTAACTCCTTAATGGTTTATATCTTCATGTTTCCTTATCGATATAGCTGTTTAATATCTAAAGATAAAGTTTCGTAATACCTTGAAATAAAATGGCTTAAGGCACTTCCTAAAGTGATACAACTTACAGGGGCAGATCAGTAATAGTCTTTAACATCATAACGAAAGATAAAACTGTTTTCTTTAATGTGCCTCGTTATCTGACGGACTGCTTCCTTGCCACCGCCATTCCCTTTGACATGAACACATTGGTTAGAGATATGTGGTTTTAAATGTTGAGTCAGTACTAGAGTAACTGCCTTTAAGACCAACGCATCCAATGAAGCCCAGAGTTCGATGGTTTCGTTTTTAAACCTAATTTCCTGCTGAGGTTCCAGACATCATTGTTGTGGGAATGTTCTTTCCTCTTCAAACATATCCATAAAAATGCCTGTTCTATGGCTTCATCAGAGGCAACTTGTTCAATCGGTTGCATTAGGTGGCGTAATGGGCAAAAGGAAAAGCCAAAGCGGATCTAGCCATTTCAAAACATTAAGAACACATTGCGAATTAAAAGGTAAATTGAAAAATTGAGTAAGATGCAAATTTAAATTAAACTTAGATATGCTTAACTACGCTAAGGCTATAAAGGGTAACTTGGATGGCATATACTTGATTAAGCCTGGAATTTGAAAAAATGAATAGAAAGATCCTAACATTTATTCTCACGAGTATTTGGTTGTTGTTTTGGGCTAGTCCGTCAATTGCTTTAGTTACTAAATATCAAGAGGCTGTTGACGCTTATAACAGAGAAGATTATAAAACTGCGTACAAGTTAATACTTCCATTAGCAAATAAAGGGTTTGCCCAAGCCCAATACAACTTAGGGGTGATGTACGAAAAGGGAAAAGGAGTTAAAAAAAATTTAAAAAAAGCAAAGAAGTGGTTTCAATTTGCAGCGGAACAAGGCGCTGTTAAGGCCCAATACAAACTTGGTTTGATGTATGGTAAAGGAAAGGGGGTTACGAAGGATTATAGCAAGGCTGTTAAATGGTGGAACCTTGCTGCTGATCAAGGAAATGGTAAAGCTCGAATCAATTTGGGGTGGATGTATGAAATGGGGAAAGGTGTACCAAAAGATACTCAAAAAGCGGCGAATTGGTATCAACTTGCCTCAAACCAAGGTTTTGCTAAAGCGCGAGAAAAACTAAAT
>JALPWY010000036.1 GCA_023271875.1 Nitrospinaceae bacterium | reverse complement strand
AATACCAAAATTACGTTGCTCTGAACGCTCCGACCCCTTGTCAAAAACCAGTGGCGTAAACCTTTGAGCAATTTCTTTAGTTCCGTCCGAACTTTGATTATCAACCACAATAACTTCAAAGCATTCCTTGGGATAGTTTTGGGCATAAATGGACCTAAGGCAATTTTCAATATTAGCCTCTTCGTTTTTGGTCGTGATGACGACAGATACCAGGGGGGTGAATGAGGTGTTCCCAAACAGTGTCAACGTTATTTATCCTTAATCTAAAGTTTGCCTTTATAAAACTTGATTACAATTCTTGATTTAGTTTCAGGGAAAAGCACTCTAAGCCCAATGGGCTGGATATCTAAACAAACGATTAACTTTTATGTAATTGGACCAGGAAAAAATGCCGACGTTTTACCAAACGTCCTATACACCAGCAGTCCAATCCATTCACGTATTCCCTGAGAAAAACTCCCAATATTTTGTAAATTAAAACTTAAATCAGCTCTCTTGGTTGTACTAAAGTCCACTGGATAAGGAATAACGTTCCAGCCCACTTTTCTAAAAAGCCCAACTGATCGTGGCATATGAAAAGCAGAGGTAATCAATATCCAACGCTGATCAGGGCTTGGTTGAATTAACTCATAAGATCTTAAGGCGCTCTCCGCAGTATTTTTAGAGTCTGATTCAAACTGAATTCGTTCTAGATCTAAACCAAGCTGGCTAAAAATCATGCGAGCTACTCCAGAAGACTTATTCTTCTGGTCGGTTAAAGATCCGGATCCTACTGTAAACAATAAAACTGCATCCGGATAAACATGCGCCAACCAAACGAAAGTGGTCAATCTCTCTCCACCATCATGAAGTGATGGTTGGCTGCGGGCAGCGGTGACAGCTAAATCTTCTACTCCCGCAAGAACAATGATCCCGTCAATTTGGTCCGGCAATTTTTCGGGGATAGTAAAACGATCCTCCAATGGACTTAAAATCCAGTATGACAAAGGAAGAACTGACACCATGGCAATAATGATAACTGTAGAACTAATCAATACACGACCTTCCTTATTGTATCGAGTCCACAATAAACCAGCACTCAGGATCATCAGAAACAATAAAAAAGTTTCCGGAGCAATAAGGGCCCAAGCAATTTTCGACACAACCCAAAAAACACTTTCCATTTGAACGATTTTTTTAAATTGTTTAAATAAGTATGCTTAAAACCTTCTCGCATAACACAAAAATACGTTCAGTTCTTACTAAATATGTTTTTTAAATTAGGCGCAGAGTCATTCAGGGGGCATAAAAGAATCCGCCTCTTTCTAAAAAATTAACCCTTTAATAAAACTCATTACAAGTTTAAGATCTTTTTTAGAAACAGAAAAGTGGCGTCCCCAGGGGGATTCGAACCCCCGTCGCCGCCGTGAAAGGGCGGTGTCCTGGGCCAGGCTAGACGATGGGGACTTTTCCGGCAAACAACATAACTATAAAAGAAAAGTGAGCCGCGAAGGGATCGAACCTTCGACCACTTGATTAAAAGTCAAGTGCTCTACCAACTGAGCTAGCGGCCCATAACAAGCAAACGGAGAAGCTAACAAACCCATTGTAACATGTCAATTATTTATTGTCTTGATTTTAAGGGAAGCGACTAATACCATTAGGGATTAACACTTATCAACCGTGAGTTGGAAGGGGCTTTAAGTTGGAAAAATCAGAAAAAATTTGGATCGATGGAAGTTTTGTTCCATGGCATGAAGCTAATGTGCACGTCCTAACTCACACTCTCCACTATGGCCTCGGGGTATTTGAAGGCATTCGCTGTTATCAGGTAAAAAAGAATAAATCTGCTGTTTTTCGTTTACAGGAACATATCGATCGCTTATTTGATTCTGCAATCGTACTTGGTATTGATATTCCCTTTTCAAAAAAAGAAATCATTACTGCTGTTTTGCAAGTTGTTAAAAAAAATAAATTGGAGGAGTGTTACATCCGTCCAATCGTTTTTCTTGGACATAACCAAATGGGCCTTAACCCGAGCGGAGTTGATGTTCGTGTTGCTATTGCCGCTTGGCCTTGGGGAGCTTACCTAGGAGATGAAGGAATCAGTCGCGGCATCCGCGTTCGCATCTCATCATTTACAAGACATCACGTAAATATAACTATGACACGAGCCAAAGCCTGCGGTTATTACGTCAACTCCATTCTTGCTAAATCAGAAGCTGTCCGTGATGGTTATGATGAGGCAATCTTGCTAGATCCACAAGGCTATGTTTCAGAAGGTTCTGGCGAAAACATATTTCTTTTTTCAAAAGGGCGGCTTAAAACCCCTGCCTTATCATGTTCAAACCTGGAAGGAATCACGCGTGACTCTGTTTTTGAAATCTCCAAACATTTAAAAGTTGAAATTGAAGAGGGCTGTATCACAAGGGACGAACTTTATATAGCCGACGAAGTTTTTCTAACAGGGACAGCAGCAGAAATCACCCCCGTACGGGAAATCGATAACCGTACAATAGGTAGTGGTAAAAGAGGAAAAACAACGGGCCGCATCCAAAAGATGTTCTTCGAAATAGTTCACGGGAGCCACGCTAAGTTTAACAAGTGGTTGTCTAATGTATAAGAATTTACTCGTAAGTAATTTTTTAAAAAATTCGCTCACAACGGAGTGAATGAAACCATGACAAATATGTCTACAATCATCGTTGTTTTTTAAGGAGCTATCAATCGATGCCTATTTACGAATATGAATGCGAAAAATGCAACACCACTTTTGAAGCAATGCAATCAGTTTCTGCTAAGGCACTAAAAAACTGCACCGTATTAGGTTGCAAGGGTAAGGTACACCGGCTGGTATCTGCCTCTGGTTTCATACTTAAGGGTTCCGGCTGGTATACATCTGATTATCCGTCAGAAGCTCGTAAAAAAGGATGGGAATCCGAGGGTCAGAACACCACAGATGACAAGAGCGCCAGTACTGAAGGGGATACCTCTAGTGAAAAAACCCCTAGCCCTGCATCTCAGGCTCCAACTCCTACTGAAAAAACAGCTGCCAAACCAGCCCCGAAAAAACCTACCCAGAAAAACCCGTATTCCGGAGGTAAAAAGTCTCGCGCGAAAACCGCCACCTAATACTAATGGAGGCTAGATGGCAGAGTCTGAAAATTTTTATCGAAATATTTTCGCCTCTCTTGTTGATGGAATTCTTATCATTTCAGCCGACCTTAGGGTAACCAAAGTTAATCAAGCAGCGGAGGAAATTTTCCAACGTTCACGACGTTCCTTTGAGGGGGAATCTCTATCAACACTATTCCCCGACCAACCAAATATAATTAAAAAAGCGCGCCAGTCCATTACCGAGGGAATTTCATTTCATCATGTAGAGGGAATTGGATATCACAAATCCAACAATGGGCGCTTCCCTGTCAATCTTACTTTTTCACCATTAATAAAGGATGACCTAGAAATCACAGCTGGGATCATTTTAATACAGAACACCAGCCTCCTCAAAGAACTTCAAGAAAATTCTCAACAAACAGAATATTTATCTACTCTAAGCACCCTTACGACTGGCATGGCACATGAAATTCGAAATCCTCTCAGTGGCATCAGGGGTTCAGCACAATTACTTTTAAAAGACCTAAAAAATAGCGACCAACGCGGGTATATGGAAATAGTGATCGAAGAAGTAGATCGAATAAACCGTCTAGTAAAGAAAATGATGGACCTAACCCACCCTTCTTTAAATGATTTTAAACCAACTAATATCCATCAGGTACTAGAGGAAATTCTTATCCTTGAAAAGGGAACCCTTGAAGTGAAAGAGGGTGCATTCGTTCAAGTCTATGATCCCAGCATACCAACTATCAAAGCAAATAAGGATGAGCTTAAACAAGTATTTCTCAATTTGGTTAAAAATGCTGTGGAAGCTTCACCTAAGGGAGGGCGAGTTCGAATCTCCACCCAATATAACACTGATTACACCTTTCGAAAAAAACAGGATACATTATCCCCGCACAATATAGTTGTGAAGATTACTGACTCTGGCCTTGGGATGACTACCGCCACTATGAAAAAATTATTTACTCCTTTTTTCACAACAAAAAAAAGAGGGACTGGTCTGGGGATGGCAATTTCACTTAAAATTATAGAAAATCACCATGGAAAAATTAAAGTCATCTCAGAAGAAAATATTGGCACGGTGATTCAAGTATTTCTTCCTGTAAACAAATAAATGGTAGGATAGCCTAATGAATGATGTGCAAAAAATTCTTATTGTTGATGACGAAGAAAATATTCGGCGGGTATTTAAGAAGGCTCTGGAAAAAAAGAACTACACTGTCCATACTGCCAAAAATGCAGAAGATGCTCTTCAAAAAATAAAAAATCAAAACTACCTCCTCATTTTTTCGGACATCTTCATGGATGAAATGAGTGGACTTACCCTGCTTAAAAAAGTTAAAAAAATAAATCCTCAAGCTAAAATTGTGGTTATGACAGCCCAAGATACCATGAATAATACTATCGAAGCCATGCGAACAGGTGCTTACGACTACATTAGTAAGCCATTTGACTTTGAAACGGTCTATGCCTTGGTAGACCGAGTTGAAGCAAGTAGAGAAGTTCAAATCCCATCACGATCCAAAATAGAGGAGGAAATAGACGGGCATTCCATTAGATCCATTGTCGGGAAAAATAAGGTAATGCAGGATATTTTTAAAACTATCGGCAAGTCCGCTGTATCCGACCTCTCGGTACTCATTACAGGAGAAAGCGGCACTGGTAAAGAAATGATTGCTGAGACCATGCATTATTACTCCAAACGAAAGGACCTACCTTTTGTATGTATCAACTGTGCTGCTATTTCAAGAGAACTTCTTGAATCCGAATTATTCGGCCATGAAAAGGGTTCCTTTACCGGGGCAGTCGATCAAAAAAAAGGGAAGTTCGAAATAGCTAAAGGAGGCACCCTTTTTCTAGATGAGATTGGTGATATGGAACTTGCTCTCCAAGCAAAAATCCTTCGGGTACTGCAAAACAAAGATTTTTACCGCGTTGGGGGAAAGGAAATTCTTGAAGTGGACGTAAGAATTATTGCCGCCACCAATCAAAACTTAGAAGAACTGATGAAACAAAAAAGATTCCGCGAAGACTTGTTTCACAGACTCAACGTTATCAATATTTCTATTCCGCCACTTCGTGACCGAATGGAAGATGTGACTCTTCTAGCAAACCATTTTCTAAAGAAAAACACACCTAACCTAACTGAAGGAGAAGTATATCTCTCTTCCGAAACTGTTGAAATTCTTAATAGCTATTCTTGGAGGGGGAACATTCGTGAACTTGAAAATGTCATCCAACGTGCCGTTGTTTTAGCTAGAACTGGACCCATTCTTTCCGAGCACCTTCCAGATCACATTGTTTCAGAAGACTTCAAAACCACAGAAACTGATGGTCTCTTGAAAAATCGTTTCAGACAATTGATTCTCGAGTTTTTCCTGAAAAACCAAGAAGCACAGGATGGAAATATTTACGAGGAGATCATTCAATTAGTCGAGAGACAACTTTTTGAAATCGCTCTCGAAAAACACTCAGGGAAGCAAATCTCTACTGCTAAATCACTTGGGATCAATCGTAACACTCTGAAGCGGAAAATAAACGCGATGAAGATTGAGATAAAAAAAAATAGCCCCAATAACTGCTTGTAAGGAAAATCTTTTGCAAAGCCAAACAATCTCTTCTTATCAGACACCATCAGGTCAAAGGGTAGAAATTCTCAAACAATCCTTTCCATCTCTTCGAAAACGACCGGTTAAGAAAGTTGCTTTTGTCTCCGGACTTCATGGAAACGAATTAGAAGGCGTTTACATTTGTCACCTTCTCACCAAACATCTAAGTGAACTACAAAGAACTCAACCAGAAGCGTTTCAAGGTGAAATACATATTTACCCAACCGTTAACCCTCAAGCAACTGCAATTGGAACTCGTTTATGGCCATTTCTTTCAATTGATTATAATCGTCAATTTGGGGGACCTGATGGAAATTCCCTAGCATCCAAATGTGCGCAAGAATTATTGAATGATCTGAAATCCTCTGCTGATATTGTGATCGATTTTCATGCCAGCAATCTACATCTCAAGGAAACCCCCCAAATAAGAATCACCGAAGGTTTTCACAAAAAACTTATACCCCTTGGCGTTCATTGCAACACTGATCTTATCTGGGTTCATCCTTCACTTCCTATGTTCAAATCAACATTAGGTTACAACATGAATCAATCTAAAATACCGACGTTGGTTATTGAAACTGGGATTGCCTTGCGCATCAACCAGAACTTTTCGAACCGTATCTTGTTAGGTATGTTGAACCTCCTGTATCAGGTAGGAGTAATTGTAACAAATAATCCTCCTGCTCCAGTTAAGCGTCCAATAATTGTTCAACCTTCCCAGGTTATCCAAGTGCATTCCAAACACGCAGGATTGTTTGTTGGGCATACTGACATTAAAAAAAAAATTGCCGCGGGAGAAGTAATCGGAGAAGTGGTGGACGCACAAAATGGTCAAACTTTACAGGAAGTGACAGCGGCTGAAAGTGGGTTTCTTTTCACTATTCGTGAACATCCCCTAGTTTATCCAGGCGCACTTCTAGGTAGAATAGCGAAAATAACGTGAAAGAAACAATTCTATCGATCCAATCGCCCCTTGGTCCTCCTACCGAGCTCGTACAATTTACTTGGGAAGGAGTTCAACCAAAAAATACTATTTCGATTGTTTCTGGAATTCAAGGGAACCATCAAAACGGCATTTATCTTTGTTCACGACTCGTTCGTTTTCTTAACTCAGTGGAATCTGGAAAAGAACCAGGTTACTATTTAAAAGGTGTGATAAAAATTATACCTACGACCAACCTCTCAGCCATTCAAGAAGGTAAAGGCCTGTGGTCGTTCCACGATTTGGATATGAACCTTGCGTTCCCAGGAAATGACCAAGGTGAAGTTCCCGAACAAATTGCCGCCACTGTCTACCGACAAACAAAAGATTCTCAGTTTGGAATTATCCTTCAAAGTGGAAACACTCATTATAATGATGCTCCTCATTTACTCTGCCTGAACCCTGATGGCCTTGCTAAAAATTTCGCAAGAAGTCTCGCCATCAAAAACGCCCGAGAGCCAAAAATCTCATCTACCTTCAGGCTTTGCCTTTATGGCCAATGGGTAGATCAAATGATTACTTCTGTAATTCTATCCGCAGGGAAACCAAACCACTTGGACATATCCCTTTGCGAAACCATACTTCCTGGACTAATCAATAGTCTTCTGTGGTCAGAGGTTTTGGGCAATGACCAAAAAAAACCGATTAAATATCAATTGAAATTTAATAGACAATCTAACGAGCAGTTTGTAATCTCCAACGCAGGTGGTTTTTTCATGCCAATAGTTAAACTCGGGTCAGAAGTTACAAAAGGACAAAAGATCGGGGAGATAGTTGACATACATTCAAATACTACTCTTGAATCAATTTTATCCAGTTCGAGTGGGTATTTGGTCACCTTACGTAATCACCCCATGGTTTATCAAAGAGAACTATTAGCCATTCTGTTAGGCAAACCGAAATTCCCTTTTTGGCCTATTAAATAAATGATCTCATTTCAAAACCGAAAGAAACCCATATGGCATTGAGTTATGGAGTTTGTTTTTCGTTCATTAAACATCAACTATAACTCAACAATCCCATGGCCACGTTTAACTTATCAAGCCCGCTAGCAATAGAACAAACACCTAATGGATACCGTTACTCCATTGAACCATTCTTGTTAGTGAACTTTTCAAATTTATCAACGGGCAACCACCTTCTAGACATTGGAACCGGATGCGGGATCATCCCCCTCCTTGCATCAACACAAGTAGAGTTAGGAAAAATTGTAGCGATCGAAATTCAAAAATCTCTTTATGATCTCGCTGTTATCAATATGTTAAAGAATGGAATCTCAGGAAAAGTAAGCCTTGTTCATGGTGACTTTACGGACTCGACCCTGAGCTCTAAAGATGGATTATTTGACTCAGTAATTGCAAACCCACCATACCGAAAATTAAACACAGGGCGCATGAACCCGAATCATGAGAAAGCAGTAGCCCGGCACGAAATATCTATGAACTTAAATTCACTTCTTACTAAAACAAGCAGTTTGTTAAAATACGAGGGAACCTTCGTTATGGCCTATCCACCCATAAGACTAAAAGAAGTACAGGAAACACTCTGCTATCATAAATTGTTTCCCTCAAGGCTTCGTTTTATACACGGTTCACGTGAGGCTGATGCTCGCATATTTTTAATTGAGTCTGTTAAAAATCGACAAGTAGAATGTGTCATAGAACCACCTCTATTTATTTATAATAAAGATGGCTCGTATTCGAAAGAAATGGAAAAAATTTATGCTTCCTTTAATTATTCTAGCTGGGGCCACAACATCCAATAAGAGTGATACCGCGATCGAATTAGCTGAAAAAATTAATTCAGAAATCATTAGCGCTGACTCTATGCAGGTTTACAAGTATTTCAATATAGGAACAGCAAAAGTAACACCTGCTGACCGAGTTAGAATCCCACACCACCTAATAGATATTCTTGAACCTGATCAAGAATTTTCCGCATTCGACTTTAAAACTATGGCTTTAGCTCATACGAGAGAGTTGCATAGCCAAGGGAAAGTCCCCATAATAACTGGAGGCACTGGACTCTACATCAAAGCCCTATGTGAGGGCTACGATTGCGCAGTACCAATAAATCCAAAAATTAAAAAAAAAGTCCAATCTGATATCCAAACGAAAGGACTTCCGGAAATGCACAGGGAACTCCAGCAAATTGATCCTGATTCAGCAGAACGAATCCCTCCTTTGGATAGACAGCGTATCGAAAGGGCAATCTCAGTGTACCGCCAAACAGGGACACCTTTTTCAAAGTTCAGCAAAGGAAATTCAAAGACAAATTATGAATTCCCCATTCACACTTTTCTCATAGAACGAGACCGAAAAGAACTTTACGCCAACATCAACCAGCGTATAGAAAAAATGATCGAAAACGGATGGGTCGAAGAAGTAAAAAATATTTTAGCGCAAGGATTCTCTGAAAAGCTAAAACCCTTCCAAAGTATTGGATACGCACAAATCATAAAATTTCTACATGAAAAACAATCATTGGAAAAAACCATCGACCTAATCAAGCAAGATACGAGAAATTATGCAAAACGCCAGATTACTTGGTTTAAAAAACTTTACGACGCTAAAACAATTAATGCCGAGTCATCTGACAATCCAATTACCCTAAGAGATAAAATCCTTGCTCTAATTCCTCAAACATTAGGCCTCTTTGCCTTTTTTATTTCACTCTCTTTTGCAACCCCTGAAAGCGTAATGGGAAGCGAAATAAAACCCTATTCCTCTGGGTTATCTCAGTTCCAAAAAGGAAATTTTCATCAGGCTGCCCTGTTATTTCGTTCCATCCACTCTTCAAGTTCCGATTCTCGAGAAAAAAAACGCGTCTCTTATCTTCTCGCTCATAGTTTAGCTCACACCAACAAGCTAAATGAATCAATTGAGTTGTTCCTAGCCTCTATCAAATCTTACCCAGAAATAGAAGACTACATTCGCTTCCACTTGGCAGAGGTGTTCTTGAACTCTGGGAAAACCAAAGAAGCTTTAGAACAAGTCAATACCCTCCACAAAAAATTTCCAAGCACTCTATTGTTAACAAAAAGTAATATTTTACTGGCGAAGATTTTAGAAAAAGATAATAAAATCCAAATAGCTCTTAACGTACTCGGCGAGACTGAAAAACGAATATCAGGTTTTTCAATGCACTCTGAGTATAGGTCGTACCTACCCGAAGTTATTTTTCTACAAGGACGTCTTTATCAAAAATTGGGGAAGAAAAATGAAGCCTATGATCGCTACCGTTTACTTCATATTGTTTCCCCCACAAATCAACTAACGCAACATGCAAAAGGAGAAATAATTAAACTCGCTAAAGACGTGGCAATTGACATCAAACCTTTAGCTCTCAACGAATATGAACAGCGCACTAGAGCATTACTCCACGACGTCAAATATCAGCAGATCGTTAGTGAAATTTCTGAATTATTAAAATACAACTCTTCCCTCCCAGCTAATTTCTATTTTTACTTAGCCAGAGCACAGAAAGGTCTTCGCAAACGGAATCTGTCTAATTCCGCACTTAGAAAGTTTCTCGAACACCACCCAAATCATAGGCGTAAGCAAGAAGCTTTATTCATGATTGGCCGAAATCTTTGGAACACAGGGTATTATCGAGACGGGCTTAAATACTTTAAAAACTCAATCGATACAGCGACAAACCACACATTGGCCAATCAAGCTCGTTTTTTTATTGGCAAAATGCATGAGGAAAAAAAACGACACCCAAAAGCAACCAAATATTACACAGAGTTAGTTAGCAAATCCTCAGATGAGTATGCCGAACGGGCCGCATGGCAACTTGGCTGGATGAACTACACTATAGGAAATTTTAAAAAAGCTTATGACTACTTTGATAACAGTGTTCGTAAATACCCATCAGGCCTCTTCATTGAGAGTAGTATGTTCTGGAGCGCAAAATCAGCTAAGCAATTAAAGCATATGAATCTAGCTCAACAAATTTTCACAAATGTTAATATGACGTTTCCTTACACCTACTATGGAATTAGAGCTGGGGAGATGAAACCTGATAAAAAATTCTTTCCGGAGATCCCTAGAGAAGAAGAACTCCCTCTCGCAACACCTATACTATCAACCGATGCGCACTTTCACCATTCTCGAGGGGTTGAATTATCAGCCACAGGGTTTTATGAAGATGCGAGGCTAGAAATCAAAAAACTTGAGAGCACCACACAAAAAAATCTTTCAGGAATACTTTGGTTAACCAAACTTTACAACGATGCGCACGCTTATTCCGATACCATGCGCGTTATGCAACTATACAAAAACTTCAAAACAAAACTTCGAGAAAAAGACCTTACCAAAAATTTTTGGAAAAACTTTTACCCCCTGGCTTATGCAAAAGCCATTCATGACAACGCAAAAATTTTTAATGTCGACCCATACTTTGTAAAAGGACTTATCCGGCAAGAAAGTTTGTTTAACTCTCAAGTTCAGTCCCGTGCTGGAGCAATAGGACTAATGCAAATTATGCCAGAAACCGGGCGGGTACTTTATGCTAATTCTAAAAAGAGCGAGCCCTTTAATACCACAATTCTATTTAATCCCGAAACAAACATTCAACTGGGAATTCAATACATTGACCAACTAAACAAACGCTTTAAGAAAAATAGAACTCATATTCTGATTTCATATAATGCGGGCCCTCACAATCTAAAAAAATGGCTGAAAAGATTCAGTCACCTTCAAGATCCTGACGTGTTCATAGAATCTATTCCATACCCTGAAACCAGAAAATATGTTAAAAAAGTTCTTCGTAACTATGGGATCTATCACTCCTTGTACTCAAAAATAAACCTCTAGCCAATAGACATACATAGAAAAGTCAGAACAGGCTCCAGAACCTATCCAGAAACATATTGTAATAGCTAACTGTTTTTAATTTGCACCATTGCCATTTGGATTTTATTAAAAGGTTCAACAATGTATAATATGGTACATACAATTCTTACTTGATCATGAAATCGATTAAATTTATCTTCTCAAATACCATTAAGGCCGGCCGTTAACTACAAGGCTAATCAAGTTTGAAAGGAAAAATCAAATGAATGACATGGCATCCTGCTGTGATAAAAATTCAGATAAAGAAGATGTGTCCAGAGATGACGTTCAAAGTTTTTATTCAAAAGCAGCCGTCACCGCTCAGGAAAGCTTGTGCTGCCCTACGCAATATGATTCGAGTGAATTGTCCCATATCCCTAAAGAAGTTTTAGAAATCTCATATGGCTGTGGAAGTCCAATAGGAAAGGCGGCTCCCCAAGAGGGACAAACAGTGCTAGATCTTGGATCAGGTGGAGGTATCGATTGTTTTATCGCTGCAAAGTATGTAGGAAAAACGGGCCATGTCTACGGGATAGACATGACTGAAGAGATGCTCAACGTTGCCAGACAAAATGCGGATCAAGTTGTTAAAAACCTTGGTTACAATAACATAGAATTTAAACAAGGATTCCTTGAAAATATTCCTATTGAAGACATGTCCGTCGATCTTGTTACCTCCAATTGCGTTATCAATCTTTCTACAAAAAAAGGGGACATTTTTAAAGAAATACATAGAATTTTAAAGAATGAGGGGCGTTTTTTAATCGCAGATATTATTTCAGAAGTTGAAGTCCCGGAGGAAATGCGAAACAACAAGGAACTTTGGGGAGAATGTATCTCTGGCGCACTTACCCTGCAAGAATTTCTCAATTATGCTCGAGATAATCAATTCAAAGGGTTACACATACAAAAGGACTACTTATGGAAAGAGGTTGGGGGCATTAAATTCTATTCTTACACAATAGAGGGGTATAAGTTTTCTTCCAGAGAAAATCCGTGTGATAGTAATTCTGTTTTTGCTACCTATGCAGGACCTTTTGACACTGTGATTTTTCAAGGAACTAAATTTCAACTTGGTGTCACTGTTGAAATCGACCGCAATACTGCAATAATGATGTCTTCGCATTCCTATAGCGGACAGTTTATAATAACTGACCCAAAAATTGAAAAACCAACGGAAAGCAATTCTGAAACCTCCTGTTGTAGTTAGCTGAATTTATTAATAATTAGAACCCCAAAACCACACTCAAAACCCTAACGGGATCTCAGTGGGCATGCGAAATCTAGCATGGATAATCTAAATGAAACCATGCCATGGTTCTTATCAACTCCACGTAACGTAAGATTCTGTCTAGTAGACTTATTCGCCCATCCCTCCAAAAACCTATAAAAAGACAAGATAAACCGTAAAAAATCTAAAGTTTGGTAACCTTTGATTATAATTTACAACAATTCATTAATTCATTTATAACGACGGTAAAAGGCAGGTATCAAAGCAAAAATGCCTAACAAAACGAAGGCTCCGAATATTTCTGGAGACGCAATATCAGAGATGGTATTTATGCGTGCTAAATTACTGCCAGCATTAGCATAAACAAATGAACCTGGCATAATTCCTACCATTGTGCTGAGAAAATAAATCGAGAGTCGAACCTGTGTTACCCCCAAAACAAGATTAACCAGAAAAAATGGGAACAATGGAACCAGCCTCAAAAATAGCAGATAGCTAGTAGCATTATGCGAAATACCATTGTTGATATATTCTAATTTGTCACTGAATTGATTTTCAACCCAGTCGCGAAAAATAAAACGAGCACTAAGAAAAGCAGCCGTCGCCCCTAAGGTTGCCCCTATATTGACAAGGAAGGTCCCCAGAACTGATCCAAAAATAGCACCGGCGCTCAGAGTGAGTACCGCTGCCCCAGGTAACGAAAGGGAAACTGTTAAAAAATAAATTCCAATAAACCCTGAAATAAAAATAATAGAATTCTCGTGGTAAACAACATTCAACCTGTCTCGGTTGGCTTTCAAACTTTCGAATGATAAATATTGTTGAATGTCAAAAAAATAAAACGCAGCAATCCCTACCCCAATTAAAACCAATAAGATTGTTTTTTTATTCATCACCCCTCTATTACAGAGTCCTTTCTATACTAGCTACAGGGAAAAATATTCAGATATTTATGCATTCCAAGCTTGGTTACGTTAAGTGCAAATATTATATTTTTTACTGCGAGAATATTCTTAACTGCAAGTATTAGCACCCCCTCATTTTTCTAACATTACCCTAACTCTTTCTAGACGATCAAAGTCTTCCAACTTAACATAAAGTTTTTCCGCCTTACTAAGGTGATGGACTCCCTTTTCTTCGTTGAATATTTTTTCCAGATACATATAACCTAGCATGTAATGCCCTTCAGCAAAGTCCGGCTTAATGCGCACTGTTTCAATAAAAGCATCGCATGCACCCTGAAACTTTTCACAATCTAGCAAAACAAGACCTAAAAAATATTGTGTCTGCAATGAATCCGGTTTTAACAATGCCGAACTGCGGAGAGAGGTCGCCGCTCTTTCAAAGTCTTTCATTGCCCGATAGGCAACTCCAACATAATAATGTGCGTTCGAATCTTTTGAATCAATTGTTACCGCTCTGTTCAAAACATCTAGTGCCTTTTCGTATTCCTCTTTTCTAATATAAGCAGCACCAAGAGCAATATACCCATGAATAAAATCAGCATTCAAACGAATAGTTTGCTTTAAGGATCCTAGCGCATTATCAAGAACATCAACCCCAATCTCTTCTAAGCTTCCGTAGGCGATTCCCATATTGTAATAAGCATCAATAAAATCTCGCTTGAAAGATATCGCGATTTTATATGCATCTACTGCAGCTTGATTCAAACCTAATTGTTGAAGTCGAAGCCCTTCTTTTAACCAGTCTTCCGCAGCCTTATTTTTATCTATGAGAAGATCCGAGGAATCACAGATCTGCTGTATCAATTTGGCCCTCTGAAATTCTTTTTGCTCTTGAAATAAATGCTCTGCCATTCGCAGGTATTTCTCCGCACGTCTAGAATTTCTTAATTTTTTCATATGAACAGAACCTAATTGATAATAGGATTCTGCGAATTCTGGCAGTAGTTGTATAGATTTTTTAAACGCCTGACGTGCTTCTGAATTGTGACCATACTCAATTAATTCTAATCCAATCATATGAAACAGGTGAGATAGAACGCGGTTTTTTTCGATTGTGTTCTTATCACCTGTTCCATTATTTTCTGCTGGATAACGCTTAAGTTTTTCGAATGTGAATGTAAACCAAAATTCCGGGACTGCAAACTCTGGGGTCATTGGGACAGCAGTATGAAATGCTGCCATTGCTTTTTTGTCCCGCCCTGCTAACCAATAGCTCATCCCAAGACTATAATAAACCTGAGGATAATCGCTCCTCAATTTTACAATTTTCCTATAAGACTCGATTTCATCCTTGTAATTCCCCATACAACCATACACATGCCCTAAAAGATGATACGCAGGGTAGGCATCCGGGCTCATATGTACAACTCCTTTCAAAGTCTCAACTGCCTCCTCATATTCACCTGCAAAAATATTTAGGATAGCTTCTCCAAGTAACTCAGTGTCTTTCCAAGCATAAGGAAATAAATCAAATATTACCGCCATTACCCATTCAGCTGGAGATTCGACTCCCTGAAGAGCTTTGAGGCGAATCGCCATATGGGGGTCAAGTTTCCGAAAAGCCTCACCGATGGAGGATAAACCTTCTTCTGAGATAAGGTCCTCTCCCATAGATTTTTTTTTGTTTTTCTTTTTTTTATTCAACTAAATTTTCTTTCATATTATTTTTCTTACATTATAGTATTTCTAGAAATTCATTAAAAGAGAGTGTTGAGTTTTATGCTTTTCAAATTCACAGCAATAGAGTTATGTAATTTCCTTCAAACCGAACGTTCTTTTTAAACTATCTAACAGTTTTGCTATTTATAATTCTTTTTAATTTTGAGTAAATTTCCACCAGACTACTATGGTCTTAATACTGATGAAGTGGAGTTTTTTAATTAAGAACCTGGCCATCTCTAAACAATTCCCCGGGGAGAATCTTTTTTACATATTTCTCATTGATCAACCATGAAGATTTATATCCCTCCTAATTCCCCGTTCTTGACTACGGACACCCGAACTAAAAGATGGGCTGTTCCCTATCACCCTGAGTGTATTAATGGCCGAATTGGCGTTTTACTGGAGAACAATCGTAAACACCTTCAAAATAAATCTATCCTAGATATTGGGTCTCACACCGGAATTTTTTCTTGGGCGGCTTTGCAACTTGGGGCAAAATTTACTCATGGTATCGATGTAGATAAGCGTACCACAAAACGTTGCATAGAATTATTTTCGAAAGAGGGAATAAGCACATCGAAGTATAAATTTGAAACTAATGATATTTTAGAATTTCTAGAAGGGGTAGAAAAAAATTCTTTCGACACGATCTTTTGTTTTGGAATTCTATATTACATGACAGAACCTTATCGCTTGCTCAAGCTTATGGCTCGCGCATCAAAAGAAACTGTCCTCATTGATACCTTTACCGCATCCTATTCGGCCGTACAGGGAAAGGACGCACCAAGAACTCACCCTCACCTGACGAACCATATTCTTAGTCTACCACTGATGATATCGTGCCCTACTCAAACAGAAAAAAAGGATTACAATCTACCCGAATATTTTAATCGCAAAGGACGCAATCTAAGCTTAACTACGTTGCCTACACACGCAATGCTTGAATTGTGGTTTGAATCTTTGGGCTTGTCCTGGGAGACAATGGACTGGTCTAAGCATATTACTAGACCTAGTTCATTTCGAGACTTGCTCACTCCTGAGCAAAAACTTGATTCTCACTGGGCTGACATTTACGCAAGTGGAATTCGTGTATCTTATAAACTAGATGTCTAACTCAACTAAAGTTTGATAAAAGTACTTAAAATAAACATTACACCTGATCAGTGTTTTTTTAATTTCCCTTATTTAGAAAGAGGGCCTAAAATAGTTCAACTTCAATTTATATTATTGACTCAACACCTTTCGAGAGAGCATGAGACATGAAAATAGCCTCGTTTAATGAATTTAGTCGTAATCTGGATTTGGAATCAATTAAATTTTCTCTTACGCAAAGAGAAGATGGACCTAACTGGTCCCTGAATAAAGCCGAAACGTTAGAAGTCTGGTACCGTAGATTTTTGTATCTATCGAGTATCTATAATGACAAGGTGCTCGTCCCTAGCAAGGATATCGATATATTCTGGCACACTCATATACTCGATACACAGAAATACATGTTAGATTGTGAAAACCTATTTGGTAGGTATATCCACCATTTCCCCTATTTTGGGATGCGCGGCGAGAAGGATCGAAATCACCTTAAAAAATCATTTTATGAAACTGAGGAATTATTCTTGCTCCATTTTAGCGAATCACCTGTAAGTGTAGGAATTTCAGATTGTGGAGCGTTGTGTAATGAACCGACTCCAAAATTTGGCTATGATGCACTCTTCCCTAACGAACGGCCAACATTAACTTGGGCAGGGCCCACTAAAGGTGCAATTGAGTGGTCTCCGCTAGTGTAGTAGCGCCACAAATAAGTGTTTGAGCAAAAATAGACCTTCTGTTAATGTGGTGTGGGATAAATGTAACGACAAAAATATTTTTACGAAACCTATAGGATATTTCAAGCAAATGAAGTTGCTAACTTTTAGTTTTTGTCATGTGGTGAAAGGTTTGACAGGGGAAAAAAATTGTTTAGTTAGGTCGCTTTCGGACCGAACTTATTATTAAGTTTGTTCAGAATCAATTTGAGAATACATTCCTGGCAAAAGCTTAGAGGTTTTTATCACAACTTTTAAGGGACAGGCTACTCATGGCTGACATATTGTTAATTCACGCACCTCTTATAATTAATCGAAGAGGAGAGGATTGG
>JALPWY010000035.1 GCA_023271875.1 Nitrospinaceae bacterium | reverse complement strand
TTCATTCTCGAATAGGCAACTAAATCATCGGGTTTCCCCGCATCCAAATATTGCGCAAACCAAGAGGGGATTTTCCCTTTCACACTATCTGCATAAAGACTGTTTAGTACAGTATAAAATTTCAGGAGGTGACAACCAAGATCTTCGAAAAATAAGATTTCTTCAGAAGACAGATAATAAGGCTCAGGAGATACGCGCCAGCTAGGCGCTGCCTTTTCAGCTTGAGTTCCTTTAGAGAAAAGGTTCGACTCGACTAGAGAAGATTCTATACCCAAACAAATATCTTCCGGTTTTGCAATCATTTAAGAAAATTCTGGGAAATTTTTCGCAAAAAAATAATCTTAACTAAAAAAAAACTACCCCTTACAATATTAAATCCCTATATTGGCCACAGTACCTTCAAAAATCTAGCGTCAATAATCTTCAACTCATTTTACCACCTAATGAAATCATGTAAAACAGTTGTGGCAATTAAAACGGACCCAATATTATAATGTTAAGGCATGAAGTTAAAGTCGCGTTAAAAAAAGATTATTATTTTTTTAGGTAATACCATGGAGTTAGATAAAAAAAGTTTTAAAAAAAATATAGTTATTCCTTTATTTCCACTGCCCACGACTGTGTTTTATCCAAACACTTCTCTGCCGCTTCACATTTTCGAACCACGGTATTGCAGCATGGTGGCGGACGCGCTAAATGGGAAAGGAGAAATTGGCATGATTCTCCTAAAGCCTGGATGGGAAAGTGACTATCAAGGCACTCCTGGAATCATGACTATCGGTTGCCTTGGAAAAATCAAGCACCATTCCGAATTACCCGAAGGTAAATATAATATATTACTTTCTGGACTCTATCGATTTCGCATTCTCAATGAAATAAAAGGAAAGGTTTACCGACAAGCTCAAGTGGAGTTTTTGAAAGAAATTAATGACAAGGATCTAACCTCTGAACCCTCTCCTATCAAAGAAAAGCTAATTAGAGTTATGCGACTATACTTAACAAATCTCCCCGAAGGAACAAAAATCGAACAAACACTCGACATGAAAAACTGCTGCAAACTAGGAGAATTTATTGACAAGCTTACTCACCACTTCGATCTACCCGTAAATAAAATGCAAGAATTTCTAGAGCAACAAGATGTTCAAAAAAGAGCTGATTCACTCCATTCGCTAATTGAGTTCAAAAACCAGTTAATTCAAATTTCAAAAAATATGAAAGACAAAGAGATTGACTTTAGCATGAACTAAAAACAGGCAACTCCTTCATTTTTCAAGAACTAAATTATTTCTAGCTTTGATAATTTTCCAAACCTGTAATATAAGTAAACAGAAATTGCCCACCACAACGATAAACCAAAGACCGAATTCAATTTCATTTAATAGAGAAAAAAATACTAACAACATATTATTAGTACACAAACACAACGGGCTTATTAAGGTGAGAAAAACCTTGTCTCCATACCATTCACTTCTCGATAATTTCTGAGGACTTCTTTTAGATCCTAATCTTTTACTTAAACGGTCAAACCACTCAATAGCTTTATCCTGCCACCCGTATAAAAGGACATGGAAGCGATGCAAAAAACAAACCAGCCTTGAAAGATCCCCTCTATCGTAGGCCTCATTGTCTTCCTCAGTAATATTTTCATCTGCACGATTACAAAGATAGGTGCCGGAAATAGACGTATAGCTCACCAGATAGTACACAAAATACGAGCACTGTATTAGACAACTTAGGAAAGCAAGTCCTCCTAGATACCAATATAAAGAGTTGTTTGTTTCGCTTACCAGTCTTAAAGTCAAAACAAGGTAAACTAGAAAACTAACGATAAAATCTATTAGCGAATCTAGAAACCTCCCCAGTCGAGAAACTTCTCCTTTAACGCGAGCTAGATTCCCGTCAACATTATCTAAAAAAATTTTTAAATATAGAAATAGTGCCCCCCACATTAACCCGACACTCGAATCAATCATGTAACAACAAACTGAAACAAGTCCTGCGATCAGAGAGAGAATCGTAATTTGTGTCGGGGTAATAGAGAGTGGATATAAAAACTTAACAACCCACCGGTTAGGGAAACACCAAAAATCGTTAACGTCTAAAAAACGCGCTTCCGGTGGAAGTTTATTCATCCTCTCAATATCAAAGGACATCTTAAAATGGATCTTTCAAAATTAGACTCGATCTTTATTGAAGGAGGAAGGCATTTCTATTAAAAAAAGGTCCTGCTTAGCAAATTCCACAGATCTTACAAACTGCAGTATCGCATACAGGTGTTACCCCCTCTTTTAATCCGCGTTGGTAGTCGCTCCACAGAAAATCATTTTTATACCCGTGATCGACAATATCCCATGGCAAAACATCATTTTTCTCATATTGCCTATAAACAAAAGAATCCGGTGAGGGGCTACTTTCTGCTAATGCTTTTTTTGCATCGTGTCCGTTAGCAAGATAGGTTTTAAAAAAAGATAAAACCCTGCGATCTCCACGAGACAAATAGGTTTGAAGGTACGCTTCGTTAGGAGAACCAAAACTCAATTTTATATGAGGTAGCCGTCCTAGGGCCTTGCGCACTTTCATGAACTTTTTTTTCAAGCTTTGCACGGATTCCATCGGATGCCACTGGAAAGGTGTTCCAGGTTTCGGTATGAGCGGGCTTAGACCAATCGTCACCTGTCCAATATTTCCTCGTTGACTGCAAGTAGCAACATATGTTTTCATCACCCGCTCGACCAAGGCAATGAAATGATCAATGTCCTCTTCCGTCTCACCAGGTAAGCCGATAATAGAATAGATTTTTAAATGAAGAATTCCCTTCTCCGTCAAAAACTGACATTTTTCTACGATGAAATCATCCGTCGCTTGCTTATTAATAACCCGACGCATTCTCTCCGACGGACCATCTACCGCAACTGTTAAAGTTTTTTGCCCGCTCTTCTGGATCAGGTCGACTAGTTCATCAGTCAGGGTTTCCATTCTTAAGGAAGAAAACGACAACTTCTTCCCATCTTCTACAATTTTTCGAGCTAAAGGCAAAATCTCAGGATGGTCAGTGACTGATGGCCCCACAAGGCCTACCGTCGAAACTGACTTCCCCTGCCCCGCCAACACATTTTCTAGCGAACGATAGGTGAGATTTAAGTCGGGAAGACGTGGCGGGCGATAAATAAATCCGGCCGTACAAAATCGACAGGCCCATATACAACCGCGAGTCACCTCCATTAGGGACATGTCTTTAAAGGTAGAAACCGTATCATGCAACACCGAATGTGTACACAAATCCGAAGAACCTTCCTTTACCCAGCGCCGTTCCACTCTTTCAAAAACCTCTGGTTCGGCCTTAAATGCAACCATGCTATTCCCCTGATATTCCTGATGGTAGAATTGAGGGACATAAATACCTGGTATCTTTGCAGCGGGTTCCAATAATTCGCGTGCATCACTAAATTCGTTTTCGCTAAATAATTTAAAAAATGGTTCAGCAAGCTCCTCACCTTCTCCAATAAAGAAAGCATCTATACAATCGGCCAAGGGTTCTGGATTGATAAAAACTGCAGACCCTCCAGCGAGGACCACAGGATGCAGAGCACTACGCTCTTTGCGTTCTAAGGGTATACCAAAGTATTTCAAAATAAGGGCAGCGTTTAAATAATCTGGCTCGAATGAAATGGAAAATGCAATGACATCAAAACGGTCTAAAGGCCACTCCCATTCATGGGATAGCATTGAAGATGGATCCAGTTCTAAAATGTCTGAAGACCAACCCACAGGAAGGCTATAATGATCGCATTCCACCCCACTAATCTGATTTAGTAAAGTATGTACTCGCTGAAACCCTAGATTAGCCAGAGCAACATCTTTGGAGTTTGGATAAACCAGCAACACTCGCACGGAATCGGCGCAAAAAGCAGGTGTATCTATTTGATGAGTACTATCGGTTTCAATCATTTTTATTTTTTTGCATCAGTTCACTTTATAATGCTTTAGTGTACAGAAACTAAACTATATCCCCTACAAAAAATGAAAAAAAATCTTTACGAATCCAGTCTTGTTGATAGCCGCATGAAGTCATATCTTCAGAAGATTGCGACAGGACCCAAAATGAGTAAAGATCTTACCGAGATGGAGGCGGAAGACGCACTAACCCTAATATTGAAAGATGAAGTCTCTAAAGTTAAATCAGGGGTATTTCTGATCGCAGCTAGAATGAAGCTGGAAACATTAGAAGAAAATATTGGCTACTGGAAGGCCATGGATAAAACTACTATTCGACACCCAATTCAGCTGGACCAACTGCTACAAATAGCCGACCCCTTCGATGGTTTTAATCGAGTCCCATATTTTGGTTTTTATACTATTCCAGTACTTGCTGCTATGGGACTACCTACCTATGGGCACTCTGCCCCATCATTACCGCCAAAATTTGGAATAACTTTCGAAGACATTCTCTGTAAGCATTATGGAGTTAATCCTAAAGGTAACCACCGGCAGCGGGTAGAACTGATTAGACAGTTCCAATTTGGATATATCAACATGCAAGAAGCACATCCTCTACTTGAAAAATTACGAGATTTACGAATAGAGATTGTTAAACGCACCATGCTATCAACCATGGAAAAAATCCTCATGCCTCTGGAAGCGCAGACTGGAGAAAATTACCTTGCTACAAGCTATTTCCACCGTGGATATGAAACCTCAATGATAGAGGTGGCGAAGCTGAGTAAATTTAACCTTATGATCGTAGGAAACGGAGCTGAAGGAACAACACTTTATGGCGTGCATAAACCCGCTAAAGTTTTTATTGAATCTGAAAAAGAAAAAACTAAAGAAATTCTTTGTCAAATCAGAACAATGTTTTCAGAAGAAACCAACTCTGAAATTGATGACGCTTACAAGGCCTTAAAATCAGAAGAATACGACTTGCCAAAATTCGTCGATTGGGGGGAGTCGGCACTTAAAAGTGGCGCTGGGCCTGCCGGTCCTCTTATCGCCTGCCAAGCCGGGACTTTATTTCATTTATGTGGCCTTGTTCTTTCATTCCAAGAAGGTTACGACGCCGCCCGCAAAGTATTACAAGAGGGATTCTGCTATAAAAAGCTTATGCAACACATAGACAGTTTGTTCTAACTATCAAAAGCTAAGCTTTAGTTTTGGAACCAAGGTCCATTAACGGCTTAAGATATTTCCAAATCGTTTGCACAACAATTTCATATCCTGACCCTAAAGGGTGTATACCGTCAGGCTGAGTGTGTTCTCTTATTCCAGCAACGCCTTCCAAAAAAAAGGGAACCAGTGGTAGTTTATGCTTTTCTGCTAAACGGATAAAAGTTTTTTCAAACTCAACAGTATATTCTTCACCGTAATTTGGGGGAATCCTCATCCCTGTTAACAACACTTTTGCGCCACTCTCTTTACAAATATCAATAATCTGTTCCAAGTTAGATTCCATTTCTTCAAGCGATAGTCCGCGCAACCCATCATTCGCGCCCAGTTCTAAAATAACGATTTCAGGGTCATGTTTCATCAACCATTTTATGCGGCGAACCCCACCTGCTGTAGTATCTCCACTCACTCCTCCATTAATCACCTTATGTGGATAACCATTTTCAGTGATTATTTTCTGAAGTCTAGGGGGATAACTCTGAGCATTTGGTACCCCAAATCCTGCCGTAAGACTATTCCCAAAAGCAAGAATCACAGGAGATGATCCTCCAACCGGAGCAGTGGGAGTAAAAAAGAACAACGCCCAAACAAGAAAAAGCACAATGGTGTTAAAATTTTTGCGGGTAGTAAGAACATAACGTATATTCATATTTCTTCAAATAAACATCAAGGATTCTATTGTGATTCAAATCAACGGACTTAACAAATCTCTCTTTGGAGGCGGACACACGGTAAACATCCTTAATGGCATCGACCTTGTTATTCCTAGTGGGCAGTTTGTAGCCATTACAGGAGCATCTGGAAGTGGCAAAACCACTTTACTTAGCCTAATTGCCGGATTAGACGAACCTACTGAGGGAAACATTAAAATCAATCATCAGGATATCACGAAACTTAATGAGGATGAACTAGCCGAGTTACGGAGCCAACATTTTGGATTCATTTTTCAAAATTTTAATCTCATACCTACATTGACTGCGCTAGAAAACGTTGCACTTTCGGCGGAACTAAATGGAACCAATGGGTCTAAGAAAAAATCTATGGAACTCCTTGATCTTACAGGACTTGTAAACCGTAACCATCATTATCCTTCACAACTTTCCGGGGGAGAACAGCAACGACTTTGTCTCGCAAGGGCTTTCATCAACGAACCCAGTATTGTATTAGCTGATGAACCAACAGGGAATCTCGATTCACAAAATAGTAAACGTATTCTCGATCTTATAACTGATCTACATCGCAATAAAAAGTCCACCATTGCACTTGTAACACACGAACCAGACGTTGCTAAAAGAGCTGAACGTATCATTGTCATGGACGATGGAAAAATAATCGAAGACTCAATGCCTACTATGTAATGATAAAAAACAAATTCTCTCTACTACAATTATTCTCATTAGCTTTGGCAGAATCACGGGGCGCATGGCATAGATTTATATTTTTTATCGTGTGTATTGCTATAGGTGTCGGAGCAATAATGACTATTAAAAGTTTTTCTTCATTGATCAATACGGCTATACAGGGAGAATCCAAAGGCTTATTGGCTGCTGACATTGAAATAAAAGGTCGCTGGGAACAAAACCTAGATGACATAAAGTTTCAAAAAACTGCCTTACCTCCTGAAACTAAGTTCCAGTTTATAAAAGAATTGCATGCGATGGCCCTCTACTCGGAGACAAACGGAGAAAATGCCTCGTTGTTAGTAGAATTAAAATCGGTCCCTGCGAAAGCCCCTTTCTACCCAATGTACGGAAGCATTGAGTCAACTCCATCTCACCCGCTAAAGAATATGTTAGCTGATTATGGTGCTGTCGTCGATCCTGCATTCCTCCTTCGCACAAACTTAAAAATCGGTAATTCTTTTCAACTGGGAAAAGCAATAGTGCGTATTAATGGAACTATAACTAAAGAGCCTGATCGGATTACTCGGGCTTTTAGCATTGGCCCGCGCGTGTTTGTCTCTCATACAACACTTAATAAAGCAGACCTTATTCAGGTAGGTAGCCGCGTCAAATATCGCACTTTGATTCGATTACCAAAAAATATTTCACTGGAAAACGCCCTACTGATTCTTGAAAAAGGACTTACAGATAAATCTTTAAGTTTACGTAGCTACAAGGATATGGAGTCTTCTATCAATAATTCTATTGAGCGTATGGGGCAGTACTTGAAAGCATTGGGAATCATTGCTCTCCTTATGGGGGGCATAGGTGTTGCGATGATTATTAGAACTTTTATGGCACAAAAACTGGATACCATAGCTATATTATATTGTCTGGGAGCATCTCCTCGCGTAGTTCTAAGGATATATTTTCTCCAATCATTACTTCTAGGGTTTTTAGGTAGCCTCATCGGAGTGTTACTTGGCTATGGAGTACAGTTTTTATTACCTTCAAAACTTTCTAAACTAACCAGTCTTAACCTTGAACCAGAATTTTATTGGACCCCTGCCCTACATTCGTTTTCTCTAGGAATGATTACTACAATTCTGTTTTGCACATTGCCTCTATTGCGTGCCAGGAAAACTAAACCACTACGTCTCTTTCGGCGTAATTTTGAAGAAGAAGAACTCTCACTCGGAACCTTATGGGAGAGAAGAACATTTGGCCTTCTCTTTGTTTTTATAATCACTGCTATCATGGTCTGGCAGGCAGGGTCGATCAAATACGGTATTATATTTATTCTTGCTCTGGGAATTTCTGGCTTACTATTGACTGGCTTTGCAGTGCTTCTAATAAAAGTGCTAAAACAACTTCCTTCTTCTGTAAAGATGCTGCGACATTATGGGCTGACTAATCTACGTCGTCCAAATAATCAAACATGTGCTATTGTCACATGTCTCGGTATGGGAATCATGTTGGTGCTTACAGTTAGGCTTGTGCAAATGGATATGATAGCTATGCTAAAAGAAAATAAAGAAATTAATCCTCCAAATTATTTTTTTATAGATATTCAATCAGATCAGACTGAAACATTTACCAAAACTCTCGACCTAATCGCTCCAAAAGCCGAGCGTACCCTGACCCCGCTTATACGTTCAAAATTCTATGGAATCGACGAACGCCTTGCTAAAAATTGGCCTTATAAAAATAAACGCAAAGAAGAGTGGTTTATTACTAGAAATTTTGTAACTACTATCATGAAAGGAGGAAATTTACCAAAGGATAATGTGATAACGGAGGGAGTCTGGTGGCAAAAGAAAGACGCTATGATCCCTCAAATTTCTTTAGAGGCGGATGCAGCTGAAAGACTTGGCGCTAAAATCGGGTCACAACTCACAATGGATATTCAGGGTATTAAAATAACTGCTCCAGTGACAAGTATTCGCAAAGTAAACTGGCGAAATATGAGAACAAATTTTTATATGATCTTTTCAAGTGGGGCATTAGAAGACGCTCCAATAACTTATGTGGCTACCGTAAACGTTCCTGAGAGCAAAGAATTAGAATTACAGCACGCTGTGGTTAATGCTCTTCCAAATATAACCGCTTTATCGACCCGCGATATTGTAAACACAATTGAAGATGTTGTTAATAATTTAAAAACACTAGTAGATTTTATGTCTGCCTTCACGATAATAACTGGATTAATTATCCTTTCTGGTTCGGTTGCATCTACTAAGTACAGAAGGTTAAAAGAATCAGCGGTGCTAAAAATTCTAGGAGCCAAGCGAAATAAAATAGCTGGGATTTTGGGAGTCGAATATGCAACTATTGGAGTATTAGCTAGTATTATTGGGGTAGGATTATCTTCTGGATTATCTTGGGCAGTAATGAAATATCTTATTAAAGCACCCTGGCACCCAAGACTCGATATAATGCTTTGGACGCTGGTACTTTCTATTTTTCTTACAACTTTTACCGGAATTATTTCTAGTCTAGACATATTAAAAAATAAACCGCTAAAAACATTGAGGCAGATCGATGGATAAACATACTCAAATGAGGAGCTAAAGGTCTCAAAATATTTTTCATCTTTTTTATTTTAGTAGACACCAATTATATTTTTTATAGGAGACATGGTGAAACAATGGGACAACTATACATTCTAGTAGCACTGGCTATTGGACTGCTTTTGCCACTTCAAGTCGGTATCAACACAGAATTATCACAACGTCTATCGAGTACAGTCTCTGCCTCATTTTTTTCTTTTGCTGTGGGCACAATTGGTCTTATGATTTGTTTTTGGGTCTCTCGTGATCCCTGGCCGGACTTGAATACTGTAACCACGCTCCCAAAATGGCTATGGTTGGGTGGATTAATTGGTGCATTCGCCGTATTTGGAAGCATTGTTTCTGGCCCCAAAATCGGACTGCTCTCGTTAGTTGCTCTTGTGCTAACGGGACAATTGCTAGCATCGCTAATTATGGACCATAATGGATGGTTTGGCTTTCCCGTTCGGGAATTAAGTTTAGGGCGTATTTCAGGCTCCGCCCTTCTTCTGATAGCGGTGATTTTAATCCATAAGTATTAGCAGAAACTTATATAAATAGCAGAATACCCCATTTATAATAAAAGACCTGCGCTTTTTCAAGTGCAGGTCTTTTATTAAAGTGGCGGGGCCGACGAGACTCGAACTCGCGACCTCCGGCGTGACAGGCCGGCATTCTAACCAACTGAACTACGACCCCGTTTCTAAATTCATGGTCCAGATACGACGCGGTGTAGAGTGATTACCTTATTACGAGTCTACCTCGCCAATCGATCCTACCCCCATTTTTTTCGTAGCAACATTAAAAATTTTCAAACGCTAAAAGCAAATCAATGGTAGGCGGAACAGGGCTCGAACCTGTGACCCCCGGCTTGTAAGGCCGGTGCTCTCCCAGCTGAGCTACCCGCCCCTTATCGATTCTCTAATCAAGTCGAATCCTAATGCGAAGGGAGGCTGGAGTATATAAACGGGCTATATCCATGTCAAGATTATTAATGCTTTATAATCCGGGAACTCAGCTAAAAGCTTTGTTTTAAATGATTGACACAAAATCATACTGCCTATAAAATTAGTCATGCAGAACTAGATTGACTCGCTCTCCTTAAACATCAGTCTGGCCAGTTTCTGAAGTTTTAGATTTAGACTCTCTCGTACGCCAATGTTCCAAGAAATGCTCAGTTCTTTAGAAACTTTTTCTTTGAAGGACTTACATCACTTCAAAGACCGTCTTGATCTGTTAATTCAAAAAAAAAGCTACACGGAGAAGAATATTCTCGATAAGAGAGTTAGTCATCGGGCCTGTGTCAAGATTTCTGGCACAGCTGAGATCGAAAGAGAAAGAGAGTTTTTTGACCAAACTCATAAAATTAATATCCAGGAAATGTCCACAAATGGACTCGTTTTAACAATCCCTGCGACTGTAATTCAGGATGATATTCTTATTACCACCTTTCGTTTACCATCAAATGGAGAAAAAAAGATTGTCAACTGTAAGGCCATGCGAGTAAAAGAAATTTCATCTAATGGTAATGGCGTTTACGAGGTAGCTGCCCAGGCAGTTGACAGAAGCGAGATCAGAGCATACCGGGAGATGCTTAAAAAACGGGGAAAATAAATTACTTCCTCCCTACGCGATTTCTTAACAAAAATAAGTCCACTCTCTAGTTTCCCTTAATCATAAAGTTGACCAAAAATTGCTCGCAAAAAAGATGACTGTTTCGAATCGTCTCGACCAACTCGTTGAACTTACCGGTAATATCAGCAATGCATTTACTATCGCCTTGTATAAAGCAGACTTGGACAAGAAAATCTTAGTTTTGCGCCATCACATTTCTCTAAGTTCCAACTTCAACGCGGAGGCAAAGATTAATTTTGGAGACAGCCCAGTTGGAACGGTCGCACAAAGCAGGACACCTTTTCTTGAGGAGCACTACGAAAAAAAACCACCAGAGCTTTGCATATACAATAAAAAAGAGGATTTAAAAAGTTTTCTTGCTATGCCAGTGGTTCACAAAAATCTAGAAGGTGTCCTCGTTATCGACTCAAAAGAAAGCTTCAGTTTCCCTGTAAAACAACAAAAAATAATAGCAGGACTTGCAAGCCAAATGGCTTGGGAGCTAGATCAAGAAAAAAAAGAGGCCTTGTTTGACTCTCCAACGGGATTTATTTTTCGCGATCTTATTTCTTATAGCAGGTTCATCGCAGAATCACCTAGTAAAAATAAAGCGATAGAAAAGCTAGCTAACATACCTTTGTCTATACTCACCTGTGATGCATATGCAATAATTTGGTTCGGTTCTAACGAAGTGGGGAAAACTTTAAAATTCAAGGGCTTCAATAAGACTGATGCCAACATACCGGTACGCTTAGGTAAGGGCCTAGCTGGGTCATGTGCCAAAAACCAGTGCCCTGTTCTTCTCAGTGACACAGAAGGGCGTGACACTGTTATTTTTGGGGGAAAGGAGGCCAAAGAAGGATCTTTTTTATCCCTAATGGCAGCGCCTGTCTCCTTTAATAAACAACTTTATGGCGTGATGGTTTGCGGTTCAAAAACTGCAGGATCATTTTCTAATTTGGAACTAGACTCCCTTACTCTTATGACTTACTCGGCTGGGTTTTCGATATTCTGCATGGAAACTAAGGAACAATGGAACTACAACAAAAACCTAGATCAAATTGTAGGAATACCCAATCACCGTTTCTTAACTCAACACGGCGATGCTCTTGAAAAAGATTTACTAAAAAACGGAAAGTCCGTATGTTTCTTAAGTTTAAAAATTAATAACCTGCCGAAGCTTTACTCGTCTTTTGGGATTAAGCATGGAGATTTACTTCAACGGGGAATTGCATCTACAATTTCAAGTATACTACCCTCACCAAAATATATTTTTAAATTTTCAGAAACTATATATATTGTGATTCTTGTGGATCAAAAATGGTCTGAAGCTCAACCGTTTAAAATAAAACTCGAAAAGATACTCAATAACACTCCGTTATTCGTTGAGGGCGAGCCGATGCAGATTTGCGCTGAACTGGGGATGTCTTGTTTCCCTGACAACGGCAAAACTATTTCGCAGTTAATTGGTGCCTCTTTACACGAGACCGCTTCAGAATTTTTCTCTAAAACCACGACGACATTATGATTTTTAAAAAGTTAATAGAACATTTTTCTACAGACATAGCAATGGATCTGGGAACAGCTAATACCTTGATCTACATTAAAGGAGAAGGCATTGTGCTCAACGAGCCCTCGATCGTAGCTATTAGTTCTAGTGGAGAAAAAATTGAGGCTGTAGGACTTGAAGCAAAGCAGATGTTCGGCCGCACGCATGCAGGATTGCAAACCATCAGACCTATGAAAGATGGAGTCATAGCGGATTTTAACGTCACACAACGCATGATAACCTACTTTATAAAAAAAACTCTCAAAAACAATTGGCTTATCAAACCCCGTATTATAATTGGCGTTCCCACTTGCATAACTCAAGTAGAAAAAAAAGCAGTTATCGAGGCTGCCCTTATGTCTGGTGTGCGTGAAGTACATTTAATTGAAGAACCGATGGCTGCTGCTATTGGAGCGAGTCTCCCGGTAAAGAATGCAGAAGGAAATATGGTAGTCGATATTGGCGGTGGGACATCAGATGTAGCAGTTATCTCCCTTTCGGCCATCGCTTATGGAGAATCTGTCCGGGTTGCTGGAGACGCAATTGATGAGTCGATAGTTCGTTATTTAAGACTGCAGCACAATCTGAATGTTGGTATATTCGAAGGCGAGCGGATCAAAGCTGAAATAGGTAGCGCCTACCCCTCGATAAACAAACTAAGTACCCAAGTAAAAGGCCTAAGTGTTCAAACGGGAGTCCCTACCTCGATTACAATTTTCGATGAAGAAATTCGTGAAGCTATACAGGAACCCATCCTCACGATCATTTCTATTATCATGAAGGCGTTAGAAAAAACACCCCCCGAACTTTCAGCGGATATTCACTCTAACGGAATTTATTTAACCGGAGGCGGTGCCCTAATTCGTGGACTAGACAAACTAGTTGAAGAACGAACTGCCCTTAAAGTTTACAAACCCGCCGAACCACTCCTTGGCATAGTCAAAGGAGCAGGGGCAGTACTTGATTCTTACGAAACAATGAAAACCGTTTGTATCCGCTGATCTGCTTGAAGTCGTTAATCAGAGTCAATTTTAAATTTTTATCGAAAGATAAAAAAATTTGTCCCAACTAAGTTCCTTCGGTAGAATGTCACTTTAAACCTAAAATGTGTTATCAGGCATAAGGTCAGGATCAGTTGTAAGAGATTTAGTCTATGGATCAGTCTAAGGTGACTTTATCGTGTGCTGATTGTGGAAAAAGGGTAGAAACCTTGCCCACCATCACAAGTTTTCAAGAGCAGGAAGTTTATCTTTTTCATCCCGTAGTCTGTGTGGATTGCCTGATCAAAACTTGTAAACAGTATTCCACTATTTGCGTCAACTGTGGCGAGATTATACTCCCCTATTCCCAGGTTGGCGTATTAAAGGGAAATGATGGGGAAAGCCAGTTTGTTCATATGACAACTTCCTGTCTGACCGTGGGAAGTGCATTTCACGGTTACTGGGGTAAGGGCCAATTGTTAGATTTTTTGGAAATAGAGGCATGTTAGAACTTCGATTTACAAAACAAAAGAGAACAATTAAGG
Source organism: Nitrospinaceae bacterium (assembly GCA_023271875.1). Lineage (GTDB taxonomy): Bacteria > Nitrospinota > Nitrospinia > Nitrospinales > VA-1 > Nitromaritima. The sequence goes on along the minus strand of JALPWY010000035.1, from coordinate 4,254 downwards.
CAGAAAAAGGCGAAACTATTAGAGAAACTGCCATCAGAAATAAACTCAGCATATACCCTCACATTTTTAAGCTTCTTAATTGTAGAGGACGTGGGCTTTGCCATTCATGCGCCATAAAAGTAGTTTCAGGCGATACTGAACCAAAAAACGAAATTGAAAATCAACAACTGGCCGGAAAACTAAAGGAAAACCCCGAACTCAGACTCGCTTGTCAGGTAAAGGTATTAAACAACATGACTGTTGAAACTCACGTTTGACTTAATAATCCGTTTCAAGAGCCTAAATTACCCTTTAGCAGACAACCGTGCATTGTGATTATCCTGCAGTGAGAATAGCCTCGGCACATCAGTTGCGACCTGCCCAATTACTTCTTATCTCGATAAGAGTAAAGAGATTGACAATTTATTCTTAAAGTTCGACAATGTATACAAATCATATTTCGCAAAATAACCTTGAACAAATTCGCAACCACGCTCTAGAAGAATATCCTTCTGAGTGTTGCGGAATAATTGCTGGGTTAACTGATACAAAAAAAGATGATGTTTTATTTCGCTGCACCAATATTCAAGACAAGTTGCACGAAATGGATCCCGAGACCTATCCAAGGGATGCCAAAACGGCTTACAATATTGACCCGCGGGAATTGTTTAAAGTATTCAATGAGATTGAGTCGAAAGGAATGATTCTAAAGACTTTTTACCATTCGCATCCTGACCATGATGCGTATTTTTCAGATGAGGATAAAAAAATGGCCTTATTTGACGGAGAACCTACATATCCAGACGCTAAACATCTTGTGGTTTCAGTTTATAGTAATATAGTGAAAGACGAAGCATGGTTTGGGTGGAGTTCCAAAACTAGATCGTTTGAAAAAATTTTATAATAAGTGGTGAGACTTCTCACTTATTATAGTTTTTAAGGAGAGCTTTTATGTCACTGTTGATCAACGAAGATTGTGTAAACTGCGGTGTATGTGAACCCGAGTGCCCGAATGAAGCAATTTCTGAAGGGGATGACATCTATGTAATAGATTGGGAACATTGCACCGAATGCGTAGGCTGGTATGAAGAAGCCCAATGCGTTGAAGTATGCCCGGTAGACTGTATCCCAAAAGACCCCGAGCATGTGGAAACTCAAGAAGAACTTTTAGCAAAAAAAGAAGCTCTCGTTGATGGCCAAGGGTAGCGCAGTTATCCATGATCAGGCTTAAGAAGTTAGAGGTCGAATATGAAAGATGAAGTCGAGGCAGTTTTGGAATCAATCCGTCCAATGCTCATTAATGATGGAGGTAACGTAGAGCTAGTAGATATTGATGACGGCGTGGTGAAGGTTCGTCTTGTGGGAGCTTGCACCTCATGTTCTAGTTCGACCATGACTCTCAAGATGGGTATAGAAAAAGCTTTAAAAAAAGCGATCCCCATGGTTCGTTGCGTGGAGTCAGTCGAATAATAATTCCTCAGCTTTACGTTCTTTGCAAACAATATATGTGATAAAAGAATTACTCCCTCCTAAATGTTTAAACTTTGTTTACCTGATTTTTTCACAACCTTAATTGTTACGCTAGTCATAACGATCACTTGCTCCCAAGCTGAAGCCAAGGAAGAAGTACAGCATATTGCCAACGACTTTACTCTGAAGAATCTTGATGGACAAGAAGTAAGCCTTCGGCAATTTAGAGGTAAATACCTCCTGATCAATTTCTGGGCCACATGGTGTGGCCCATGTAAAATTGAAATGCCCTCGCTCGAAGAGTTGTATCAACGGTTCAAATCCGATAATTTTGATGTGCTTGGAATATCAAATGATATGTTTGGTGATCGAGTGGTGCGCCCATATGTAACAGCAAAAAAGATAACGTTCCCGATGGCACTCGATCAACGAATGGTTGTGAGCCGCCAATATGGCATCGTTAGCCTACCCACGACAATCCTGATTGATCCCCAAGGAATAATTATTGGGGTTCTTCAAGGGGCAGAAAATTGGTCCGATCCCGAAACATTGCTATACTTCGCAAATCTTCTTAAAAAAAATTAACCTCGGATTTAAAGGCAAAATGAAAAACGCATTAAAATCTTGGTTTCTAATTCATATATTCATATGCACGATTGCGCTTGTTTTTACAGCAAACGTAAATGCAAAAAATTCTCCGCTGAGTTCTCTTGAAGGTGATGTCATATATATTCCCGCTGGCTCTTTTTTTTTCGGAACCAATAAAAAGGATACATCTGGAGAAGCTCTCTCTTTTGGACTACCCAAACCGTGGCACGTCGACGAAGGACCGGAACAAAATATTTTTCTCAAGTCCTTCTACATTGATCGCTATGAGGTGACTAACCTTCGATACAAGGTGTACATTGATGACTTAAATGCAGTGCCGCCAAAACACTGGAAAAATAATGAATTTCCCAATGGCCAAGGAAATTTTCCCGTTGTAAACGTTACGTGGTACGACTCGTCCAATTTTTGCCAATGGGCAAAAAAAAAATTACCTTCTGAAAAACAATGGGAAAAGGCTGCTCGTGGTGAAACAGGAAATGAGTACCCTTGGGGAAAGGAATTTCATCCTGATTACGCTAACCTATCAATAAAACCGGGAAGCAGGAACCCCATCACTCAAGTGGGATCCTACCCAAGAAGCGCAACACCCCTTGGCGTCCATGATTTAGTTGGAAATGTTTGGGAATGGGTGGCGGATAACTACTCTCCATATAAAGGAAGTACTTATCAAAGTAAATACTTTGGTGGGGAGCTTAAAGTTTTGCGGGGACAATCTGCTAAAGATATAGGACATTTCTCAGGAACTACCTACTTATCTGCCCTAAAAATGTTTGCCCGAAGTGGCTACCGAGAATTTTCATACCCAGATCAACCTGAATTAGATGTTGGATTTCGTTGCGCAAGCGAAAAGGTGCCGAAAGGGATGAAACTTGCCAATTTATCCGCCTCAACTCGTGCGAAAAGTTTAATAAAATCTTCCTCAATGGAAAAAACTGTAACCTCAAACACTTCTTTGTTATCAAACAGCAACAAAGGAACATCGCAGTCGAATCCATTTGAAGTTAAATCCAATCTACCGTCATCAGGAATGCTCGTTTTAATTTTTCTCGCATTCACTGCAGGTGTATTCAGCTTTCTTTCACCATGCACCCTACCTATTTTACCTGCTTACTTTGCTGTTACTGCGCAAGCTGACCGAGCACGAATGGGATTTATGTCGGTCGCTTTTTTTCTTGGCCTAGCATCTTTATTTGTGGGCATGGGTGCCTCGGCAAGTTATTTCGGTGGGTTATTACGAGAATATATGTTTTCACTTACAACAATTGGTGGTATTGTTGTCGTGGTTTTTGGCATTATGACTCTTTTTGGAAAAGGATTTTCTGGGGCAGGTTTTCGAGGACGCCCCACATCTACTTTCTTTGGTTTTTTTCTTTTTGGGGCTACTTTTGCTTTAGGGTGGACTCCATGTGTAGGTCCTATTCTTTCAGGAATTCTTATTCTGGCCGCGTCGGACAAAACAATCATTCAAGGGATGACCCTTCTGTTTTTCTATGCTGTTGGTTTAGGACTTCCATTGATTTTGATTGCAACACTATGCGGCAATTTACCCAAGGATGGATTGTTTTGGAAAGTATTACGAGGTAAGGGTTGGAATCTGACCCTGGTAGGGCATTCAGTGTCTTTACATTCCACCAATATATTTAGCGGACTACTCTTAATCATTCTTGGTGTTGCGTTAACGATGGGGTATATCACCTACATAAATAGCCTCATTCCTATTGAAATTCAGATCTGGTTCAGCCATATCGAAGAAACCTTTCTTCACCTATTCACGCCAAAGGGAGTGAATTTTTGATTTGATTACACACCAACTATACCCTTCTAATGCTTGAAAATAACCTAAAGTATATTCTAGGCTTTCCCGATATTTAGAGATAACAACCACCAAAGGCCCAGAAATGAAATATTATTTCTATTTTATAATTTCCATTTTCTTATTTTTTTCGGCTTGTTCGGGTGTAGATTCTCGGGTCAACAAAAGTTTTAAAAATACAGAAAACACAATCGCTTTAAAAAATCTAACTACGCGTGACCATAGAATGACGGATGCAGGATCACAACTTGAGTCCGCTCTTGAAGACACGATAGCACGCTCAATGTTTATCATTACCCATGACAACCCTAAATACACCCTTAAGTATAAAGTTTTGGACTATAGCAAAGGTAGCCGCCTAGGTCGATTTTCTACCTTCGGAA
>JALPWY010000034.1 GCA_023271875.1 Nitrospinaceae bacterium | reverse complement strand
CTATACAAAAAACTCTCTTTGTTTGTGGGAAGCGATTCGGGACCGTTTCATATTTGCTGGGCATTAGGCATCCCAACGGTTTCGGTATGGGGACCGACTGATCCAAACCGCAACGGGGCCTACTCAAAAAACCATAAAGCAGTTTTTCATAAATTAAATTGTAGTTTCTGCTGGAAGCGTCGGTGTCCCTTAGGGACAACCGAGTGCATGGATAAAGTAACCGTACAAAACATGTTTGATGCGACGAAAAAAATAGCCTCTGAGCACGTTAAGATGGTAATCTCTCCTCAACACTCAACTCATTAAACATAAAGGTAATACAATGGCTTTTGATAAAGAACTTTTAGAAATTCTAGTTTGCCCTAAATGTAAAGGAGATTTAGAGTTAACCCCTGAAGAAGACGGGCTTGACTGCAACGCATGTAAACTAAAATATCTCATCCAGGATGACATTCCTATCATGCTCATCGATCAAGCACAACCGTTGCCTTAAACGCACTGCCACTTGGCGAAAAGAAATCCTATGGCCGAACTGGCTCGCAAAATAGTACGCATCGCAAAGCACGTCTTGTGGGTTACCGTTAAATCAACCTTAGGTAAAAAAAACCCTATTTCGTTGCCCATAAATTTTACTTCTGCTTCATCTGTTCTGGTAATAAGGCCCGACCGCCTGGGAGATGTGATTTTATCAACACCCGTTTACGAATCTATCAAAAAATCTTTTCCACATCTTCAAGTAAACGTGTTAGTAAATCGAGTCAATGTTCCCGTCCTTGCCGACAACCCCAACATAGACAAAATTATTCCGTTCGATACTCTCAGGTCTGATGCATGGCACTATCTAAGTGCCCTAAAAATCCAAGTGCTCACTCTAACACTCAAGCAAGGGTTTTACTTCCTTCGCCAATTCTATTTTGGCACTCCCGGAAACATTATAAGTCAGCTCCGACGCAAGAGGTTTGATGTTGTGTTTACACTCAATAAAAAGTTTAGCGTACTCAGTTCGTTCCTTGCTCTAATCAGCAAAGCAAAATATCGAGTAGGATATGCCCACAATGAAACTGCTTGGCTTTACGATGCGCGTATGCCATTAGACAACCAACATCCCCACGAGAGTGTAAACAATCTTGAATTAATTAGTTATGTAGGTATAACGAAAATCATGCCCAGCCCTCGCTTATATTTTAACGGAGATGAAGAAAAAAAAATACAAGGAATCCTAAGAACATTGCGTAAGCATCCAGAACTCCCAATGGTAACTTTCAAACCAGGAACTCGTACGGCAGATCAAGCTTGGAAATCAGAAAACTTTCGAACCGTGGCAGAAAAACTATCCAACTCAGGAAAAGCAGAAGTCCTATTCATATGTGGCCCAGGTGATGAACAATTAATTGACCAACTAAATGAAGAAACAAACCTCAAAGTGGGTCGATTACCATTACTTCCTATCAAAGAGTTAGCCCTAGTAATTAAAAAAAGTGATTTGCTATTTTGCAACCATACGGGCATCATGCATATAGCTTCTGCGGTAGAAACGCCGTTAGTAGTCATCTTTAAACATGGACAAACTTGGCGCTGGGGCCCAGTCAATACTCCTCACATTTTGCTCGAAGAACGCGACTCAGATATTCTTTTACCGGAAACCGTCCTGGAAAGTATCAACCAACTACTAAAAAGCACTCTAACTTAAAACAGTAATGAATAAATCTAACCATCGGCAATCAAAAGCTAACTCAATTGGGATAAAAGGGTTAGTGTTCGACGAACCACTCCTTTTTGATATGGGTTCGCCGGGTCGAACTGCCTACTCACTCCCAAAATGTGATGTCCCTGAAGTTGAGCTTGAAGCAATTCTCCCTGCCACAGAAATTCGTAATCCCATCGATAATCTTCCCGAGTTAACGGAACTCGATGTCGTTCGACACTTCACAAGGCTCTCACAATGGAACTTTAGTATAGACACTAATTTTTACCCGCTTGGCTCCTGCACGATGAAATACAATCCAAAGGTCAACAACGAAACCGCCAATCTTTCTGGATTCGCACAGCATCACCCATACACACCTGAAGCTCTTTCGCAGGGCAGTCTTCAGCTTATGTTTGAGCTGCAGGAATACCTCAAAGAAATAAGTGGTATGGAGCAGGTAAGTCTGCAACCTGCAGCCGGAGCACACGGTGAGTTGGCAGGCATGCTCATGATTCATGCGTATCATTCGGCTCAAGGAATACAGCGAAAAAAAGTTATCCTGCCCGACTCCGCTCATGGAACTAATCCAGCTAGCGCAGCGTTATGTGGATACAGCGTTGTTCAAATACAGTCCGACGAACGTGGCCTCATCGATCCCAAAAAATTAGAGTCGATTATGGATGAAGAAACTGCGGCCGTAATGCTGACCAATCCAAATACTCTAGGAATATTTGAAACTGATATATTAAAAATTAGTGAAATTGTTCACAGTAAAGGGGGGCTGGTTTATTGTGATGGGGCTAACCTAAACGCGGTAATGGGAAAAACAAAAATGAACCGTATGGGTGTAGATGTTTTACACTTTAACCTACATAAAACATTTTCCACGCCTCACGGAGGGGGAGGACCCGGAGCTGGTCCTATAGGGGTCGTCAAGAAACTATCACCCTTTCTCCCAAAGCCTATCATCGAACATGCTGACGGGAAATACACTCTCAACCATAACCGCCCTGATAGCATTGGAAAAATGAAAGCATTTTATGGGAATTTTGGCATTCTCGTACGAGCCTATACGTACATCAGGTCACTTGGACCAGAAGGAATTAAACAGGTAGCAGAAATGGCGGTTCTCAATGCCAATTATATCAAAGCCTCTCTTTATGAGCACTATCATCTGCCCTACAAGGGACCCAGTCTGCACGAGTGCGTATTCAACGACAAGCATCAACTCAAAAACAAAGTAAGCACTATGGACATCGCAAAAATGCTCATCGACTATGGGTTCCATCCTCCCACGGTTTACTTTCCTTTGATCGTAAAGGGTGCATTGATGATCGAACCCACTGAAACTGAATCAAAGGAAACACTTGATGACTTTATCGTAACTATGAAAAAAATAGCGGGACTCGCAGAGACCAAGCCGGAAGTTTTTCACGATGCTCCTCACATGCCTGTCGTATCTCGTCCAGATGAAATCACGGCCGCCCGCAACCCAAAGCTTAGATGGAAACCAGAAAGGCCAGAACTTACTTAAAAAACATTTGGAAACCACTTTTTTTGTTCCACTGATCTGGAAATAGTTTTCCTTAAAGCTCTTTTTAAAATATGAGCGATGCAATATAAAGTTTTGTGGGGAAATTGTTGCTACCCCTAATTCTAGTCTGTGAAACTCCAGGGAGACACTACAAAAAGAGCACTTGAATAAGAAAGAGAGCGAGTGTTGTTACAAGGACTGCTCCAATGAGATTGAGCGCGAATCCAGCACGTGACATCGCCGGAATCGTTACCCACCCACTCCCAAATACGATGGCATTGGGAGGTGTCGCAACGGGCAACATAAATGCAAACGATGCCGAAAGTGTTGCAGGTAACATGAACATTAGCGGGTGAAAACCCGCAACCACCGCAGCGGCCCCCATCACTGGCAAAATGATAGTGGATGTGGCAGTGTTGGATGTGAGTTCGGTCAAAAACGTGATTCCCAAACACACGAATAAAACTACAGCCCATAAAGGAAACGATGACAATCCGGTTAACTGATTCCCGATCCAACCTGTCAATCCCGTTTCAGTAAACCCCGAGGCAAGAGCAAACCCACCACCAAACAACAATAGTATCCCCCAAGGCATGCGTGTTTCTACTGTTTTCCAGTCGAGAAGAAAATATTCACGCTGATCGTTTTTCACAATTCCTTCCCTATAATAAACAGGAATAAGCATCAATAAAACACCCATTATCATTGCAACTGTTGAGTCGTGAAACATTTCTGGGTTCGGGAACAGACTAGACCATCCGGGCATTGTGACTGATCCCAGCACAAGGGGTTTTCGAAAAATCCACATCAAAGCGGTCATAGCAAAAATGCAGGCAACCATTTTTTCTGGCCGAGTAATTTCCCCTAAAGATTCAAGTTCATGTTTAACAACATCTTCGTTGCCCTTTGAAAGTTCAATCCGGTTCAACGGAACAGGAGAGACAAATTTACAAAGATAAATCCATACAATGGGAATAAAAAGAACTACCACGGGAATCGCCATCGCCATCCATTCCGCAAAACTGATTTCCGGGTTTTCCGGATAAAGGTTTTTATAAAACCCGGCAAAAACAATATTAGGCGCTGTACCAATTAGGGTGCCAACTCCTCCAATGCTAGCTGAGTAAGCTAACCCGAGCATGAGAACTAACCCCAAACTTTCTATCACTCGCTGTTCAGAAATTTTATCGTGCCTTCCATCTAAAGTAGACTGGCAGGCAACTTGCTTCACAACTGCCATCCCTACAGGAAGAAGCATCATGGTCGTAGCTGTGTTTGAAATCCACATAGATAGAAAAGCTGAAGCCATCATAAAACCCAGCACGATCCGTTTAATTCCTGCTCCTATCAGCACAATAATCCATAATGCTAAGCGCTTATGAAAATTCCATTTCTCCATAGCCAACGCAATCATAAACCCACCTAAGAAAAGAAACACGAAGTGATTGGCGTAGTTAGGCGCAACCTGTTTACTCGACATGATTCCTAATAGCGGAAAAAGAATTAGGGGAAGGAGCGCTGTAACTGCGATAGCAGTCCCTTCGCCAATCCACCAGCAGGCCATCAAAACAATGACTGCCAAGAGGCGTTTTCCAGAAAAAGTCATCCCTTCTGGAAGTGGCATAAGCAAAACAATTGAAAATAATATCAACCCACCAACTAGCACAAAAATTTTATTCTTGAATAAAGGCTGCAAATTGGTCAACACATCCTCCTAGCATGGTAAAGAGCATTCCTAATTCATCTTTTATTTGATTAACTTACTTTCTCTTTTACATAAATCAAGAAAAGTGACAACACCTAATCACCGATACAAAAAAGAATCAACATCACATCGAAGACGACTATCGCTTTAAGTACTTTTTAAACAAAATAGAAGTTTTGATCACGCTCTTTATTTTCCCTAAAGAGGCAAAACTATTATTAAGGAAAAAGAATCACAACCGCTCGCGCTAAGACTTAAAAGCGTGGACGAGAATTAGGTTAGAATTGTATCTAATCTGGTGGTAGAAATAATGTGTTTATCCATCCCCAATTCCTGGGGCGAATAACCCAAAGCCAAAGCCACTAGTTGCGGTAAATGCAGAATTGGAATCGAGTAGCCCTTCTTATTCATTCTATCTATTTCGGGTTGATAGGCATCAAGGCTTAGGTGGCATAAGGGGCATCCAGTCACCACGCAATCTGCCCCACTATCGATCGCATCGATAAGAGCATTGCCTGCCATATCATGTGAGGCATCTTTGTTCATCATAATAATAGGAAATCCGCAGCATTTAATACGACTATCATAGTAAACTGGTGTAGCTCCCAAGATTTCAAAAATCTCTTCCATCCCGGTTGGATTATCAGGATCTTCATATAAGGATAACTCTGATGGACGCAAAACATAACACCCATAAAAAGCCGCCGTTTTGAGTCCTGTTAACGGACGCTTCACTTTATCCCGTAAAAGCTTTAATCCTTCCTCAGTACCAAGCACATTGGCAAAGTGTTGGATTTTTATTTTTCCACCTGCGTACTGGTGTCCACCTTCCTCAAGGACATTATTAACTTTTTCCTTATAGGCAGGATCGGAGTCGACATGACTTTCTGTTTTTTTTAAAATTCCTTGGCAGGTAGAACAGATAGTAACAAGATCCAGATTCTGTTCTTCAGCTATTGCTATGCTACGGGCATTTAATGCATCTGCCAAAATCGGATTTTTTTCAGAAACTACTCCGGCTCCACAACAAGCAGCACTTTTCATTTCGATGAATTCTATACCTAGACCTTCAGCGGATTTCATCGTTGAAAGCATTAACTCTCGAGTAGCCCCTTTGGCCACGCATCCTGTAAACAAAGCAAACTTCATCACTCGTTCAGCTCCCTATAAATCCGTTTAACATCCTCAACCTCGTCAATAGACTTATGTAAAATCGGGGGATTTTTTCCCTTGAAAAACATGCGTAGTCCAACTGGCAACAAATCAAACAATCCCTTAAAATTGAAAAAACCCACTGACTCTACAGGAATAATATTTTCATTGAGTCTACCGCTGGATTTCACTGATTTGGCAAACGATAACGCATGACGAGCGCCATTGTTGTTGGTAACACCCTGCTCCAACGCGACAGTCATTATTTCCTTAATACGATCAAAAGGCCGTGCCGGCTTGGGACAACGCTCAACACATTCTGCGCAGTGGGTGCAATCCCAGATTCCACCTGGTTTACTCAACTCTTTTACGCGTTCCAAGGTTTTCTCGTCACGAGAGTCCTGCACAAACCGTTGCGCCTTAGCGAGAGCAGCCGGACCTAGAAAATTGTCATCTACTTCTAGAACGTCACAATCGGAATAGCATGCCCCGCACATGATGCAGGTGCTTGAATCGTCAATGAATTTGAATTGCTCCGGTGACTGAATTCTCTCTTTCTCTGGTGCTTTTTGTTTCGGCTGAAGGTAAGGCTTAACCTTGTCAATTTTTTCCCAGAAAGGTTTAAAATCAACCGCAAGGTCCTTGATCGGTTTCATATTGCCTAAAGGTTCCAGAACAATCGTATCATCATCTTTAACTAGGTGACGAACTTGTCTTTGGCAAGCTAGAATGGCATGGCCATTGGCCTTCACCGCGCAGGATCCACATATGGCACTGCGGCAGGACATACGGTAAGTCAAACTACCGTCCAGAGTCCACTTGATCTCGTTCATACAATCTAGCAGCGTCAGATCATCTTGGACATCCAGTTGAAATTCTTCGAAATAGGGTTCGGCCTGCTTCTCCGGATTGTATCTTTTGATCTTGAAAGTAATCATCAATATGTTCTTTCAGCAGGTTGATGTTTCGTGATCACCACCGGTTTATATTTAATCTCCATACCCTTATCCGTCTTATAAGTCAAACTATGCTTCAAAAAATTCTCGTCATCGCGTTTGGGATAGTCTGTACGGTAATGTCCGCCACGACTTTCCTTGCGGTTGAGAGCGCCATTTGCGATGATTTCAGCCATACCTAACATGTTCCCAAGCTCTAAAATTTCGTAAATCTCCGTGTTGAACAATTTGCCTTTATCAGTAATCTTTCCGTTTTTATATCTTTCTTGGAGCTTTTTAATCGTATCAATGCAAACTTTCAACTGCTCCTCGTCCCGGAAAACACTGCATTTCTCAGTCATAATTGTTTTCATTTCCTTGCGGATATCGTTGTAACTCTCTTTGCCATCTCGTTGGAAAATACCCTCAAATTGTTCAAGTACTTTGGTTTTTTCATGGCTTTCGTTCACTGGAGCGTGTCCAACAGTCTTTACATATTCCAAGGCGCCCCGACCCGCACGCTCACCAAAAACCACCGCTTCTAAAAGTGAATTGGTTCCAAGACGGTTGGCTCCATGAACTGAAACACAGGAGCATTCACCCGCGGCAAAAAACCCCCTCACGTGGGTTCCTTCAGCGTCAAAAATCACTTGCCCAAACTTATCAGTTGGAATTCCCCCCATCGAATAGTGCGCTGTAGGTTGAATAGGTAGGGGATCTTTAACACAATCGACACCAATAAAATCAATCCCTAACTGTCGAATCTGTGGTAAACGCTCCATGATACGGGCTTCGCCTAAATGTCTCAGATCAAGATGAATGATATCTTTTTCATCTACCCCGCGCCCGGCATCCATTTCGCTTTGCTCTGCTCGCGCTACGATATCTCTCGGTGCCAGTTCCATTCGTGAAGGAGCATATTTTTCCATAAACCGTTCACCCTCACCATTAAGCAAATAGCCACCCTCACCTCGCGCTGCCTCAGAAAACAAGATCCCCTGACGGTATAGCCCAGATGGGTGATACTGGACAAACTCGGCGTCTTCTATAGGAATTCCCGCACGATAAGCCGCCATGACCCCATCGGCAGTACTAGCGAAAGCGTTGGATGTAATGTTAAAGACGCGACCATATCCCCCCGTCGCAAAAATTACAGCTCTAGCCTGCATAACTTCTACGGCACCTGTACGAATATCGCTGACTACGATTCCGTTACAACGGTCACCATCGAGGACTAGCGAATGCATATACCATTCGGAATAAATTTTGATCGATTTTGAACGTTTTAAAAGTTGTTCGTGCAAAGCATGAAGAATCGCATGACCCGTGCGGTCTGCCGAGAAACATGCGCGAGGTTTGGAGTGTCCGCCGAAGCTGCGTTGCGCGATCTTCCCATCGGGAGTACGGCTAAATACACAGCCAAAATGTTCCAGCTCATATATTACCCGAGGAGCAGCTTTGACATATTCTTCAGCAGCGTCCTGATCATTTAGAAAATCGCCCCCCTTCACTGTATCGTAGAGGTGCTCCTCCCAACTGTCAGGTTCAGAATTCCCTAGCGATGCAGCTATTCCTCCCTGCGCAGCTCCCGAGTGGGAACGCGAGGGGTACACTTTGCTCAAAATAGCAACGTCTAGCCCCTCACAAACTTCTAGGGCAGCCCTCATACCCGCCAACCCAGAACCAACAATAACAACGTCGTGCTTAATCAAAATTCACCTCTTTTTTCGCTGACTCTCACATTAACAACAAACTATAAAAAAACAGCATCATAGTCAACCACCGCCATTTTACAACCCCTTAATTTAAAACTAAAAAATCTTTCGATGTGTATTTGTTCCGCGTTCGTCTACATTAGGAATCTTAAAGCAACCGGCAGGCAGAATCATCAGTCTTCCGAGCCGAAAATGAAACCAAGCATTCAATCACTTATGTCTACAAACTGTCAAGAAAAATGAGTTTCAGGGTTGCAAAACCATCTAGACAAACTATAATGAAAGAATAGATAATCTAGCCTGTCGTATTGAAAACTCCTCCCTTAGTTAGACCTTTGTTGTTGGAACTCAATACTCTCTCTATTCTGCAGCTCGGAGTACTAATTGAACCAGATTACATTTGAGTCCCTACCCATTCCCGAAGTCGTTCTAAAAGGTATTAGAGATGCAGACTTTAAATATTGCACTTCGATACAGGAAAAAACTCTTCCGATATCCCTTGCAGGCAAAGACATAGCGGGACAAGCCCAGACTGGAACAGGAAAAACAGCTGCTTTCCTGATCACTCTGTTTACCAGGCTTCTAAATAACCCAAAACCCAAACCTAAGATGAAAGGATGGGTGGCTCCGCGGGCTCTAGTGATAGCTCCAACACGCGAGCTGGCGAGGCAAATTGAAATCGACGCACGCCTGATTGGTGGACACTGTAAATTAAGCATCCTATGCATCTATGGAGGAATGGATTACGAAAAACAACGTAACCAGATTAAAAACGGAGCCGATATTTTTATCGTCACTCCAGGTAGAATTATTGATTATTACAAGCAAAAACTGTTCAGCCTAAAAGAACTGGAAGTACTGATCGTGGATGAAGCAGATCGTATGTTTGATATGGGGTTCATTTTAGATCTACGGTACTTGTTCAGAAACTGTTCTCCATACGACAAAAGGCAATCCATGTTATTTTCAGCCACTCTGAACTACAAAGTCATGGAGTTGGCCTATATGCATATGAATAACCCAGTAAAAGTAATGGTTGAACCGGGAAAAGCAGTCGTTGACGAGATTAGACAGCTGTTGTACCACGTAGGCCGACATGAAAAGTTCAACTTGTTACTCGGCCTCCTGAAAAAAGAATCAGGGGAAAAAGTTCTAATTTTTTGCAATACAAAAATGTGGGCGGAACGATTAGAGCTACTGCTCAAGCATAATGAATACGTAGCTGCCCTGATCAGTGGTGACCTTCATCAAAAAAAACGTATCCGCGTACTGGAAGATTTTAAACAGGGTAAACTGAATATTCTAATCGCTACAGACGTAGCTTCACGGGGAATTCATGTAGATAATATAACTCACGTCATAAACTATGACGTTCCCCAGGATCCAGAGGATTATGTCCATCGAATAGGGCGTACCGCAAGAGCAGGTGCAAAAGGAACAGCGATTACGCTATGCTGTGAAAACTATGCGTTCCACCTTGATCGTGTTGAACAATTCTTAAAAAACAAAATTCCGGTTGAGTGGGCCGAAGAAGAATTATTCTTACCCGCAAAGGAAGGTGCTCCATCTCTCAAAAGGCGCTCTCCAATAAAAACAGGAAGTCGAAACCAAACTGGAAAACCACAGCAAAGCCGGACTAACCGTAACCCTAAGAGCCAAAGTCGCCGTCTCTCCTCAAAAGCACACCATTAAAATTCTCAAAAAAACATAATCAAACAAAATAGAAAAAATGTTTACCTGCTTTTGAGTAGTATAGAAAAACAAACAATCTCTACCTAGCCATACTTTTTTCTTTTTATTTATTCAACATTTCATTAAGTGTCCTCTCGCCGATTATTGCTACCCCAAGTTTTCTTGCTTTATCGGCTTTAGAACCCGGATCTGCACCTACAACAACGTAATCTGTTTTTTTTGACACATTGGAAGTAACTCGACCACCCAATGCTGAAATTTTCATTTTTGTTTCATCGCGGGTGAAGGATTCTAACGAGCCTGTCAAAACAAACTGCTTGCCAAGGAGTCCGTCACCTACTGTCTCCCCTGTCACCTTCATTCCTACGCCAAGTTCTCTCAAACGTACTATTTCTTCATTATTGGACCGTAGACTAAAAAATTCTGCCAAGCTTTTAGCAACGGTCTCCCCTATTTCCATAACAAACTGTAATTCCTCGGTCTTTGCATTTTGAAGGTTTGACATGGAATGAAAGTGTCTGGCTAAAATAACTCCTGCTCTTTGACCAACATGACGGACGCCCAAAGCATGAAGCAAACGCGCCAGTCCTGCCGATTTGCTTTTTTGTATCGCCTCGACTAAATTCTTTGCCGATTTATCAGCCATGCGTTCTAGCCTTGCCAAACTACGATAGTCTAATTTATAAAGGTCCGAAAAATTATTGACCAAACCACTCTCTACCATTTGTTCAATAATAGAGGGGCCCAGATGATCTATATCCATAGCATTCCTCGATGCAAAATGAAACAACCGCTCTTTTAACTGCGCAGGGCAACAATAATTGACACAACGCAATATCGCTTCTTTCACGGGGCGAAATAAAGTCCCCTTACATTCTGGACACTGAACAGGCATTTTAAACGAAGGACCTCGTTTCATCTTGGTAGATTGGATCACCTTAACTATTTTGGGAATGATCTCCCCAGACTTTTCTATCACTACCCTATCGCCAACACGTATATCCTTTCGCTTGATTTCATCTTCGTTATGCAAGGTGGCACGACTAACTGTTGAACCAGAAATAAATACAGGCGTGAGAAGCGCTACAGGGGTTATCGCCCCCGTCCGTCCAACCTGGCAAACAATATTTTCCACCCTTGTCTCTGCTTTTTCTGCCTCATATTTGTAGGCGGCTGCCCATCGTGGAAACTTAGTAGTCGCACCTAATTTTTTTTGAAAATCCAGAGAATTGACTTTAATCACTAGCCCATCAACATCATACTTTAGATTGTTTTTTTCAATTCTCCATTTTTCTATATAAGGCAGAACCCCTTCAAAGGTTCCGCAAATGTAGCGATTCACATTTAACTTAAATCCCAATCTTTGCAACATATCCTGAGTTTCGCTGTGAGCCTTGACGGGAGCAGACTCCATGCCTATACCATAAACAAAGATATCAAGTTTGCGAGAAGCAGTAATCTCAGGATCTAACAAACGCAATGACCCTGCGGCAGCATTTCTAGGGTTTACAAATAGAGCTTTTCCATCTTTCTCCCTAGCTTTATTGAGTTCACGAAAACTTTCGCGAGGCATGAATACTTCACCTCGCACTTCCAAAAAATCAATTTTTTCCTTGTCCATTGGGATGGTGAGCGGGATAGATTTGATGGTCCTTAAATTGGCTGTTATATCCTCACCTTCTTTTCCATCTCCTCTTGTCGCTCCTTGAACAAACACCCCATTTTCATAAGTAAGCGCCACCGCCAGACCATCGAATTTAAGTTCCACAAAGTACTCAATGTCTTTCGACAAAAAGTTTCCCAAGCCTTTAAGAACCCTTGCGTGAAACTCTCTCAGTTCATCAACACTGTACGTATTATCGAGACTAAGCATCGGGGTGTTGTGCGTGACGGTATTGAATTTTTCAGATACCTTACCGCCCACCCTCTGAGTTGGGGACTCCTTGCAAACAAACTCGGGGAATTTTTTTTCTAAATCTTGTAACTCCTGCATTAGTAAATCGTACTCGCGATCTGAAACTGCGGGGCTATCTTTTACGTAATAAAGAATATCGTGTTGCCTAATATCCTTACGCAAACGTTCGATTTTTCTTTTGCACTGTTTCAACATGGTAATTGTTTCGTAAGTCACCTGTAGTAAGAATTAAATGACCAATGCATAACATCAACATAGGAAACTGTCATAATTTTAGCGCGTTTCTACTTTCCGGAAGGAGCTTACCTCCAAAGTCGCCTGATGCTATAACACTCACCGGACCTAACAAGAAAATCTTCGAAGCATATAAGAGATATACTTGAGGAGTGAACTAATAACGCAGACCAAGTAATTTCTCAAAAAATAAGATCATTTATTGCCCGCATTTATTTCCCTAAATATACCTAGGGAATTGACTATGTGGAAGATCAAGGCTCCAACGTCACGTAGTATCCATTTTGTCCTCTTTGAATCAGAATAAGAACACTGTCTCGCCCTGCGGCCTTCACTATAGCCATCCTAAAATCTTTCTCATTTTCAATTCTTACCTGATTAACCTGACGAATGATATCCCCTGGCTGAATTCCTATCTTACCACCCACGCTGTTTGGAGTCACGCTTGTCACCACAACACCCTGACTGGTTGCCAAACGATATCTTCGCGCTGATGATTGTTGAATTTTATTCACAGTAAACCCCAACCAATTTTGTACGTAGTCAACCACTCGACTTTTGGGAAGTAACGAAACTTTCAAAGAAAGAGCCCTTTCCTTACCGTCCCGCAATATTTTCATATATATTGTATTCCCTACTGGATAAGTTGAAACTCGTTCGCTGTAGTCAGACTTATCACTGACCTCATTATTCTCTAAAGATAAAATAACATCCCCTTGCTTTAAACCAGCTCGTGCGCCAGGACTTCCTTCCATAACTTGAGTGACAACCACACCTCTTATCGTGTCAATATGAAAAAAACGGCGCATTTCCTTAGTCATACCTTGCACTGAAACACCTAACCATCCACGCCGAACTTTGCCATAGCGAATAAGATCGTTTATAATTCGCTTAGCTTTGTTGATAGGAATAGCAAACCCAATTCCCTCGGCTTGTTTAAAAATAGCCGTGTTGATTCCAATCAGCAAACCGTTGATATTGAGAAGAGGACCTCCGCTGTTACCAGGATTGATTGAAGCATCCAACTGAATAAATCCCCTGTAAACCCGGTTTTTCCCCCCCTTAATACTACGGTGAAGAGCGCTGATAATTCCTGTAGTAACCGTATGTTGGAGTCCAAAAGGGTTCCCGATCGCTATCACTGTTTCCCCAATCATCAAATCATCCGATCGACCCAAGTCGACATGAGGCAGGTTATCTTTAGTTTCAATTTTAATAACTGCTAAATCAGACTTAATGTCCGCTCCTACTAAGCGTGCATCAAATTCACGTTTGTCTATAAGGGTTACTTTAATGCTAGTTGCTTTTGCGACAACGTGTTCATTTGTGAGAATATACCCCTCAGGATGAATGATTACACCGGACCCAAGACTCCTGCGGTTATTATTTAAACGTGGAAAAAATTCTTTGAAAAATTGATCAAAAAATGGATTGCGCGAATCTCTAAATGGATTTCGTACTGCGGGTGCGGCTTCTTCCGTATTAATATTAACAACGGAGGCCCCTATTTTCTCCACTGCCTTAACAATTGGAGTTCTGCGATTGCTATCTTCCGCCCAACTAGCAGATCCAAGCAAGAAAATGATTAGAATTAGTATTTTTACGAAAACCTGAAAATAATTCATTGACAAAAACGGAAGACGGCAAGCCTTAAGGCTTGCCGTTAGAAGGAAAGCAATTCTTTAACTAGCAGCAAATACCGTAATATCATTTGATCTTAACGGCAATGTAAATAGTAGTTCCACCCCTTTTGATGAGAAATAATACTGTACGCCCTTTTCTAATAGCTCCAAGTGAACGTTTATATTCAGACATGTCCCTGACCGGTTTACGGTCAATTTCTGTAATAACATCGCCACGCTTAATCCCAGCTTCTGCAGCAGATAGCCCTGCTGTAACATCTGATACCAAGACCCCCTCTTCACTATCCAAATCTAAACTCTGAGCCAATTCAGGTGTTATATCCTGCCCTTGCATGCCCAATGGATCTTCTGTGGCACCTCCTTGTGCTACTTTTTGTTCATTGTCTTTGAGTATTGCGATATGAACATTGAGAGTCAACGGCTTCCCATCACGAACCACTAAAACACTAACGTCGGTATCTGGCGTTGTTTGAGCTACTATTTTTGGTAATTGTTCCATGCTGTTCACTTCTTGACCGTTAAACTCAACAATCACATCCCCACGCTGTATTCCTGCCTTAGCCGCTGGGCCCTTAGGAATAACATCTCCTACCAAAGCACCATTATTATCTTTGAGAGAAAATGATTTAGCCAAGTCTGGTGTGACTTTTTGAATCATCACGCCCAACCATCCTCGTGTAACTTTTCCTTTTTCACGCAAATCGGTTAAAATTGATTTGGCCAAATTAGCAGGAATAGCAAAACCTATCCCAACATTTCCACCACCCGGGCCACCGCCCGATATAATAGCTGTATTTATACCTATGACTTCTCCCTTGATGTTTATCAACGGACCACCACTATTGCCCGGATTGATAGACGCATCTGTTTGTATAAATTCGTCGTAAGCACCCGCACCTATATTTCTACCCTTGGCACTAACTACGCCCACTGTTACGGTATGGGGTAATCCGAATGGGTTGCCAATAGCTACTACCCATTCTCCAACTTCTAGTTTATCGGAATCACCCATACGCAAATAAGGGAAAGGGGTATTATTACCATTTCCCCTGTTAATTTTGATCAAAGCAATGTCAGTCTTAGGGTCAGTACCAATCAACTTTGCAGTATATTCCTTATCGTCGTCTAAATTAACTATAATCTCATCGGCCCCTGCAACGACATGATTGTTAGTTAAAATATGCCCATCTGCATCAATAATGAATCCTGACCCAGTCCCTCCTCGTCTAGGAGTCCTGTCTTGACCTGGTCCTGGCGGTTGTTGTCTAAAAAATTTGTCATAAAAATCACGAAATTGATCCCTCTGTCCTCGGTTATCCCTCTGTCCTCGGTTTCTGTGATTATTAAATCTATCACTAGTTTTCCGTTTCTTTGCCTTCATACTAACATTGACTACAGCTGGATTATGTTTTTTTGCAATATCGACAAATATATTACTCGTCAATGGCATAGATTCGGAGCTCAGGGCCCACGCCTGACCCATCAACGGATAAGAGTTATTTTCAACCTCAAATGAAATAGGAAAGCAAAAACCCACAAGAAAAAACCATGGGAACACAATCTTAGTGACATTAAAATTCATCAGAAAACCTCGCTCCTTATCTAAAAAATTTATTGATGCTTCCCCAAAAATCTTTTAACGCTTTTCTTCCTTAAATTAAGCCTACCACTAAAACTTAAAGAACTTTTTTATTTGATAGCCTTATAGAGTAAATTGAAAATCACCTGACAAACCTGATATAGAAGTAAGACAAACTTGACAAAACTTAATAAAGGTTAACCATGTAAACATTATATAACGCCAAATTATTTATTAACAACCCCTATTCCCGCTCACCTAAATATTTATTGACTCCATCTTCTACATTCAAGATAATCGTCAATAGGATAAAATGTTTCACTTGTAATACCGTCCGCAAAAAATTATTGGGCATGGAGCCTAAACCGTTCTTTACATAGTGAGAAAGGGGAACTCTGCAGGGTCGCATTGTAACCTTATTCTACAAAAGCCGCATATATTTATGAGTCTTTTTCTATCTGCTTTAGGACTGATGATGATCTTCGAAGGTGCCCCTTATTTTTGCGCTCCTTCTCAGGTGAAAATTTTCGCTCAAAAAATTGGTGAAGTTCCAGATCAGGTTTTAAGAATCATCGGCTTTGCCTTGATGTTAGCTGGTCTAACGATTGTTTATTTAGGGAGATCTGTTTTTGAAAATAATTAAATGTAATCTACCAACTGTTTCTTTAGGAATAGTCATTTTTTTGTCTCTTGCTTTTTTCAACAGTTGTGCTGGACTGGATCAATTCGAAAAACAAGTCTCCCCAGAACCTGCAATCATTAACAATGCCCTTCCTTTCATCGACGTTCCTGTTCCTAATGGTTTTAACAGAGACCAATCAAAGTCATTTGTTTACGAAACGAGCAACAATGACATGAAGGTTGGGCGCCTGTTCTTTAGTGGGGCCTTGGGTTTAAAACAAACTGTTGAGTTCTACCAGAATGAAATGATAAATAAAGGATGGGTTCTCGTTAACTCCATGGCAAGCACTGACACGATTTTAAATTACCGAAAAGAAGGTTGGATATGCACGGTTATCATTAGACCACGATCATTCAGTCGGTCTATCGTAGAAATACAAATAGGACCAGTACAGATGCAATCGAAATGATTCCATCTTCAGGTGTAAGAAAACCACCCCTTTTTTTCTATCACACAAATCAACCGAATTATGTCTAATAAGGATCCCTTATTGCGCCAGCTTATATTGGATTTTCCCTCACAACCTGAATATTCTTTTTCTAATTTCATTGTTTCAGATGGTTCAAAAATCGCCTTTGATGCAGCCCGCCAATTTTGCAGTGACTCCTCCTCTTTTAACACATTATATTTTTTTGGTAGTAAAAACCTGGGGAAAACGCACCTTCTACTTTCCATTGGGAATCAGTCTGCTTCTATGAATAAAAAAGTTCTGTATGTTCACGGTGCAGATTTTGTAAAAAAAACAGACGAAAGTTCGAATGGCTCTTCAAGGGAATTTGTATCAATTCTTTCCAACATCGACCTATTTCTGCTCGATGCGGTGGATTGTATTGAGGGGAAGCGCACTTCCCAAGAAAGACTTTATCTCATTATCAACTCTCTTATTGAAAAAGAAAAAAAAATTGCATTCGCTGGCAACTTTAATCCTGCAAAATTAAAAAACACGGAAAACTATCTAATATCACGTTTTCAGTGGGGCATGTCTACTGAACTTAAACCCATTGACGACAAAACAACTGCAAAGATCATTACCAAACTAGCGAAGGATATTAGGCTTATTTTACCCGAAAAAGTAATAGAGTATCTCCTCACGCGCATGCCAAGAGATTTTATATCGATTAAGCATGCGATCACTAAAATCAATCAAGCATCTTATATCAAAAAAAAGAAAGTGACCGTACCTTTGGTCAAGGAAACCTTGAACCTGCCGTAGACAATCATGAAACAGGCGCGCTATAACATAGCTTTTTCACTTGAACGCGTCGCGCAAAACAACCCAAATCAAACAGCGGTTACCGAATCACACACTGGCACTTCCATCTCATTTCAAGAGTTAGATGATGAGAGTTCCCGCATTGCTTCTGGATTGAACCAATACGGATTTAAAAAAGGAGACCGTATTTTACTCTTTATTCCTTTCAGCATAAAGTTCATTTCTGTTGCATTTGCCCTATTTAAAACGGGGGCGATACCCATACTTATTGACCCCGGACTAGGGAAAAAAAATATTCTAAGGTGCGTTAAGGAAACCGAAGCGCAGGGAATCATTGCGACCCCAGTCGTTCACTTAGTATCAAAATTTTTCCAAAAATATTTTCGCAACTTGAAACACAGGATCACTACCAACTCATGCTGGTTATGGCAAGGGTGTACCCTTAGAGATATCGGCAACATGGCTAAACCTAGCTTTG